>NZ_JBHVYE010000009.1:0-190773 GCF_042881135.1 Streptomyces sp. NPDC058284
TTTGGGGTCGCGCTGGTCAAGGGGCCCCCCCGCCGCCCCCGCCTGTCCCGCAATTTACTCCCGGCCCGGAACCGCCACACTCCGCAAAACCCCGGACGCCCCCGCCCACCCCCAACGGCACCGCCCCACCGAAACGCAGGGAGCAGGGGCGAAGCGAAGACCCGCTACTTCGACATGTTCGGCTGAGCCGGCGGTATCGGAGACGCCGCAAGCGACTGCGGGGAGGTCGCGGAGGCGTACGCGGAGGGCGCCGCGACCCCAGCCGCCGGGTCCGGGGCGTCGGCATCGGCCGGCTGGAGCGGAACGCCGCCCACGATGCGGATGCCCGCCTCGTCGAAGGCCCGCTTGATGCGCCAGCGCAGCTCCCGCTCGACGCCCAGAGCAACGCCCGGCATCGTCTTGGCGGACACGCTGAGCACCATCGAGTCGAGCAGCACGCTGTCCAGGCCGAGGATCTCCACCGGGCCCCACAGCCGCTCGTTCCACGGCTCGTCCTTGGCCATGGTCTCGCCGACCGCCGCGAGCGTCGCCCGCACCTTGTCGAGGTCCTCGTCGGGGCGGACCGTCACGTCGACGCGCGCCGTGGACCAGCCCTGGGAGAGGTTGCCTATGCGCTTGACCTCGCCGTTGCGGACGTACCAGATCGCGCCGTTCTCGCCGCGCAGCTTGGTGACGCGCAGGCCGACCTCGATGACCTCGCCGGAGGCCACGCCCGCGTCGATGGAGTCACCGACGCCGTACTGGTCCTCAAGGATCATGAAGACGCCGGAGAGGAAGTCCGTGACGAGGTTGCGCGCGCCGAAGCCGATCGCGACGCCCGCCACACCGGCGGAGGCGAGCAGCGGCGCCAGATTGATGTCGAAGGTGCCGAGGATCATGAGCCCGGCGGTGCCGAGGATCAGGAACGAGGCCACCGAGCGCAGGACCGAGCCGATCGCCTGCGAGCGCTGGCGGCGGCGCTCGACGTTCACCAGGAGGCCGCCGAGGGCCGTGCCGTCGACGGCCTGCGCCGTGCGGTTCATGCGGTCGATCAGCTTGGTTATGGCGCGGCGCACCAGAACCCGCAGGACGAGGGCTATCGCGACGATGAGCACGATGCGCAGGCCGATACCGAGCCACGTGGACCAGTTCTGCTCGACCCAGCTCGCCGCGTTCGTGGCGCTCTCCTGAGCGTCCTCGAGCGTGGGCGGCTTCGTCGTCGGCTTCGGTGTCGGCTTGTCGTCCGGGTCCGTTCCGGCGGCCGAAAGGACGGACAAGAGCACTGCGGGTACCTCCAGGTATCGCGACCTGCCCGGGGAGGAAAACGACTCGACGGAGACGAACCGGGGGAACCGGGCAGACCCACCACACTAACGGGGCAGCGTGTGTGGACCGTTGTCGTGTGCGAGGGAGAGACCGGGCTCACCTGGGGAGGAGCCGGATGATGTCCCGGTACCGCGCCCGCTGTGGTCGAAAACACTTCAAGGCCGTTACGGGGACATGCTGGCGCTACGACCAGGCATGAGGGGAGACTGACAGCCAGATCGTCCCGGCGCGAGCCACGCGCCGCCGGCGTACAAGGAGGCATCCGCCGTGCCGCATGTCTTGGTCCTCAACGCGTCGTACGAGCCCCTCGGCGTCGTACCGCTCCGCCGCGCGCTCGTCCTCGTCCTGGAGAACAAGGCTCTCTGCCTCGAGGAATCCGGCGCCTTCATGCACAGCGCAACGCGCACCGTCCCCGCACCCAGCGTGGTCCGCCTCAAGCGGTTCGTCCGGGTCCCCTACCGCGGCCCCGTCCCGCTGACCAGGCGGGCGCTGTTCGCCCGCGACGGCGGCCGGTGCATGTACTGCGGTGGCGTCGCAACCAGCGTCGACCACGTCATCCCCAAGAGCCGAGGCGGCCAGCACGCCTGGGACAACGTGGTGGCCTCGTGCCGCCGCTGCAACCACGTCAAGGCCGACCGGCACCTCATGGAGCTGGGCTGGAGGCTGCGGCACAAACCCGCGCCGCCCTCGGGCCTCGCGTGGCGCATCATCGGGACCGGACACAGGGATCCGCGCTGGCTGCCGTACTTGCAGCCGTTCGGCGCGGACGACGCGATGGCCCGGATCGACGGCATATCCGCCTAGCTCTCGATCCGGGCCTCTTCGTACGCGGAGACCGTCCTGCGGCACCTGGAGATCTTCCCGAGGGGATCGGGCGTCGCAGACGGTTTCTCCGGGCTTCGCCCACCCCCGGAGAAACACCTCCCGCGACGGGGAACCCATGTGACCCAGGACACGTTGAGGCAACGTATACGTCTGCGACCCCGCGCATTGGGTAGGGCTGCCGAGACCTGCCCCCTGACAAGGAGCTCCCACGTGGCCGCTTCCGCCAGCCTTCTGCTCTCCGCACTCTCCAAACAGGTCTCCCACCCCGACTCGGGCCTCGACGGCTCCTGCTCCTGCGGCTGCGTCGAGCCGCCCCTCACCAGCGAGCCCCCGCTCGCCGACACCGCGCCGCTGACCAGCGAGCCGCCCCTCGCCGCCGCCGCCCCGCTGACGAGCGAGCCCACCTCCGCGGGCATGGCCTCGGGCCTGGACTTCATGGGGGTCTGATGACCCTTTCCCGGCTGGCCGCCTCGTACGGAGTGGCCACCTCCTACTCCCCGTCCCCCGGGCGCACCGTCCCGGCCGTCGACGCCGCGGTGATCGCCGCGCTCGCCGCGCTGGACGTGGACGCGAGCACCCCGGAAGCGGTCGGGTCGGCCCTGGCCGCGCGCGAGGCGGAACTGTCCGGGCGCCTGCTGCCACCGACGGTGGTGACCTGGACGGACGAGCCCCCGGCCGAGCCGGACGGCCCCGCCGCCGCGCGGACCCCCACGGACCGGGCCGCACCCCTCGCCGACCTGCCGCCCGGGTCACACGTACGGGTGGAGTGGGAGGGCGGGGGCGTCGAGGAATGGGAGACGGGGGCGTCGACCGGTGGGGGTCCCCGGACCCGGATGCCGCACGGCGTGCACCGGATGCGCGTGCGCGGTCCCGACGGGCGCGAGGCGCATACCCACCTCATCGTCGCCCCCCGCCGGGTCAAGACCCCCGAGGGCCGCTCGCACGGCCTGCTCGTCCAGCTGTACTCCCTGTTGTCCCGCCGCTCCTGGGGCATGGGCGACCTCGGTGACCTCGCCGAGCTCGCCGCCTGGTCCGGCCGCGACCTGGGCACCGGCTTCGTCCAGGTCAACCCGCTCCACGCCGCCGTGCCCAACCCGCCCCACGGCCCCGGCAGCGACCCCTCGCCGTACCGCCCCTCGTCCCGCCGCTTCCCCGACCCCGTGCACCTGCGCGTCGAGGCGGTGCCGGAGTTCGCGTATCTGCGGGGCGAGGCCCGCGACCGGGTCGACGAGCTGGGCCGCCGGGCCGCCCGGCTGCGCGAAGCGGTCCTCGACGAGGGCGGGTTGATCGACCGCGACGCCGTCTGGGCCCTCAAGCGCGAAGCCCTCGAACTGCTCCATGAAGTGCCCCTCGGCCCCGGCCGCCGCGCCGCCTACAGCGACTTCCTCGCCGAACAGGGCGCCGCCCTGGACGACCACGCCACCTGGTCCGCCCTCGCCGAGGCCTACGGCCCCGACTGGCACTCCTGGCCCGCCGCCCTGCGCGACCCGTCCTCGCCGGGCACGGCCCGCGCCCGGCGCGAGCTGATGGACCGCGTCGACTTCCACAGCCGCCTCGCCTGGCTCACCGACACCCAGCTGGCCGCCGCCCAGCGCGCCGCGCGCGAGGCAGGCATGGGCATCGGCCTCGTCCACGACCTCGCGGTCGGCGTGCACCCCGGCGGCGCCGACGCCTGGGCCCAGCAGCGGCATTTCGCCCCGCGGATGAGCGTCGGGGCCCCGCCGGACGCCTTCAACGCGCGCGGCCAGGACTGGGGTCTGCCGCCCTGGCGCCCCGACCGCCTCGCCGAGTCCGGCTACGCGCCCTACCGAACCCTCCTGCGCGGCCTCCTGCGGAACGCGGGCGCGCTCCGCATCGACCACGTCATGGGCCTGTTCCGGCTCTGGTGGGTCCCGCAGGGCCGTGAGCCCACCGAGGGGACGTACGTCCATTACGACGCCGAGGCGATGCTCGCCGTCCTCGCCCTGGAAGCGCGCCGCGCGGACGCCCTCGTCATCGGCGAGGACCTCGGCACCGTCGAGCCGGGCGTCCGCGAGACCCTGCGCGAGCACGGCGTGCTCGGCACCTCGGTCCTCTGGTTCGAGCGGGACTGGACGAGCGCGGACGGGGGCGAGGGCACCGGGCGCCCGCTGGCCCCCGCCGACTGGCGCGCCGACTGCGTGGCCACCGCCACCACGCACGACCTGCCGCCGACCGCCGCCCGCCTCACCGGCGAGCACGTCCAACTCCGGTATGACCTGGGCCTGTTGACCCGCCCGCTGACCGAGGAGCGGTCCGCGGCAGCCGCCGACGTACGGGAGTGGCTCGGGCTGCTCTCCCGGCTCGGCATGCTGCCCGGCGGCATGGGCTCCGAGGAGGACGAGATCCGCGCCGTGCACCGCTTCCTGCTTGCCACCCCGGCCCGCATGATCGGCGTCTGGCTCCCGGACGCCGTCGGCGACCGCCGCCCGCAGAACCTCCCCGGCACCTGGGACCAGTACCCCAACTGGCGGCTGCCCGTCGCCGACGCCACCGGACGCCCCGTCACCCTGGAGGAACTCGCCGCATCCCCGCGCCTGCACGGGCTCATGGCCGTGTTCCGGGAAGTGGCGGTGCGGGGCGAAGGCGCCCGTACGGCACCCCCGGGCGCGCACCCCGTTTAGGAGTTCGCTACGTTGGCACCGTGGACAAGAAGAACGCACTGCGCGCCGGCGCCCTGGCCTCCGGCACGACGCTGATGATGCTGCTCATGTCGTCCCCCGCCCTCGCGGTCGTGCGTGACGACGGTGACGACCCGGGCCCCGGCCTGAGCGTCATCGACACGCTCGGCCTCTATGTCGCCGCGCCCATCGTGCTGTTCCTGGTGATCGCGGGCCTGGTGATGGTCGGCGACAAGTCCCGCAAGCAGCAGAAGCAGGGCTGACGCAGGGCTGACATAGGCCTTACGTAGGTCTGTCGCAGGGCCGAGGGCGCCCTTCGGCGACGTAACCCCGTATCGCGCGTACCACGCGTACCGGATACGGACGTCGCCGAAGGGCGCCCTCGGCGTGCTCCCACTCATGCGCCCCTCTCGCTCGCGCTCACGGCTTCTCGGCCGTCAGATAGCGCTGGAGCGTCGGCGCCAGCCAGTCCGTGACCTCCTCGCGCGTCAGCGCGGCCGACGGCGGGAACCGCAGGACGTAGCGGGTCAGGGCGAGCCCCAGTATCTGGGCGGCGCAGAGCGCGGCCCGCGCCGGTGCCTCGGCCGGATCGGGGCAGACCTCCCGCGCGACCGGCAGCATCTGCTCCTCGAAGACGCCCCGCATGCGCTCGGCCCCCGCCTGATTGGTGATGCCCACCCGGAGCAGCGCGGTGAGCACCTCGCCGCCCTCCCAGACGGCGAGGAAATGCGTCACGAGCACCCGTCCGACCTCGTCCCGCGGCACCCGGGTGAAGTCCGGAAGGCGCAGGTCGACGGAGGTCGCGGCGGCGAAGAGGCCCTCCTTGTTGCCGTAGTAGCGCATCACCATCGACGGGTCGATGCGGGCGTCCTTGGCGATGGCGCGGATCGTGGCGCGTTCGTACCCGTCCGCGGCGAACCGCTCGCGGGCCGCGGCGAGGATGCCGGCGCGGGTGGCGTCGGAGCGGCGTGCCGCCGCGTCCGCAGGTCTTTCGGTCATGTCAACAAACGTAGGCCAACAGGCGTTGACAGTCCATGGCCGCGGTTCTACGTTGGCCAACAAGCGTTGACCAACAGGTGTTGGCATCAGGAGGCAGCCATGAACGGTACGACCGGCAACATGGGCGACACGACCGGGAACATGGGCGACAGGACCGGAAGCGCGGGCGACACGGGCGCCACCGGAGACGCGGGCGAGGCCACCGCCACCACCGTCGCGGTCGTCGGCGCCGGGCCCACCGGGCTGCTCCTCGCCGGGGACCTGGCCACCGCGGGCGTCCCCGTCACGCTCGTCGAGAAGCGGGAGCACGGCATCAGCAACCTGTCGCGCGCCATGGTCCTGCACGCCCGCACCCTGGAGCAGCTGGACGCCAGGGGCCTCGCCGACGAGCTCGAGGCCAAGGGCGAGCCGCTCGACAGGCTGCGCCTCTTCGGCCGCCTCTCGCTCGACCTCGCACGGCTGCCCTCCCGCTTCCGGCACGTCCTCGTCCTCCCGCAGTACGAGGTCGAGCGGGCCCTTGAGCGGCGCGCGGTCGACGCGGGGGTGCGCTTCTCGTACGGGAGCGAGGTGAGCGGACTCACTCAGGACGCGGACGGCGTGACGCTCGAACTCCGCGGCCCCGGCGGCGAGCCGGGCTCTCTGCGCGCCGCCTACGTGGTCGGCGCCGACGGGCTGCGCAGCAAGGTGCGCGAGGCGGTCGGGCTGCCCTTCCCCGGCAGGTCCGTCATCCGCTCGCTCGTCCTCGCCGACGTCAGGCTCGCCGAGCGGCCGCAGGCGCTGCTCACCGTCAACGCCGTCGGCGACGCCTTCGCCTTCATCGCGCCCTTCGCCGACGGCTACCACCGCGTCATCGGCTGGGACCGCCGCCGCGACGTCCCCGACAGCGAGCCCCTCGGTCTCGACGAGGTCAAGGAGATCGTCCGGCAGGCGCTCGGCCGCGACTTCGGCATGCACGACGCCCGCTGGATGTCCCGCTTCCACAGCGACGAACGGCAGGCGCCCGCCTACCGGGTGGACCGTGTCTTCCTCGCCGGGGACGCCGCGCACGTCCACTCCCCGGCGGGCGGCCAGGGCATGAACACCGGCCTTCAGGACGCCGCGAACCTGAGCTGGAAACTGGCCGCGGCCGTCGAAGGGCGTGCGCCGCAGGGGCTGCTGGACAGCTACCAGGCCGAGCGGCATCCGGTCGGCAAGGCGGTGCTCCGCAGCAGCGGCGGCATCGTCAGGATGGCGATGGCCAAGCGGCCCTGGACGCGTGCGGCGCGCGCCGCGGTCGCCACCGCCGTGAACAGCGTGCCCGCGGTGCGCAGGAAGGCGGTCGGCCAGGTCACCGGCGTCGGCATCGCCTACCCGGCCCCGAAGGGCGCCCACCGCCTCGTCGGCCGCCGCGCCCCCGACATCGCACTCAAGGAGGGAAGGCTCCACGAGCTCCTGCGCGCGGGCGAGTTCGTCCTCGTCGCCCCGGTGGGTGAGGGCTTCGCGACGGGCCGCGCCGTACCGGCCCACTGGTCGAGCGACCGCCGCACGACGCTTCTGGTGCGCCCCGACGGATACGTGGCGTGGGCGGCGGACGACGCGGATGCGGGGGCGGTGGCGGAGGCGCTGGGGGAGTGGGGAGTGGGCTGAGGCGGGCGGGTCGCCGAATCGTTCGCTTCAGCTTAAAAGATGCAGCTGAAAGATTCGATGGACCTGATGGGTTCCCGAGTGTCACGGTGGTCCCGCGAACATCACCGAGACGCCCCCGCCACCCGGGGGAGAGAGGCAAGGGATACCCCGTGGCACTCCTCGACCGGACCCCCGTCCCCGCCGCGCCGACCGCTCACCCGGCCGCGCGCCCCATCGGCGTCGGCCTCGCCCTCGCGGCCCTCGCCACCGTCGTCTGGTCGGGCAGCTTCGTCACCTCGCGGGCCCTGCACGACAGCGTGCCGCCCGTCCAGCACGCGTTCTGGCGCTGGATCATCGCCGTCGCCGCGGTCGCGCCGTTCGCGGCGCGGCAGACCTGGCGGCAGCGGAAGCTGCTCCGGCGGCACCTCAAGTTCCTGCTGCTCGCCTCGCTCCTCGGCGTGACCGTCTACAACACCCTGGTGAACCAGGCCGCCATGACGACCACCGCGGGGAACATGGGCATGATCATGGCCGCCTCGCCGGTCCTGATGGCGGTCTGCGAACGGCTCGGCGGGACAAGGCTCGGCGCGCGCCGCGCGTTCGGCATGTGCGTCGCCTGCGCCGGGGTCCTCCTGCTGGTCAGCAGGGGCTCGCTCGCCATGGACTTCGCGGGCGGCGATCTGTGGATCATCGCGGGCGCGCTCTCCTTCGGCTCGTACAGCGCGCTGCTCAAGCGCAAGCCCGCGGAGATCGGCGGACTCCCCTTCCTCCTCTCGACGTTCGTGCTCGGCGCGCTGATGCTGCTGCCGGTCTTCGCGGTCAGCTACGCCGTCCAGGGCGGCTTCGAGCCCACCGTCGGCACGGTCTCGCCGCTCCTCTACGTCGGCGTGGTGTCGTCGGCGGTCGCCTTCTTCGCCTGGAACAAGGCGATATCGATCATCGGCGCGGCCCGCGCCGGGGTCGTCTACTACCTCCAGCCGGTCTGCGTCGCCCTGCTCTCCTTCGCGCTCCTCGGTGAGGCGATGGGGTGGCTCCAGGTGCTGTGCATGGGCCTGATCCTGGGCGGGGTCGTGCTGGGCGCGGCCCGCGCGAAGTAGGGGGCGCGGCCGGTGGGTTCTCCGCTGCTGACCAGTCGGTACGTTGGCCTCATGAGCGAGTGGGACATCAAGAAGCTGCAGATCCTGCGCACGTTGAGCGAACGGGGCACCGTGACGGCGACGGCGCAGACGCTGCGGATGACGCCGTCGGCCGTCTCCCAGCAGCTGTCCAACCTCGCCAGACAGTTGGGCGTACCGCTCCTGGAGGCGCACGGGCGGCGGGTCCGCCTCACCGACGCCGCCCACCTGGTGCTGCGCCACACGGAAGCCGTCTTCGCCCAACTTGAGCGGGCCGACGCCGAGTTGGCCGCGTACGCGCAGGGTGAGGCGGGGGAGGTGCGGGTCGGGGCGTTCTCGACGGCGGTGCCCGCGCTGGTCGTGCCCGCGGTCCTGGCGTTGCGCGATGCGGCGCCCGGCATCTCCGTACGGGTGCGGGAGACCGAGGCGGCGCAGGCGTACGAACTCCTCGCGGCCGGGGAGGTGGACATCGCCCTCTCCCTGGCCGTCCAGGCGCCCGCCGCGGGCGACGCCGACACCCGCTTCACCCGGGAGTCGCTGCTCGCCGACCCGCTGGACGTGGCGCTGCCCGGCGACCATCCGCTCGCTTCGGCCGAGGGGCTGCGGCTCGCGGACCTGGCGGGTGAACCGTGGATCTTCGGGGGCAGCGGCCCCTGGTCGGAGATCACGCGGGCGGCCTGCGAGGGTGCCGGTTTCGCGCCGGAGCAGGCGCACTCGGCGTCCGGCTGGACGGCGATCCTCGCGATGGTGGAGGCGGGGATGGGCGTGGCCCTGGTGCCCCGTCTCGCGGCGGTGCGGCGGGACGGCGTGGTGATGGCGGAGCTGGCCGCGGACCGCCCGCGCCGGCACGTGATCGCGGCGGTGCGGCGGGGGGCGGCCTCCGGGGCAGCGGTGGCGCGGGTCCTGACGTCACTGCGGGACGCGGTGCCGGAGCGGTCGCGGGCGTAGCGGCACGGTCTTCGCCAGGCCCGCTTTGCCAAGCGGGCATACGCTGATGCTTATGACGCAAGACGCGAACGACGGCGAACTGGACAGCCTGGTACGCAGACGGATCCGCGCCCTGCGGGTGGCGCAGGGCTGGTCGCTCGAGGAGCTGGCCGTCCGCGCGAGGATCAGCCAGTCCACGCTCAGCCGCATCGAGAACGGCCGGCGCAGGCTCGCCCTCGACCAGCTGGTCACGCTCGCCCGCGCACTGGACACGTCGCTCGACCAACTGGTCGAAACGGGCGCCGACGACGTCGTCTCCAGCCCCGTCATCGACGCCGCCCACACCCGTATGCACTGGTCGGTGAAGGCGGACCCCGGAACGACCGTCATCCGGCAGCGCATGACGGAGCCACCGCCCGACAACCCCGCCCGCATGCGCGCGCACCCGGGCCACGAGTGGTTCGTCGTCCTGTCCGGCACGGCCACCCTGCTGCTCGGCAACCGCCGCTTCCGCATCGAGACGAACCAGTCCGCCGAGTTCCCCACGATGCTGCCGCACGCGATCGGCGCGGAGGGCGGACCCTGCGAACTCCTCGGCATCTTCGACCGCGACGCACGCAGGGGCCACCAGCGCGGCGAGGAAGGCACCCGGGACTAGGGCAGGACTGGGGCAGGACTGGGGCAGGGCTGGGGCAGGACCGGGGCCTGCCCGGCGGGTCAGGGCAGCAGGAAGGCCGCGGCCGTCGCCGCACCGAGGAACGCGCCGGCCACGGTCTGGCCGACGGTGTGGTACGTCAGCGCCACTCGCGACCAGCACACCGCGAGCGTGAGCAGGTAGGCCAGCGACCACCAGGGCGAGTGCACGACGGCGAGCAGCGCGGGCACCGCGGAGGCGACCGCGGAGTCCACGCTGATCTTCCAGACCGTGTTCACGGCCAGCAGGACGACGGTCATCGCCCACAGGGCGAGCATGGCGACCAGGATGCCGGCCGGGGCGTGGCCGAGGACCATGACGAGCGATCCGATACCGATGGACGCGAGGATCACCAGGAAGATCGGGCCGCGCTTCGTGCGGTCCACGACGTGGCGGTCGCCCCAGGTGCCCCGCTTGCGCTCCCACTCGATGTACCCGGCGGGGACGAGCCCGGCGCACAGCGCGCCGAGGGCGCCCCACGGAAGGCCAGTCCAGTCGCCCGCCGCCGCCAGACCGATGCCGAGCATGCCGACGAGGAGAACGTTGCGGGGCTGGAGCATGTCGGTGACGGCACGAGCGATCGCGGTGGGCTCCCGTCCCCCACGGGAGGAGTTGATCAACAACATGAGGAGGGACTGTACAGGCCGGCGCGCGGGCCACTTCGCCGCCTCATGCCCGCGGCTTGCGCGTTCGGCAGCGTAACTGGCCATCGTCTTGCGCATCCCGGCACGGGACGGGCTTCGGGCCTCCCGCCGCCCTAGCGTGGACCGCATGACGCACCCCGCCCCGCACCCCCACGCCTCCGACGCCGACCAGGTGGACATTCTTGACCTGGACGCGGACGTCGTGGCCCAGCACATCGCGTCCATCACCGGATGGCTGCCGGTCACCGAGGCCCCGGGCCACATCGTGGATCTGGGAAGCGGCACCGGTACCGGCACGCTCGCCCTCCTGGACCGCTTCCCCGACGCGTACGTCACCGCAGTCGACGCCTCGGCCACGCACCTGGCCCGCCTGCGGGAGAAGGCGCGAGCACGCGGTGTGGACGACCGCGTCCGGACCGTTCTGGCCGATCTCGACACCGACTGGCCCGAGCTCGACACCGCATGGCCCGGCCTCGGCGCGCCCGGCCTCGTCTGGGCATCCGCCTCGATGCACCACATGGCCGACCCGGAGCGCACCCTGCGCCAGGTGCGCGGCTCGCTCGCGCCCGGCGGCCTGTTCGCCGTCGTCGAGCTGGCGGGCTTCCCCCGCTTCCTGCCCGAGGACGCCCCGGAGGAGGCGCCCGGTCTCGAAGAGCGCTGCCACGCGGCGAGCGACAGCCACCACGCCACGCACGTGCCGCATCGCGGCGCGGACTGGGGCCCCATGCTCACGGCGGCCGGATTCACCGTCGAGGACGAGCGTACGATCACCGTCGACATCAGGAACTCCCGCTCGCGGACGGTGGCCCGGTACGCCCTGGAGAGCCTGCGACGCATCCGCGACACGGCGGCCGCCACGCTCTCCCCGGCCGACCTCACCGCACTGGACCGCCTGCTGGACCCCGAAAGCCCCCACAGCATCGTGCACCGCACCGACCTCACGGTCCGCACGGAACGCAGAGTCTGGGCGGCCCGCGCATCGGCGAGCTGAGCGGGGGCCACCAGCCCCTACCCAGCGCTGCGTCGCGGGGCAACGGGCGGGCGGGCGGGAGAACGAACCTCCCCGGTCCCCCCGCCCGGCGAGGGCTACACGTCGGCGTCCCGAGCCCGAAGCGCCCTCTCCACCCCCGCCCGCGACTCCGTGATCAGCCGGCGCAGCGCCGCGGACGGCTCCGCCGAGGCGAGCCACGCGTCCGTGGCGTCCAGCGTGGCCCGGGAGATCTGGAGCGACGGGTAGAGGCCCGTGGCGATCTGCTGGGCCATCTCGTGCGAGCGGGAGTCCCACGCGCCCTTGACCGCCGCGAAGAACTTCTCCGCGTAGGGAGCGAGGAGTTCGCGCTGGTCGGTCTGGACGAAGCCGTCGATCACGGCCTCCTGGATCGCGTTCGGCAGGGTGTCGGACTCGACGACCGAGGCCCAGGCCGCGGCCTTCGCCTCCGCGGTGGGCAGCGCCGCCCGCGCGGACGCCGCGTGCCGCTCGCCCGCCGCGGTCCTGTCCCGCTCCAGCTCCGCCGCGATGCCCGCCTCGTCGAGCCGGCCGGTCGCCGCGAGCCGGGCCACGAACGCCCAGCGGAGCTCCGTGTCGACCGCGAGGCCGTCCACCGACTCCGAGCCGTCGAGCAGCCGCTCCAGGAGGGCGAGGTCGGAGTCGGTGCGGGCCGTCGCGGCGAAGGCGCGGGCCCACGCCAGCTGGTGGTCGCTGCCCGGCACGGCGGCCCGCAGGTGGGACAGGGTGGCCTCGGTCCAGCGGGTCAGCGCCGCCTCGCGGCCCGCCGGAGCCGCGTACAGCTCCAGGGAGAGCTTCACCTGGCGGTGCAGCGACTGCACGACGCCGATGTCGGACTCCTTGCCGATGCCGGAAAGGACGAGGTTCAGGTACTCCCGGGTCGGGAGTTCCGCGTCGCGCGTCATGTCCCACGCCGACGCCCAGCACAGGGCGCGCGGCAGCGACGCGTCGAAGTCGCCGATGTGGTCCGTGACGAACGCCAGCGACTCGCTGTCCAGGCGGACCTTCGCGTACGACAGGTCGTCGTCGTTGAGGAGGATCACGGCCGGGCGGCGCTTGCCCACCAGCGCGTCCACGGCGGTCAGTTCGCCGTCGACGTCCAGCTCGACGCGGTCCGTGCGCAGCAGCTTGCCGGAGGCCTCGTCCAGGTCGTAGAGGCCGATCGCGATCCGGTGCGGACGGAGCGTCGGCTCGCCCTTCGCGCCCTCGGGGAGCGCGGGCGCCTCCTGCTTGACGGCGAAGGACGTGATGACCCCGGACGTGTCGACGTCCACGACCGGACGCAGGACGTTGATGCCCGCCGTCTCCAGCCACTTCTTCGACCACGTCTTCAGATCGCGGCCGCTGGTCTCCTCAAGGGCGCCGAGCAGGTCGGACAGGCGCGTGTTGCCGAACGCGTGCCGCTTGAAGTACGCCTGCACGCCCTGGAAGAACTCGTCCTCGCCGACGTACGCGACGAGCTGCTTGAGGACGCTCGCGCCCTTCGCGTACGTGATGCCGTCGAAGTTGACCAGGACGTCGTCCAGGTCACGGATGTCGGCCATGATCGGGTGCGTGGAGGGCAGCTGGTCCTGGCGGTACGCCCACGTCTTCATGGAGTTGGCGAACGTGGTCCAGGAGTGCGGCCACTTGGACCCCGGCGCGTATGCCTGGCAGGCGGCCTCGGCGTAGGTGGCGAACGACTCGTTCAGCCACAGGTCGTTCCACCACTCCATGGTGACCAGGTCGCCGAACCACATGTGGGCCAGCTCGTGCAGGATCGTCGCGGCCCGCACCTCGTAGGCGGCGTCCGTGACCTTCGAACGGAACACGTACTGGTCGCGGATGGTCACCGCGCCCGCGTTCTCCATCGCGCCCGCGTTGAACTCCGGCACGAAGAGCTGGTCGTACTTGGCGAAGGGGTACGCGTAGTCGAACTTCTCCTGGAACCAGTCGAAGCCCTGCCGCGTCACCTCGAAGATCGCGTCCGCGTCGAGGAACTCGGCGAGCGAGGGGCGGCAGTAGATGCCGAGCGGCACGGACTGGCCGCCGGGACCCTCGTAGGAGGAGTGCACCGAGTGGTACGGGCCGGCGATCAGCGCCGTCACGTACGTGGACATGCGGGGCGTCGGCTCGAAGGACCAGACGTCGTCCTTCGGCTCGGGTGTGGGCGAGTTGGAGATCACCGTCCAGCCGCTCGGCGCCTTCACGGTGAACCGGAACGTCGCCTTCAGGTCCGGCTGCTCGAACGAGGCGAAGACGCGCCGGGCATCCGGCACCTCGAACTGCGTGTACAGGTACGCCTGCTGGTCGACGGGGTCGACGAAACGGTGCAGGCCCTCACCGGTGTTGGTGTACTCGCAGTCGGCGACGACCCGCAGCTCGTTGCGGCCCTCCCGCAGGTGCGTCAGCGCGATCCGCGAGTCACGGAAGACCGAGGCCACGTCCAGCGCGTGGCCGTTCAGGACGGCCTCGTGGACCGCGGGGGCCACCAGGTCGACGAAGGTCTCGGCGCCCGCCTCCGCGGAGTCGAAGCGCACCGTGGTCACGGACCGGTAGGTGCCGCCCTCCTGCGCGCCGGAAAGGTCGAGATCGACCTCGTACGAGTCAACGGTGAGCAGCTTCGCCCGCTGCTGCGCCTCTTCGCGGGTCAGATTGGTGCCGGGCACGCGGTCATCTCCTCGGGTACGACGTGTGGTCCTTCTTGGCACGACGCGTCGGGGGTCGGTGGGTGCGACTTGTGGTGTTTCCGGCCATCCTTCCATGCGGCTGCGGATGGCCGCCGGGCCCATTGTTCTCCCGCTGCCGTGCGGCTACGCTCCGCGCGTTCGCACCGCTCCGCCCCGGCCGCCGACCACGGCCCCGCGGACGGTCAGGGACCACAGGGGGATGCCGGAGATGCTGGGGATCGAGAGGCCGGTCACCACCGGCCCGTACGCGCGGCGGCCATGACCGACGTACTCGTGGCGGGCGCGGGCATCGGCGGACTCACCGCCGCGCTCAGCCTGCACGCCGCGGGCATCGACGTCCGCGTCGTGGACACCGCGGCGCAGCTGCGCCCCGTCGGCGTCGGCATCAACCTCCTGCCGCACGCGGTGCGGGAGTTGACCGAACTCGGGCTCGGCGGCGAGCTCGCGGCGACCGCCGTCGCCCCCGACGCGATGGTCCACTTCGACCGGCACGGCAACCGCATCTGGGCCGAGCCGCGCGGCCTCGCCCTCGGCTACCACTGGCCGCAGTACTCCATCCACCGCGGCGCGCTCCAGCTCATCCTGCTCGACGCGGTCCGCGACCGGCTCGGCGACCACGCGGTGCGCACCGGCACGGCGTTCGTCCGCCTCGCCGAGCGGGAGGGCGGCGCGCTGCGGGTGATCCTGCGGGACATGGGGCGGGCCAGGGAGTACGCCGTACGGGTGCGGGCCCTGGTCGGTGCCGACGGGCTGCACTCGACGGTGCGGGCCATGCTGCACCCCGGCGAGGGGCCGCCGCTGTGGAACGGCATCCGGATGTGGCGCGGCACCACCGACTGGCATCCCGTGCTCGGCGGCAGGACCGTCGCGGTGGCGGGCAGCAACGCCACCGCCAAACTCGTCGTCTACCCCATCTCACGGCGGGCCCAGGAGCGCGGCAGGGACCTGCTCAACTGGGTGGCGGAGGTGCGGCTGCCTTCGGCGCACCACCACGGCATGGCGGGGCCCGCCGACTGGAACCGCTCCGGACGCCTCTCCGACGTCCTGCCGCACTACGCGGGCTGGCGCATCGGCGACCTCGACGTCCCCGCGCTGTTCGCCGCCACGCGGCACATCCTGGAGTACCCGATGGTCGACAGGGACCCGCTTCCGTGGTGGGGCCGCGGTCCGGTCACCCTGCTCGGCGACGCGGCGCACCCGATGTACCCGGTGGGGTCGAACGGCGGCTCCCAGGCGATCCTCGACGCCCGCGTGCTCGCCCGCTGCCTCGCCCACACCGCGCCGGACCGGGAGGCGGGGGTGCGGGCGTACGAGGAGGTGCGGCGGGAGGCGGCCAACGCGGTCGTCCTCGCCAACCGCACGATGCCGGCCGACCGCATCCTCCAGGCGGTCGCCGTGCGCGCCCCGGACGGCTTCGACCGCATCGAGGACGTACTGACACCGCAGGAGCTCGCGGAGCTGCACGCGGCGTACCGCAGAACGACGGGCGCGGACGTGGCGGAACTGAACGGGCGGGGGTCGTGGGGGGTGGGGTGAGGCGCCGGGCCGACACCCCGCGCACGCACCCTGATCCCCAGCTCCACGTCCGAATACCGCCAGCTCGTCCCTCGCCCACGCGCGAGGCTCGACCCATGACCACCACGCGAACGCACACGACCATCCCGGACACATCCGCCCCGCACGCGCCCACCACCTACACCCCGCGCCCCATCACCCCCACCGTCCTCGCGCAGCTCCGGGACACCGACGACGCCGGGCGGCCCTGCGTCCCGTACATCGACCAGGAGGGCGGCAGCCCGCTCCGCTGCTGCCTGCGGCCCATCGCACCCGGCGAGCGCGTCGCCCTCGTCTCGTACGCGCCGCTGCGCCGCTGGGCCGCCGAGACCGGCGCCACCCCCGGCGCCTACGACGAGCAGGGGCCCGTCTTCATCCACGCCGACCCGTGCGAGGGGCCGAAGGGCGAGCGCGCGGGCTACCCCTTCTCCCGCGCCGGGGCGCTGCGGACGCTGCGCCGCTACGACGCGCGGGGGCACATCGTCGGGGGCCGCCTGCTGGAGATCCCCGAGAACGAGGAGCAGGGCTTCGACGCCGCGTTCGCCGAGGCCTTCGCCGACCCGCGGGTCGCCCTCGTACACGTCCGCGCCGTGGAGTACGGCTGCTTCCACTTCGAGGTGCGCAGGAACGGCTGACCCGGGCCCTGACCTCAGGAACCGCTAGGACGCGTCCTGGCCCGCCCCCACCGCCCGCGCGAACTCCCGTACCCGCTCCGTCTCCCCGTCCCGGTGCCACACCATCCCGAGCACCGAGTCCGGCAGCCCGTCGACCGGCACGAAGACCACGTCCTTGCGGCCGTGGTACTCCGCCGTCGGGCCGCACAGCAGCATCACGCCCCGGTCCGCCGCCACCAGGCTCAGTCCCTCCTGGAGCGTGCGGACCGCCGGTGCGGGGGCATCCGAAGGGGCGTGCGCCGCGCGCCAGTACGCGGGCGCGGGCTCCGCCGCCGCGATCAGCGGGATGCGGGTCACCTCCGCCGCCGTGAGCGAGGCCCGCCCCGCGAACGCGTGCCGCACCGACACGGCGACGGTCTGCCGCTCGCTGGAGAAGACCGGGCCGAGGACCAGGTCGGGCTCGGCGACGGGGAGCAGCACGATCGCCGCGTCCACCCCACCGGCGCGCACCGCGCCGAACGGGTCGGAGAACGGGATCTCCACGATCTCCGTGTCACAGGCCGGGTACCGCTCCTGGAAGGCCTCGACGGCGCACATCAGCCGGTCGTCGGCGGTGCCCTGGAAGCCGACCCGCAGCGTGCCCTCGACCCCGCGCGCCGCCGTCCGGGCCCGCTCGACCACCGACGCCAACTCCCGGTAGGCGGGCCGGAGTTCGGCTGCGAAGCGTTCCCCAAGGGTGGTCAGGGCGACCCGGCGGCTCGTACGCTCCACCAGGCGCGCGCCGATCCGCCGCTCCAGGGCCGCGAGCAGCTGGCTGACGCGGCTCTGCGAGACGTACAGCCGTTCGCCCGCCCGCCCGAAATGCAGCTCTTCGGCGAGCACCAGGAAGCACTCCAGCTCCCGGATCTCCAGCCCGTTCCCGCTCATGACGCGCGGTCTCTCTTCCCTGATCGTCCCGCCGGCCTTCCCGGTCGATGAATCCGGCTCATACAAGGATGAGATCTTCCGCGTTGTTCCCGTGCGGGCGCCCCCACAGGGTGGAAGCCATGTCACAGAGCACTCATATCCCCACCAGACCCAACGTGTTGCCGCGCCGGCGGGGCCGCGTCGCCGTCCTCGCGGTCGCCGCCGCCACCTTCTCGGTCGTCACCACGGAGATGCTCCCCGTCGGACTCCTCACCTCCGTCGGCTCCGGCCTGCACGTCTCGGACGGCACCGCGGGCCTCGCCGTCACCCTGCCCGGCGTCGTCGCCGGGCTCGCCGCCCCGCTGCTGCCCGTCGCGGCCCGCCGCGCAGACCGGCGTACGGTCCTCGCCCTGCTGATGGCGCTGCTCGCCGCGGCCAACGTGGCCTCCGCGCTCGCGCCCGCCTTCGGCGTCCTGCTCGCCGCGCGCGTCCTGGTGGGCGTCTGCATCGGCGGGGTCTGGGCCATCGCGGCGGGCCTCGGCGCGCGGCTGGTCCGCGAGGAGAACGCGGGACGTGCCACCGCGGTCATCTTCAGCGGGATCGCGGTGGCCTCCGTGCTCGGCGTCCCCGCGGGGACGCTCCTGGGCGAACTGGCGGGCTGGCGCTGGGGGTTCGCGGCCCTCGCCGTGCTCGCCCTCGCCGTCGCGGGGCTGCTCCGCGCGGTCATGCCGCCGCTCCCCGCGCACGAGGGGCTCGGCTTCGGCGCGTTCCCCGGCCTCCTGCGCATCGGCCGGCTGCGGGCCGGGCTCCTCGCCGTCACCCTCCTGGTCACCGGCCACTTCGCCGCGTACACCTACATACGCCCCGTCCTGGAACGGGTGCCCGGCATCGGCGCGGGCCTGATCAGCGTGCTGCTCCTCGCCTACGGGACGGCCGGCATCGTCGGCAACTTCGCGGGCGGCGCCGTGGCGGTCCGCACCCCGCGCAGGGCGCTGCTCGCCATCTGCTCCGGGCTCGCCGCCGTCGTGCTGCTCATGGTGCCCGCGGGCGCCTCGCCCGTCGCGACGGTGGCACTGCTCGTGGCGTGGGGCCTGGCGTACGGCGGGGTCTCGGTCTCCGCGCAGAACTGGGTGATGGCCGCGGCCCCGCACGCCCGTGAGGCGGCCTCCGCGCTCTTCGCCGGGGTGTTCAACGTCGCGATCGCGCTGGGCGCCTTCGCCGGAGGGCGGGTCGCGGACGGACACGGGGCGGGCGCCGTGCTGTGGCTGGGCGGCGGGTTCGCGGGGCTCGCGCTGGTGGCGGTGGCGTGCGCGAAGGGGGCGGCCACCGGTGAAAGGTGACCGCCCCCGACTGCGTACGACCGTCCCGCAACCGCGTACGGACGGGAAAGGCCGGGCTCAGCCCTTGAGCTCCGCGGCGACCAGCTCCGCGATCTGCACGGCGTTCAGCGCCGCGCCCTTGCGGAGGTTGTCGTCGGAGATGAAGAACGCCAGGCCGTTCTCGACCGTCTCGTCCTTGCGGATGCGGCCCACGAACGCGTCGTCCTTGCCCGCGGCGACCAGCGGCGTCGGCACCTCGGTGACGACGACGCCCTCGGCACCCCGAAGGATCTCGGTGGCGCGCTCGGGGCTCAGCGGCCGCGCGAAGCGGGCGTTGACCTGGAGCGAGTGGCCGGTGAAGACGGGGACACGCACACAGGTGCCCGAGACCTTCAGCTCCGGGATCTCCAGGATCTTGCGGGACTCGTGGCGGAGCTTCTGCTCCTCGTCGGTCTCGTTCAGGCCGTCGTCGACGATGGAGCCGGCCATCGGCAGGACGTTGTACGCGATCGGCGCGACGTACTTGTCGGGCTCGGGGAACTCGGCGGCCGAGCCGTCGTGGGTCAGCTTCGGAGCGTCCTCGCCGACCTTCTTGACCTGCTCGAACAGCTCGTCCACACCGGCGAGGCCGGACCCGGACACCGCCTGGTAGGTGGCGACGACCAGCGCTTCGAGGCCCGCCTCGGCGTGCAGCGGCCGCAGGACCGGCATCGCGGCCATCGTCGTGCAGTTCGGGTTGGCGATGATGCCCTTGGGGCGGTCCTTGATCGCGTGCGGGTTCACCTCGGAGACGACCAGGGGCACCTCGGGGTGGCGGCGCCAGGCCGAGGAGTTGTCGATCACGACGGCGCCCTGGGAGGCGACCTTCTCGGCGAGGGCCTTCGAGGTGGCCCCGCCCGCCGAGAACAGCACGATGTCCAGGCCCGTGTAGTCGGCCGTGGAGGCGTCCTCGACGGTCACACCGTCGATGACCGTGCCGGCGCTGCGGGCCGAGGCGAACAGACGCAGCTCCTCGGCCGGGAACTTCCGCTCGGCGAGGATCTTGCGCATGACCGTGCCGACCTGACCGGTGGCTCCGACGATTCCGACCTTCACAGGGATGTCCTCCGTTAGTGCGTGCGGCCTCGTGACCTCGGCCGGTCTGTGGGGGGTGGTTCCATGATGCGTCTCTCCAGTGCCGCGTTGTCCAATCCATTGTCCGAGGTGCGGGACGCCACATTTCGCCGGGCCCGTCGCGAACGTTCCGGGCGCCCCGGGAGTCCCAGGGGAAACGCGGGGAGGGGAAACGGAAAATCGCCGGACGGGCTCGAGTGAGCCCGTCCGGCGATCGAGGAGGACACCGTTACGGTGTGACCTTCTCCACCTTCACGCTGCCGCTGCCGGCCACCGTGCCGCCCGCGTTGAGCAGGGACACCTCGCCGAACAGCTCACGGCCGTCGGCGGCCGGGGTCTTGGCCTCGACCTTGGCGTCGACCTGCGCCGACTCGCCGTTGGCGAGCTTGAGGACCGCCGCGTCGTCGACCGTGACCCGGCCGAGTGCGTCCGAGAAGAAGACGTCCCGGTAGTCGTACGCGGTCGTGCCGGACGGCACCGAGTAGCCCGTCACCTCGATCGTGTACGTACCGGCGGCCGGCTTCGTCAGGCTGACCGACTCCTCCGAGTCGCCCTCCGCCGACGAACCGACGACGACGCCGTCCTTCTTGACCGCCAGGTCCAGGTCGGCCGCGACGTCCGCGGTCGAGCCGATGGCGACGTCGAGCCGCTCGGCACCGGCGGGCACGACGACCTCGGTGGTCTGCGTCTGACCCTGCTTGATGCTGGGCCGCGCCGACTTGGCCGAGCCCAGCGAGCCGCCCTTGAGCTTGCCGTCGACGGCCGCGAAGTTGTTCGTGACCTTCCAGGAGACGGGCGCCGGCGTGCCGACCTTCGCCTCGGGCAGGGTCTGCACGGCCGGGTCGAAGGCGACGCCGAGCGCGGCGACGTTCAGCCGGTAGGGGTTGTCGAGCATCGGCGACGTACGGCGCGACTCGACCTCGATCTCCCAGACACCGGCCTGCGGGTCCGCGTACGCACGCAGGTCCGGGCGGCAGGTGTTGGCCGGGTTCTCGTAGTTCGGGTAGCAGACGACCGACGAGGTGGAGTCGACCGGGACGCCGTAGGGGTGGATCGCGATGAAGCGGGTCTGGCTCTTGTCCTTCAGGCCGCCGAGGGAGACCTCGAGGGACTTGGCGCCCTTGGGGACCGTCACGAAGTAGGACTCGGTGCTGTTGCGCTGCGTCGAGCTCCTCTCCGAGAAGGTGTACGACGGCTTGGCGAGCGGCGTCGAGACGACGACCGTCGACATGATCTGCTGGTCGATGCCCGCGGTGCGCTGGTCGTCGACGGTGAGGATCGCGCTGTGCAGCCCGGCCGACCTGGGCTCCGCCTGCACCTTGACGGTGACCGGCTTGTTCAGCCGCAGCGTCACCTTGTCGCTGCCGAGCAGCGTGAAGGTGCGCTCGTGGTTGTTGATGAGGTCCAGCTCGTGGCTGATGCCGCGGTCCGGGCCCGAGGTGCGGGTGATCGTCACGTCGTACGTCCGCTTCTGGCCGGTCTGCAGGCCGCCCTCACGGTCGTAGATGCCGGTGCCGGGCTTCTTCAGCTCCTGGTCCAGGGCGGTGTCGACGGGCGCCTGCACCGTGTACGCGTACGCCTTCGCGCCGTCCTTGATGGCGTCCCAGGCCTCCACGACGTCGATCCGTCCGGTGCCCTGCGCGTACGCCTGCTCACCGGGGATGCGGGTCGCGGTCGAGGTCAGCGCGGTGCGCAGCTTCGCCGGGGTCAGGCCGATGTGCTCGCGCTTGGCGGCGGAGAGCAGCAGCGCCGAGGCGCCCGCGGCCTGCGGGGACGCCATGGAGGTGCCCTGCAGCATCGAGTAGCCGGCCGGGAGCTTGTAGCCCGCCTCGGCGACCGGGGAGCCCGGCAGCCAGGTCTGGGTGGTGTTGATGGCGGAGCCGGGCGCCGAGATGATCGGCGCGAAGCCGCCGTCCTCGCGCGGGCCGCGCGAGGAGAAGGGCATCATCGCGTACTTGGTCTCCACGCGGGAGCCGTAGTTGGCCGCCCAGGTCGCCTTGGAGATGGCCGCGCCGACCGAGATGACCTTGTCGGCCAGGCCGGGGTCGCCGATGGTGTTGGCGCCGGGGCCGCTGTTGCCCGCGGAGATCACCAGCTGCACGCCGTAGGTGTCGATGAGGCGCTTGTAGAGCTCGGCGCGCGCGTTGTTGCCGTCGTTGAGGGCGGGCAGGCCGCCGATCGACATGTTCACGATGTCGACGCCGCGCTTGGTGACGAGGTCGATCATGCCCTCGGTCAGCGCGACGTTGGTGCAGCCGCCGCTCCAGGTGCAGGCGCGCGAGGAGACCAGCTTGGCGCCGGGGGCGGCGCCGTTCATCTTGCCGCCGAACAGGCCGTTGGCCGCGGTGATGCCCGCGACGTGCGTGCCGTGCTCGGACTCGATGACGCCGATGTTGACGAAGTCGGCCTTCTTGCCGACCCAGTCGCCGCCGTACGGGTCGGTCGGCACGTTCTTGCGGATCTCGACGACGAACGGGACGCGCTCGACGACGTCGGTCGCCGGGTCGTCCTTGCCGAAGTAGGCGACCTCGTGGCCGTCCTTGTACGGCTTCATCGGCTTGTCGTCGGTGAAGTCGTGGTTGTCGTTCAGGTCGACGCGGACGGTGCCCTTCGCCGGGTCGTACAGGACGCCCCAGCTGTCGGTGGTGTCGCCGTCGCGGTTGAGGTCGCCCTTGGCGTCGCCGCCCGCGGTGACCGACTCGCGGAAGCGGTTGACCTGGAAGGAGCCCGCCGGGGCCTTCCACGACTCGCCGTCCCAGGTGAAGACGGGGCCGGTGACCGGGTTGGTCATCCGGCGCCAGGTGCCGTCCGCGTCCACGATCGGGTCGGTCGCCGTCACCCAGTCGGTGATCTTGCGCTCGCCGGTGGAGGTCTTCTCCAGCGCGGGGTGGCCGAGGTCGACGCCGGAGTCGAGGATGCCGATGGTGGTGCCGCGGCCGTCCGCCTTCGGGTGCTTCTTCACGAAGTCGACGGCGCCCGTCTCGAAGGACGGGTTGTACGGGTTCTTCGCCGGGGTGCTCTTGTCCGGGCCCGGGTAGGTGCCGCGCGCGCCGGCCTTCGCGCCCTTGGCGCGGTCGGCGGCGGGGGTCGGGTCGTCCAGCTTGATCTCGTGGCGCAGATCGATGGCGTGCACCGACGACAGCTTCGAGGCCGCCTTGATCGCGGCGTCGGCCTTGGCGGTCGGCACGGTCGCGCGGACGTAGCCGAGCTTGTCGTAGGTGCGGCCCACGGAGCCGCCCTTGACGGCGTCGAGCTGGCCCGCGACCTGCTCGGTGGCGCCGGGCGCGGTGGCGACCATCATCGTGACGGTCTTCTCGCCGCCCGCCTCGGCGTCGGCGAGCAGTTCGGCGTCGGCGGGACCGAGCTTGCCGGCCGCGGACTTGGGGGCCGGGGTCGGGGTGGGCGCGTCGTCCGCCGCGAAGGCGATGGGCGCGGCCCCGGTCGCGCAGAGCGCGGCGGTGATACCGGCGGCTATCGCGAGGCGGACTGATTCTCGTGAGGCCGTGCGTCTCGCGCTGGAACTGGATCTGGGCATCGGCATCCCTGTGCGTGAAGGTCGAAAAGGAGGGTCGGTTTGGTCCCGGGTTTCGGAAGGGTCCGGAAATCGGGGCCTGATGACCGCTCACCCTTACGTAAGTGACAGCTGTTTGGGGAGAGTTGTCCGAGCTGTGATCAGGGTGTGACGCAATCTCGCCATGCGCCATCGCGGACAAGGGTGTGTATAGCGGGACTTGTCACATGAGAGCGCCCTCGCGAGGTGCGCGCGGAACTTCGCGTTCAGCCACGGCGGACCCGCAGATCAGGGGGCGGGCAGCCAACGAACCGCCTAGCGTCGGTTCGTGCACAAAGAACTCCGGGTGGCGGCCTACGCCGTATGCGTACGCGACGGCCAGGTCCTGCTGGCCCGCTGGGTCGCGGGCGACGGCAGCAGACGCTGGACGCTCCCCGGCGGCGGCATGGAGCACGGCGAGGACCCGTACGACACCGTGATCCGGGAGGCCGACGAGGAGACCGGATACGTCGTCGAGCCGGTCGCGCTCCTCGGCGTCGACTCGCTGCGCCGCCGCTACCCGCGACGGCTCGGCGCCGTCGCCGACTTCCACGGAGTGCGGATCGTGTACGAGGGGCGGGTCACCGGCGGCACCCTGCGCAACGAGACCGACGGGTCCACGGACCTCGCCGCCTGGCACCCCCTGGAGTCCGTGCCGGACCTGGACCGCGTCGCGCTCGTCGACATCGGCCTGAGCCTCTGGCGCGCCCGGCCCGCCGACGGCCACGCCACGGGCCTGGCCCCCTGACCCCGTGCACGGCCTTCCCTTCCCCGGAAGGTGAACACGGAGTGACCGCCTCCTCTCCACCCGGAGAGGGGTACGTGACCGCGCAGGGTACCGGGTGATCCACGTACCGTGATCTGCGCCGCACGTTGCGTCCTCGTTCACGCGCAGGCCATCCCCGCTGCCAACGATCCAGGGAGAGCGGGCAGTTCGCAGGCCGCAGTCAGGCCCGGGCCGCCCGCGACCACTGCCGCCGCGTTCGCACCCGGGGAGACCGCGCCATGCCGCGCATACGCTCTGTCGCCACCGCAACCGCCACCACCGCGGCATCCGCCGTGGCCGGACTCGACCGCCGAGCGTTCCTCGCCGCCACCGGAGCGGTCACCCTCTCCGCGGGCCTCGGCTACGCCCTCGGGCCCGGCGCGGGCTCCGGCAACGCCGCGCCCGCGGGGCGCGCAACCGTCCCGCACTCCCGGCCCGCGCCCGCCGCGCCCCTCATGCCGTACGAGGGCAACACCACCCTGCTCACCGTCGCCGCCCCGCGGGGCTCCACCGGCTACCGGCGGCTCGGCGACGGGCCCGCCTGGCGACGTGTCGTCCGCGGTGACCTCGCGGCGGCCAAGGCGGGCCGCGAGGGCCGGCGGACCGCGCTCGCCGCCTTCGTGCAGTTCACGGACCTGCATTTGGTGGACGTGCAACACCCGCTGCGTTACGAGTACTTGCGCGCCCAGACCGCGAGCGCCTGGCGGCCGCACGAGTCCCTCTCGGTGGCGGGCGCCGTCGCCCTGGTCGAGCGGGTCAACGCCCTGCGCGGCGCGCCCGCCACCGGCGCGCCCCTGCACTGCGTCGTGACGACCGGCGACAACACCGACAACAACTCCCGCTCCGAACTCGACTGGTTCCTCAAGGTGATGAGCGGCGGCCGCATCACCCCCAACACCGGCGACCCACGCCGCTACGAAGGCGTACAGGACAGCGGCCTCGCGCTCTACTGGCACCCGGACGCCGCCCTGCGCGACGCCGACAAACGGCTCGGCTTCCCGCATCTGCACGGCTTCCTCGACGCCGCGATCCGCGAGGTCAACAGCCCCGGCCTCGGCCTGCCCTGGTACTCCACGGTCGGCAACCACGACGCCCTGCCCGGCGGCTGCTGGGCGCCCCGTGACCCCTTCTTCGCCGACTTCGCCGTGGGCGGGCGCAAGCTGATGTCCCTGGACGAGACGCGCGGAGCCGCCCTGTGGAAGGCGGTCAAGAAGGGCCACGACCCCAAGGGCGGGCAGTTCAAGGAACTCCTCAAGAGCGAGGCGCGGCGCATGCGGACCGTCACGCCGGACGCGTCACGCGCGCCCTTCACCCCCGCCGAGTACCTGCGGGCCCACCTCGACCCCGCCCACAAGGGGCCAGGGCCCGTCGGCCACGGCTACACCCAGGAGAACCTCGCCGCCACCACGCAGTACTACTCCTTCCGCATCAGCGACGACGTGCTCGGCATCAGCCTGGACACCACCGACCCCGGCGGCCACTACGAGGGCTCGCTGGGCAGCGCCCAACTGCGCTGGCTGGAGAGCGAGCTGAGCGCCAACGAGCGGCGCGCGGGCGGACCGTCGTACGTCGTCGTCCTCAGCCACCACACCAGCAAGTCCATGCGCAACCTCCGCCACGACCCGGCACGGCCCGGCGAGGCCCGGCACGGCGGCGACGAGATCGTCTCGCTGCTCGGCCGGTTCCCCTCCGTCCTCGCCTGGGTCAACGGCCACAGCCACAAGAACGCCATCACCCCGCACCGCACCCCGCACGGCTCCTTCTGGGAGGTCTCCACCGCCTCGCACGTCGACTTCCCGCAGCTCGCGAGGGTGGTGGAGCTCACCGACAACCACGACGGCACGATCTCCGTCTTCACCACCCTCATCGAATCCGCGGCCCCGCACCGCACGGACTTCACCGACCTCTCCCAGACCGGCCTCGCCGCGCTCTACCGCGAACTGTCCTTCAACGCGCCGGGCGCGAGGACCACGCTGAGCGGCGGGGCGGGCGACCGGAACACGGAACTGGTGCTCCGCAAGGGCTGAGGCGCCACAAGGCGTCCCGCCGATGATCGGCTGAATCCCGCTCAACCCTCGCATCGGCCGTCAACCTTCGCGAACGCCACCCGGTCCCCTCCATCGACCGCGATCGACGACGAAATCGACGTCAAAGGGGACAGCACATGCCGGTACGCAGAGGTGCGAGCAGGACGGTGCGCAGAAGGGCGATGGGCGCGGCGGCGTTGCTGGCCGCCACGCTGACGGCGGGCGCGCTCGCCGCCCCGGCCGTGGCGGCCTCGCCGGGGGACGGGCACGAGGAGACCAGGCGGGCGCTGGACGGGATCGTCAAGGAGGGGGTGCCCGGAGTGACCGCCCAGGTGCGGGACAAGTACGGGCCCTGGAACGCGGCTTCGGGCATCGGCGACCTGAAGCGGGGGACGCCGCGCGGCGAGCACGACCGCTTCCGCGTCGGCAGCATCACCAAGACGTTCGTGGCGACGGTGCTGCTGCAGTTGCAGGGCGAGGGACGCATCGACCTCGACGACACGGTGGGCCAGTGGCTGCCGGGCGTCGTCGAGGGGCACGGGCACGACGGGGACAGGATCACGGTCCGCCAGCTCCTCAACCACACCAGCGGCATCGCCGAGTACTCCGAGGACGAGGAGTTCGCGCGGAAGATCTTCACCAAGGGCTTCTTCGAGCACCGCTACGACACCTGGACGCCCGGCCGACTGGTGAAGCTCGCCATGCGCCACAAGCCGGTCTTCGAGCCCGGCACGAGCTGGAGCTACTCCAACACCAACTACATCGTCGCCGGCATGATCATCAAGAAGGTGACGGGCAACGCGTACGCCGACGAGATCGAGCGGCGCGTCATCGAACCCCTCCACCTGAAGTCCACCACCGTCCCCGGCACCCGCCCCACCGTGCCCCGGCCCAGCTCCCGCGGCTACGGCAAGCTCCCCGGGGACCCCGAGGCGAAGGTGTACGACGTGACGGAGCTCAACCCGTCCCTCGCGGGCTCGGCGGGCGAGATCATCTCCGACTCGGCGGACCTGAACCGCTTCTACTCGGCGCTGCTCGGCGGCAGGCTCCTGCCCAAGGCGCAGCTCGCCGAGATGAAGTCGACGGTCGCCCACGAGGGGAGCACCAGCAGGTACGGGCTCGGCATCGCCGAGCTGAAGCTGCCCTGCAACAGCACCATCTGGGGCCACGACGGCGGCATCCACGGCTCGTCGTCCCTGGCGGTGACCTCCCCGGACGGCCGCCACTCGCTGGCGCTCAACATCAACGGTGACTGGGCGGGCGACGCGGACCCGGTGGTGAAGGCGGAGTTCTGCGGCAAGTGACGTGTCCCTTCTAGGGGGGCGCCTCCGCGCCCCCCGTCCGCCCCCTCCCACACACGCGGCCCCGCACGCGTCACGCACCCGTGCTACCTGGGCAGTACGACCACATACGCCGCCGGATCCCGGTCGGCCGACGCCATCAGCGCCGTACGCACCACAGCGGCCTGCTGCTCCAGGGCGTCCCTGAGCTTCCTCGGGGTGATGTGGACGACGGTGATGCCCAGCCGCTCCAGGTGCTCGTGCTTGCGGACGTACTCCGACCAGAGGGCGCCCTCGTCCTGGCGCGGGGCCCGCGTGTCCAGCTCGACGGCGACGGCGTGGTCGGGCCAGTAGGCGTCGACACCGCCCAGGTGCGGGCCGCCGGGCAGCCGCAGGTCGACGTTCCACAGCGGGTGGGGCAGGCCGTACTCGGCGACCATCCGGTACAGCCGGTCCTCGGCGATGGCCCGTCCCTCGGCCAGCAGGGAGTCGACGGCGTCCACGACGTGCGGACGGGTGAGCAGCCGCGCCTCGTTCAACTCCCGCACGGCCGCGGCGGGTTCGCAGTGGCCGCCGCGCACCGCCTCGGTGAGCAGCCGCCGCACGGCGCCCGCGTCGGTGAGCCGCGCCACGGCGTCGGCGAGGGCGCGCGGCACCGGCGCCACCGGAACGCCCGTGATCTGCTGCGGGGTCGGCATCGCGGGACTGCGCACGAGCCGGGCGAAACCGACGGAGCGCAGTCGGCGGGTGCGGGGTACCAGGACGTCGATGTGGTCCAGGGAGAGCAGCGGCGGAGCGGACGAGAAGCGGTGCAGGGTCAGGGCGGCGAGCCCCGTGATCACCGCGTCGGCGTACGGGGCGTGCGCCTCGCCCGCGCGGGGCTGGGCGGGCACGGACTTGGCGGTACGGGCCGGCGGGCGCCCCGCGTAGAGCAGCGCGCCGTGCAGCCGTTCCTCGCTGGTCGGCGGACCTGGGTGCAACAGGTAGACGCCGGGCAGCAGTTGCTGCCAGGGGCCGCCGGGCCGGCAGTGGGCACCGGCGTCCGCGACGGAGACGCCGTGCTCGGCGAGCTGGGCGGTGCTCAGGACGCGGAGCTGGGCGTCGGCGAGGTGCTTGAGGGGGAGCGGGAAGACCGGGGTGTCGTGGTTCATGACCCGGTCGTTCCCGCCCCCGACCGCCTCGCTAACCGCTGTTACACGCCCGTCGACAAACCAGGACAAGCTCGCCCTAAAGCACGGACGTTCGACTGCCGATGAGCACCTGCGCGAAGGGGGGGAGGGTGGGCCCTTACCTGGCCGGTGAGGACCCGCCACCCGCCCTCCCACCGCTGCCTAGGCCACCTCGGCCCCCGCATCGCACGCCTGTGCCCGCAGCGACCGCGCCAGGTCGTCCCGCGCCTCAAGGACGAGGCGGCGCAGGGCCGGCGCACCGGACTCGTGCGTGGTCAGCCACTCGTCCGCCGCCGCCAGCGTCGCCTCGTCGCCCTGGAGGTGCGGGAAGAGGCCCCGCACCACGTCCATGCCGATCTGGATGGACCGCTCGGCCCACACCCGCTCGATCGCCGCGAAGTACTTGGCGGCGTACGGCGCCACCAGTTCCCGCTGCGACGGCCGCGCGAACCCGGAGATCGTCGCCTCGACCAGCGCGTTGGAGAGCGCGTCCGACTCCACCACGGCGGCCCACGCCTGCGCCTTGACCGCCGCCGAGGGGCGCGAGGCCAGACACCGCACCTGGTGCCGCTTGCCGGAAGCCGTGTCGTCGCGGGCCAGCTCGGCCGCGAGGACGTCCTCGCCCGCGACACCGTGCGAGGCCAGCGGGCTCAGGAACGCCCAGCGCAGCTCCTGGTCGACCTCAAGGCCGTCGATCCTGGCCGTGCCCGCGAGGAGGCCCTGGAGCAGCTGGAGATCGGCCGCCGACGACGCCACCGCGGCGAAGAAGCGCGCCCAGGTCAGCTGGTGCTGGCTGCCGGGCTCGGCCAGCCGCAGCTCCCGCAGAGCGCCTTCGGCGAGGTCCCGGCCGCCCTGCTCACGCCAGGCCGGGGCCGCGTAGTGCGTGAGGGCGGAGTCGGCCCAGGTGTGCAGCATCTGCAGCACGCCGATGTCGCTCTCGCGCCCGGCGAAGCGGAGCACCAGGCCGATGAAGTCACGGGCGGGCATCAGCCCGTCCCGCGTGAGGTTCCAGAGGGAGGACCAGCACAGGGCGCGGGCCAGCGGGTCGGTGATGTCACCGAGGTGGTTCCGCAGCGTGGCCAGGGAGTTGTCGTCGAAACGGATCTTGCAGTACGTCAGGTCGTCGTCGTTGACCAGGACCAGCTCGGGCGCCGCCTCACCGGCCAGCTCGGCCACGACCGTGCGCGGCCCGTGGACGTCGGTCTCCGCGCGTGCGTACCGCTCCAGGTCACCGCCTGCCGTCCTGCGGTACAGGCCGACGGCCACCCGGTGCGGACGCAGCTCGGGATGGGACTCGGCGGCCTCCTGGAGGACCGAGAGCTCGGTGATCCGGCCCTCCGCGTTCAGGATGACCTGCGGGGTGAGGGAGTTGACGCCCGCCGTCTGCAGCCAGGACCGCGACCAGGACGCCATGTCGCGCCCGGAGGTCTCCTCCAGGACCGAGAGCAGGTCGCCGAGGACCGTGTTGCCGTACGCGTGCCGCTTGAAGTAGCGCCGGGCGCCCTCCAGGAACGCGTCACGGCCGACGTACGCGACGAGTTGCTTCAGTACGCTCGCCCCCTTCGCATACGTGATCCCGTCGAAGTTGAGCTTGGCGTCCTCCAGGTCGCGGATGTCGGCCGTGACGGGGTGGGTGGAGGGCAGCTGGTCGGCGCGGTAGGCCCAGGCCTTGCGGTTGTTGGCGAAGGTGATCCAGCCGTCGGTGAAGCGGGTGGCCTCCACCATCGAGAAGGAGCCCATGAAGTCGGCGAAGGACTCCTTGAGCCACAGGTCGTCCCACCACCGCATGGTGACCAGGTCGCCGAACCACATGTGGGCCATCTCGTGCAGGATCACGTTGGCCCGGCGCTCGTATGACGCCCGGGTCACCTTGCCGCGGAAGATGAACTCCTCGCGGAAGGTCACCAGGCCCGGGTTCTCCATCGCGCCCAGGTTGTACTCCGGGACGAACGCCTGGTCGTACTTCCCGAAGGGGTAGGGGTAGTCGAAGTTGTCGTGGAAGAAGTCCAGGCCCTGCTTGGTGACGAGGAAGACGTCGTCGGCGTCGAAGTGCGGGGCGAGGCCCTTGCGGCACATGGCGCCCAGCGGGATCTCCAGGCGCGTACCGTCTTCGAGGACGCGCTCGTAGGAATCCGTCACGTAGTGGTAGGGCCCGGCCACGACCGCCGTGATGTATGTCGAGATCGGCTTCGTCTCGGCGAACCTCCAGACGCCGTCCGTCAGTTCACCCACGCCGTTGGACCACACGGTCCACCCCTCGGGCGCCTGCACCTGGAAGCGGTAGGGCGCCTTGAGGTCGGGCTGCTCGAAGTTGGCGAAGACGCGGCGGGAGTCCGCAGGCTCGTACTGCGTGTAGAGGTAGACCTCGCCGTCCTCGGGGTCGACGAAGCGGTGCATGCCCTCACCGGTGCGGCTGTAGGCGCACTGGGCGTCCACCACCAGTTCGTTCTCCTCGGCCAGCTCCTCCAGGGTGATCCTGGTGCCGTCGAAGACCTCGGAGGGGTCCAGGTCCTTGCCGTTGAGCGAGAGGGCCGTGACGCTCGGCGCGATCAGGTCCACGAAGGTCGCGGCGCCCGGCTCGGCGCTGCGGAACCGGATCGTCGTGACCGAGCGGAACGTGCGCGGCTCCTGACCGCTCTCGCCGACCGCCGAACGCAGGTCTAGGAAGACCTCGTATCCGTCGACGGAGAGCAGCGCGGCCCTCTCGCGGGCCTCGTCGCGGGACAGATTCTCACCGGGCACGGGCGGCACTCCCTTGTGACTCGCATGGCTGTGTGATTCGCATGGCTGTGTGGCTTGCGTGGCTGTGTGGCTTGCGTGGCTGTGGACTTGCGTGGTGTGGCTCCGCGTGACGCACATGACCCGCGTCACTCGTACGAATGTCTACGATCCTCGCATGTGCGCTCCGCGGCCGACATCCGGGAATGCCCCGACGCACCACCGACGTTTCCCCGGCCAGATGCGAACGGATTCCCTAGGGAGAGACATGTCCGAGAACGGCAGCAAGACCCCCGTCGACTTCTGGTTCGACCCGCTGTGCCCCTGGGCCTGGATGACGTCGCGCTGGATGCTCGAGGTCGAGAAGGTCCGCGACGTGGAGGTCCGCTGGCACGTGATGAGCCTCGCCGTCCTGAACGAGGACAAGCTCGACCAGCTGCCCGACGAGTACCGCGAGATGCTGGAGACGAAGGCCTGGGGCCCGGTACGCGTCGTCATCGCCGCCCAGCAGGAGCACGGCGAGGAGATCACCGGAGCCCTCTACACCGCGCTCGGCACCCGCTTCCACAACCGGGGCGAGGGCGCCACCCGCGAGGCCGTCATCGGTGCCCTGGAGGACGTCGGCCTGCCCGCCGGGCTCGTCGACCACATGGACTCGGACGCGTACGACGCGCAGCTGCGCGCCTCCCACAAGGAGGGCATCGACAAGGTCGGCCAGGAGGTCGGCACGCCGGTCATCGCCGTTCCCGGTGCCGACGGCGGACAGGTCGCCTTCTTCGGACCCGTCGTGACCCCGGCGCCCAAGGGCGAGGCCGCGGCGCGGCTCTGGGACGGCACGCTGCTCGTGGCCTCCACGCCGGGCTTCTACGAGATCAAGCGCACCCGGACCGAGGGCCCCAACTTCGAGTGAGTCCACAGGGCCCGAAGGACTCGAAGGACTCGAAGGACCCGAAGGACCTTCAACGCCGGAAAGACCCGAAGCGCCCGAAAGGCCCCCGTGAGTCACGTCCTCACGGGGGCCTTTCCTCTATCCGCCTGCCTCGGCGAAGGTTGAGAAGACGATCACGAGGCAGGACGTCCGGCGGTCGTCGCCGGGGGTAGCTCGGCGACGACCGCGGCTCAGGGAGCCAGCAGCAGGCTGTTGACCCGCTCCTTGGCGGCGGCGTAGCGCTTGGCCACGTCCTGCCAGTTGACGACCTGCCACATGGCCTCGATGAAGTCGACCTTCTGGTTCTTGTACTGCAGGTAGAAGGCGTGCTCCCAGGCGTCGAAGACGAGGATCGGCGTGGAGCCCTGGCCGATGTTGCCCTGGTGGTCGTAGACCTGCTCGACGATGAGGCGGTTGCTGAGCGGCTCATAGGCGAGCACGCCCCAGCCCGAACCCTGCGTCGTCGCCGAGGCCTTGGTCAGCTGGGCCTTGAACTTGGCGAAGGAGCCGAAGGACTCGGTGATGGCATCCGCCAGGTCACCGACACCGTCGGCGGCCAGCGGCTCGCCGCCACCGCCGTCCTTGGGGCTGTTCATGTTGTGCCAGTAAATGCTGTGCAGGATGTGGCCGGAGAGGTGGAAGGCCAGGTTCTTCTCCAGGCCGTTGATGGCGCCCCAGGTCTCCTTGTCGCGAGCCTCCTCCAGCTGCTCAAGGGTGTCGTTCGCGCCCTTCACATACGCCGCGTGGTGCTTGTCGTGGTGCAGCTCGATGATCTGCGGGTTGATGACGGGTTCGAGCGCCGCGTAGTCGTACGGAAGTTCTGGAAGCGTGTAAATGGCCATAGTCCGAGCCCTCCGACTGCTGCTCTGCTGTGGTGCGCTGTTGTGTTGCTCAACTTATTGCAAGTCTTTCGCAAGTGCAGGCTAACAGCAGGAGACCCGCGAAGTTGATCAGCCCTTCGTCCTAGGTCCGCACGGGAATACGTCCGCTTCGGGCCGCCTCCTGGGCGCACGAAAAAGTCCCGGACCACAGGTCCGGGACTTCCTCGTGCGAGTCGAGGGCTCTAGACGGCCGCCGTCGCCGCCCGCTTCTCCGCCATCTTCTGCCGCACGATGCCGATCACTGCGAGAGCCAGCGTCAGCGCGCCGGTGGCGAGGAGCTGCTTGCGCGTGTCCGGCTGGTCCGTCATCAGGTAGAAGACGTACGCCATGGCGGCCAGCGCCACCCAGGTCAGGAACGGGAACGCCCACATCTTGATGACCAGCGACTCGGGCGCATCGCGCTCGGTGCGGCGGCGCAGGATCAGCTGCGAGACGGCGATGAAGACCCAGACCATGAGGATCATCGCGCCGATCATGTTGAGCAGCCAGGGGAAGACGTCGTCCGGGCGCCAGTAGCTGAGCAGTACGCAGACGAAGCCGAAGACCGAGGAGGCGAGCACCGCGAGGCGCGGCACGCCGCCCGAGACCTTGCCGAGCGCCCGGGGGCCCTGGCCGCGCTCGATCAGGGAGTACGACATGCGCGAGGCGCCGTAGATGTTGGCGTTCATCGCGGAGAGCAGGGCGACCAGGACGATGACGTTCATGATCTCGCCCGCGGCGGGGATGCCCAGGTGGTCAAGCGTGGCGACATACGGGCCCTTGGCGACGACCTCCTTGTTGTCCCACGGCAGCAGCGTGACGACGACGAGCATCGAGCCGACGTAGAAGACGGCGATGCGCCACATCGCGGTGCGCACGGCCTTGGCGACGCTCTTGACCGGGTTCTCGGACTCGGCGGCGGCGATCGTGACGGTCTCCAGGCCGCCGTACGCGAAGACGGAGGCGAGGAGGCCGATGATCAGGCCGTCCGTGCCGTTCGGCATGAAGCCGCCCTCACCGGTGAGGTTCTCCAGGCCGGGGGCGGAGGTGTCGGAGCCGGGCAGGATGCCGAGGATCGCGAGGACGCCGATGCCGAGGAAGAGCGTGATGGCGCCGACCTTGAGGGCGGCGAACCAGAACTCGAACTCGCCGAAGTTCTTCACGGCCGTCAGGTTCGCGCCGCAGAACACCAGCATGAAGAGGGCGACCCACGCCCACTCCGGGCTGTCGGGGAACCAGCCGACCATGATCTTCGCGGCGCCGATGCCCTCCAGGCCGACGGCGACGCAGAGCAGGAACCAGAAGCCCCACCCCGCGGTGAAGCCCGCCCAGGGGCCGATGGCCCGCTCGGCGTGGACGGAGAACGAGCCCGACGCGGGGTTCGCCGCCGACATCTCGCCCAGCATGCGCATCACGAGCATGACGAGCGCGCCGGAGACGGCGTAGGCGAGGACGATCGAGGGTCCTGCCGCGGCGATGCCCGCCCCGGAACCCACGAAGAGCCCTGCGCCGATCACGCCACCAAGGGCGATCATGGAAAGATGGCGCTGCTTGAGGCCGTGCACGAGCGGGGAGTCGGCCTTCGGTGCTGCGTCGGGTGCTGCGTCCTCAGAGGTGGACGTCCGAGCCATGGGCGTGCCCTGTTCAGTAGCCGAGACGGGGGAGAGAGCGGCCCACAGTTTGAGGTCCGGTACCGCTGACAGGGAACAGCTGACCGCTATACGGACACGACGCTCACACGTTGTGAAGATTTGTGCACATCACGTTCATGTGTTGTTCACGCGGCCCGCGCGCCACTCCCGCAGCCCCGCGACCGCGAGGACGAGCCCCGTCGCCCCCGCCGACCACAGCAGCTGCGGCCGCGCCCCGTCGTCCGTCAGCATCAGCACGAGCACGGCGGCCATCGCGGTCAGCGCCGCCCACGTCAGGTACGGGAACGCCCACATCCGCAGCACGAGCCGCTCCGGAGCCTCCCGCTCGATGCGCCGGCGAAGGCGCAGCTGCGACACCGCGATCAGCGCCCAGACGAAGAGCAGCACCGCGCCGACCGAGTTGAGCATGTAGAGGAAGACGGAGTCCGGCCACTTCAGATTGAGGACGACCGACACGAACCCGAAGGCGACGGACGCGAGGACCGCCCGGCGCGGCACCCCGCCACCACCCGTCCTGAGCAGGGCCTTCGGCGCCTCGCCGCGCTCGGCGAGGGAGAAGACCATGCGGGAGGAGCCGTAGAGGTTGGCGTTGAGCGCCGAGAGCAGCGCCACGAACACCACGATGTTCATGATGGTCCCGGCGGACGGCACGCCGATCGAGTCGAGGACCGTGACGTACGGGCTGGCCCCGGCCTTCTGCGCCGTCCACGGCAGCACGGTCACGATGACCAGCATCGAGCCGACGTAGAAGAAGAGGATGCGGTAGACCGCGCTGCGCACCGCGCGGGCCACCGAGCGCACCGGGTCGTCGGACTCGGCCGCGGCGATCGTCACGACCTCCAGGCCGCCGAACGCGAAGACGACGGCGAGCACCCCGGAGACCACGCCCGACCAGCCGTTGGGCAGGAAGCCGCCCTGCCCGGTGAGGTTCGTGAGGCCGACCGGATCCGTGTCGGGGAGCACGCCGAAGGCCGCGAGCAGGCCGAGGACGAGGAACGCGACGATCGCGAAGACCTTCAGGGCCGCGAACCAGAACTCGAACTCGCCGAAGTTCTTCACCGAGGCGAGGTTGGCGGCGGTGAACACCACCATGAAGATCAGTACCCAGGCCCACTGCGGCACCGCGGGCGCCCAGCCGTTGGCGATCTGCGCGGCGCCGGTCGCCTCCACGGCGAGCACCACCACCAGCAGGAACCAGTAGAGCCAGCCGACGCTGAAACCGGCCCAGCGGCCGAGCGCGCGCTCCGCGTGCACGGAGAAGGAGCCCGACGCGGGCATCGCGGCCGACATCTCGCCGAGCATCCGCATCACGCACATCGCGAGCGCGCCCGCGATCAGGTACGAGACGACGATGCCGGGGCCCGCGACCGAGATCCCCGCGCCCGAACCCACGAAGAGCCCGGCGCCGATGACGCCGCCGAGGCCGAGCATGGTGAGGTGGCGCTGTTTCAGGCCGCCGGCGAGCGGTTCGCTCCGCACGTCCCCGGTGCCGGGTGCCGATCCGTCGGGCGGTGCGTCGTGCATGTCGCTCAGGCTGCTCTCGGGGTCACAGGACTTTGGGGGGACTCCACAGTCTCCCCGGGGGGTGGCCCCTCGCGCAAAACGGGCCCCTACCCCGCCGACCTCCGTGACGAGCGTCACGCCGCCCGAGGTGTACGCGGCTCTCTTTGTGCGGAGCCCACCAAGGCCCGGCCCCCGGGTTGTCACCCGGAGACCGTGTTGCCGCGCCGGGGCCTGGGATAGCGTCGACGCGTCCTCACCTGCCCACATCCCCGCGGAGTCCCCGATGAGCATCGCCGCCGCTGCCACCACCCGCCCAGGCCAGGTCCTCGCCGACCTGCTGCCCGCGTCCCGCGTGAAGGACGCGGCGCTCGTGCTCGGCGGCGCCGCGCTCACCGGCATCGCCGCCCAGATCGCGGTGCCCGTGCCGGGCTCCCCGGTGCCGGTGACCGGACAGACCTTCGCCGCGCTGCTCGTCGGCACCGCGCTCGGCGCCCGCCGCGGCTTCCTCTCGCTCGCGCTGTACGCCCTGGTGGGCGTGGCCGGCATGCCGTGGTTCGCGCAGACCGGCTCCGGCGTCGCGGCGCCCTCCCTCGGCTACGTGTTCGGCATGCTGCTCGCCGCCACGGTGGTCGGCGCGCTCGCCCGCCGCGGCGGCGACCGCTCCGTGCTGCGCACCGCGGGCACCATGGTCCTCGGCTCCGCGATCATCTACGCGGTCGGCGTCCCGTACCTGGCCGCCGCCACCGGCATGTCGCTCACCCAGGCCGTCGCCGCCGGGCTCACGCCGTTCCTGATCGGCGACGCACTCAAGGCCGCGCTCGCGATGGGCGCGCTGCCGACGGCGTGGAAGCTCCTCGACCGCTGAGGCCCGGTCGCTTCGGTCTTCTTCCTCTTCGAGAGTCGCTTTCCTCTTCGAGAGTCGCTGAAGCTCGACCGTCAGACCGTCACAGAACGTTGTAGTTGCGCCTGAAGAGGTTCGCCGGGTCGTACGTGGCCTTCAACGCGGCGAGCCTCTTCAGCGTTTCCGGGTCGTACAGCCCCTCGGTCCTGTCGTTGCCGCCGTAGAGGAAGTTGAGCGAGCGCCCCAGCGTCCGCGGCGCCACCCGCCCGAACGCCTCCGCGTGCAGCTCCCGCAGAGCCGCGACGTCCGTGCCGTCCAGCGGCGACAGGATCCGGATCAGCCACTGGGCCTCGCGGTGGGGCACCGCGTTCGGCGCGGGCCGGGACAGCGCCCCGCCCAGGTGGTTGATCTGCAAGATCTGCATGGAGGGGGCGGCGCGGCCGGTCAGCGCGAGGATCTCGCCGGCCGCCGCGACGTCGAGGCCGCTCAGGAGCCGGTTGTCGCCGTAGTAGGCGTGCGGGAAGTCGGGGTCGCCGTGGATGGTCGGGCTCTCGGTGTACGGCATCTCCCGCAGCGTGTCCGACACGGTGGGCCCGAGCCCGCGCAGCGGCGCCACGAGCCGTTCGCCCTCGGCCGCCGAGCCGGTGGACGCCACCCGGATCTGGACGAGGTGGCGGCCCTTCAGGTGCGGCGGGAGGCCGGGCAGGTCCGGGTAGACGAGCGCCGCGAGCGACGAGGTCACCTCGTCGGGCAGGGTCCGCGTCCACTCCTCGTAACCACGCAGGACGGCGGCCGGGTCGACCTCGTCGCCGTCGAACGCGAGGGCGCCCCCGTACAGCCGGGCCACCGGCACCAGACCGATCTCCAGCTCCGTGACCACCCCGAGGTTCGCACCGCCGCCGAGCAGGCCCCAGAAGAGCTCTGGGTCGCCGTCCGCCGTCACGTGGCGCGGGACGCTGTCCGCGGTGACGACGTCGAGGGAGCGGACGTGGTCGGCCGCGTACCCGAACTCGCGGCCGAGGATGCCGAGTCCGCCGCCGAGGGTGTAGGAGACGGCGCCCACGGACGGCGCCGAGCCGTTCAGCGGGGCGAGGCCGTGCGCCGCCGCGGCCTCTGCGACCTGGCCCCAGCGGGCGCCCGCGGCGATGGTCGCGGTACGCGCCCCGGGGTCGATCCGGACGGCGGCCATCCGCCGCGTGACGATCAGCACGCCGCCCTCCGAGGACCCCGGTACGCCGTGCCCGGTGGCCTGCACGCCGACGGGCAGACCGGCCTCGGCGGCGTACGACACCACGGAGACCACGTCGTCGGTGCTCGCGGCGTCGAAGACGATGGCGGGCCGCGTCGCGAAGCCGGTCTGCATTCCGGCGACCCGTTCCTCGTAGCCGATGTCGCTCGGCAGGAAGGCGAGTCGCTGTGCGGTGTGGTCCACGGGAGCCTCCGTCAGGTGTCCGGTCCGACGGGTCCTCCGTCCGACGAGACGGAGCATCCCGCAATAACCTGACACCTGCCGTCAGCTTTTCCGGCAGGGCTGGGTCAGGCGTCGACCTGGTCCCGCGGAGCCTTCGTGGCCGGGTCCGTGCCCGCCGCGTCCCGGGGCCGCACCTTCTCCCGCACCAGCGAGAACGCCACCACGAACGCGGCGGCGAGGAGCGAGAGCAGCACCTGCTTGCGGCCGGCCTCGTCGGTCAGCATGTAGACGAGCACGAACGAGATCATCGCGATCGTGACCCACGTCAGGTACGGGAAGAGCCACATCTTCACGACGAGCTTCTCCGGCTCCTCGCGCAGGATGATCCCGCGCATCCGCAGCTGAGTGAAGCTGATCATCAGCCAGACGAAGAGGGCCACCGCGCCCGAGGAGTTGAGCAGGAAGTCGAAGACGGTGTCCTTCCACTGGTAGTTGAACCAGACGGCGACGAAACCGAAGACGACGGAGCCGAGGATGGCGGCCTGCGGCACGCCGCGGGAGTTGGTGCGCGCGAACGCCTTGGGCGCGTCACCGCGCTGCCCGAGCGAGAACGCCATGCGCGATGCCGTGTAGAGCCCGGAGTTGAGGCAGGAGAGCACGGCGGTGAGGACGATGACGTTCATGACCTGGCCGGCGTGCGGGATGCCGATCGAGTTGAGCGCGGCGACGTACGAACCGTCGTCGGTGATCGACTTGGCGTTCCACGGGAGCAGCGTGATCACGACGAAGATCGAGCCCAGGTAGAAGACGCCGATGCGCCAGATGACGCTGTTCGTCGCCTTGGTGACCGCTCGCTGCGGGTCCTCGGACTCACCGGCGGCCAGTGTGACGATCTCGCTGCCCATGAAGGAGAAGACGACCATCAGCACACCGGTGAGGATGGCGCCCGCGCCCTTGGGCATGAAGCCGCCCGCGTCGGTGAGGTGCGCGAATCCGTCGCCGGGGTTGTCGGAGCCGGGCAGCACGCCGAAGACGGCGAGCAGGCCGATGATCACGAAGCCGCCGATGGCGACGACCTTGATGCCGGCGAACCAGAACTCGAACTCGCCGTAGGAGCCCACCGAGACGAGGTTGGTCGCGGTGAGCACGACCATCACGATGAGCGCCCAGCCCCACTGCGGGACGGCCGGCACCCAGCCGTTGAGGATCACCGCGCCCGCGGTGGCCTCCACCGCGAGGACGACGACCCAGAAGAACCAGTACAGCCAGCCGATGGAGAAGCCGGCCCAGCGGCCGAGCGCCTGGTCGGCGTAGGTGGAGAAGGAGCCGGAGGCGGGCCGTGCGGCGGCCATCTCGCCGAGCATCCGCATCACGAGGACGACCATCGTGCCGACGAGGGCGTACGAGATGAGGATGGCGGGCCCGGCGGCGGCGATGCCGGAACTGGAACCGACGAAGAGGCCCGCACCGATCACGCCACCGATGGCGATCATGGAGAGGTGGCGGTTCTTGAGACCCGCTTTCAGGCCGTCGCCGGTGTCACCGCTGCCGCCAGACCGCGGTTCCCCAGGGGATGAGGGGGTGCTGTCTGCCTTCGCAAGGGAGGGTTGCGAGGTCATGAACGAATCCTTAAGTTCTCGGGTCGCGAGCCCCCGCATTCAAACTCAGGGGCGAACGGGACGGAAGTCCTGAATCCGTATCGTTGTATTCCGGCCAAAGGCCTGGACCAAGGTCCCGACCTGGGACATCAAGGACCCGCCCCGGTCGCGGCTACCCGGCGCCCGGCGTGCCACACTCGGACCCATGCGCGTGTACCTCGGCTCGGATCATGCCGGCTACGAACTCAAGAACCACTTGGTCGAATGGCTCAAGAGCCACGGCCACGAGCCCGTCGACTGCGGGCCCCACATCTATGACGCCCAGGACGACTACCCGCCGTTCTGCCTCCGCGCCGCGGAGAAGACGGCGGCGGACCCCGAGTCGCTCGGCATCGTGATCGGCGGCTCCGGCAACGGCGAGCAGATCGCCGCGAACAAGGTGAAGGGCGTGCGGGCGGCTCTCGCCTGGAGCGAGCAGACCGCGGCGCTCGGGCGCGAGCACAACGACGCCAACGTGATCTCCATCGGTGGCCGGATGCACACGCGGGAAGAGGCGACCAAGTTCGTCGAGATCTTCCTCGCGACGCCGTACTCGGGTGAGGAGCGTCACACCCGCCGCATCGAGATGCTCTCGGCGTACGAGGAGACGGGCGAGCTGCCCGCGATCCCCGCTCACCACCCCCAGCCGTAGCGAGGCCACGGGGCTCCGCCCCGAACCCCGCTCCCCAAACGCCGGAGGGGCTGATTCCGCAGCCCCTCCGCACTCCCGGAGGAACACCGTGCCTGAGGGGCACACCATTCACCGGCTCGCTCAGGACCACCTCGCACGGTTCGCCGGGCGCCCCGCGACGGTCCACAGCCCGCAGGGCAAGTTCAGCGACAGCGCCGCCCTCCTCACCGGCCAGGTGATGGACACCGCGGAGGCCCACGGCAAGCACCTCTTCCTCGGCTTCGCCGACACCGGCTGGATCCACATCCACCTCGGCCTCTTCGGCAAGTACACCCTCGGCGAGACCCCCGCCCCGCCCCCCACGGACACCGTCCGCCTGCGCCTCCTGAACGACGCGTACCACTCCGACCTGCGCGGCCCCACCACCTGCGCCCTCATCACGGACGACGAGAAGCGCGCGATACACGACCGGCTCGGCCCCGACCCGCTCCGGGCGGCCGACGGCCCCGGGAAGGCCTACCGCCGCGTCTCCCGCAGCCGCACCACCATCGCCGCACTCCTTATGGACCAGAAGGTCATCGCGGGCGTCGGCAACGTCTACCGCGCGGAGGTCCTCTTCCGGCACGGCATCGACCCGTATACCCCGGGCAAGGACATCACCGAGGCGCAGTGGAACGCGATCTGGGCGGACCTCGTCGAGCTGATGCGCGAGGGCGTCAGGCTCAACCGCATCGACACCGTCAAGCCCGAGCACACGCCCGAGGCGATGGGCCGCCCGCCGCGCGTCGACGACCACGGCGGCGAGGTGTACGTCTACCGCAGGGCGAACCAGCCCTGCCATCTCTGCGGCGGCGAGATCCGCACCGCAGGCCTCGCGGCACGCAACCTCTTCTGGTGCCCGAACTGCCAGCGCCCGGCCGTGCAATGAGCAAGAGCCGCCACGCAGGCCCTGGCTAGAACCCGTGCGGCAGCCAAGGCGCCACGTCCGAGCCGAAGGCCACCGACGCCTCGGTCAGCGCCCCCTGCCGCAGCTCCCGCACCCGGCCCGCCGCCGCCAGCGACGTGAGGGGCACACCGCCGAGGTAGGCGGCGCCCAACTCCTGTATGGACAGGGCGAGCTCGGCCGCGTCCTCGGTGCGCTCGCAGGAGGCGCCCTTGGCGTCGCCGGTGAGCCGCCAACGGCCCTCGTTCCAGGGGCAGAAGGCGTCCTCGACCTCGAACACCACGTCCAGGGGCGTCTGGTACGTACGGGCCTCCAGCGCCGCGCCCACGTCCACGAGCCGCACGTGCAGCGAGTCCCGCACCGTGACGTCGCAGCGGCGGATGTCGGAGACCAGCCACAGCAGCGCGTCGTCCACCGGACGGTTGCGGACGACGACCGACGTCGTCAGGTCGATGCCGAACAGGAACCGCCACAGCGCCGCGTTGGCCGCCGGATCCAGGGCCTCGAGATCGCGCAGCTGGACCACGCCCTTGGGGCCCTTCCACTCCCACTCGGGCTTCACGGCGAACCGCGCGTATCCGACGAGTTCACCGGCCCGTTCGGCGACCACGCACTGCAGCGGTGAGGCGCCGCCCCGCTCGCTCGGCGGGTCGAGGAGCCCGAGGCGCTCCCAGCCCGGCTGCCGGGCCAGCATGCCCGGACGCTCCGTCACCCGGCGTGCGTAGAGCGCCTCGCACGCGTCGTGGACGTCGGCGGGCTTCGCGTACCGAAGATGTACGTCGTCCACGCCCGCGGGGAGGGACAGACCGACCCGGGTCGTGTCGATGTCGGCCTTCATCTGGCGGGTGGCCGCGCCGTACCCGAACCGGCCGTAGATGGCCGGCTCCGACGCGGTGAGCACGGCCACCGACTCGCCCCGCGCGCGTACGTCGTCCAGCTGCCGCCGCATCATCGACGTCAGGATCCCGCGCCGCCGGTGCGTGGCACTGACGCCGACCATCGTCACGCCCGCCGCGTCCACCAGGGCGCCTCCCGGCACCGCGAGACGGAAGGAGAACGCCCCCGCCGTCCCCACGCACGTCTCCCCGTCCCACACACCGAGCGACCGGTCGAACTCGGCGAGCGTGCGCCACAGTTCCTGCTCCTCGCGCGATTCGGCGACACCGCCGAACGCGAGCTCCAGCGCCTCGTACCACGTCTCCCAGTCGGCCTCGCCAAGGACCCGTACGTCTGTTGTCATATGCCATGACTACCAGGGCGATACGCCGGTCGCGACAGGATTTCCGGGCTCCGCGCGGCCCGTCGCCCGCCGTCCCCGCGATGCCTCTGACGGGGGACAAGTGGGACCTCCCGTGCGAAGTGCGCGGCCCGCTGGATAAGGTCCACGAGCAATGGCGGTACGAAGAGAAGGGCGCGCACGGCGCGAGCGGGGCGAGCGGCGTGCGGAAGCCGATACGTTCACGGCCCGGATGAAGAAGCGGCTGCACCGGGTCCGTATCGTGCTGCGCAAATCCGGGGTCGACTACTTCCGCGGCGACGGCTCCGACTGGGTCGCCCTCGCCGGTCTCCTCCTGACCGTCCCTGTCATCACCGTCTGCACGATCGTCAACAACGTCTGGTGCTCACCGGCCGCGCTCGTCCTGCCGATCGTCGCGGGCGGCCTGCTCCTGCGCCCCGCCAGCCTCCTCGGCCTGTACGCGGCGTCGGCGGTGGCCCTCATCGTGGAGTCGGTCCAGCTCGGCCCGTACCCGGAAGGCGTCTCCCGGGTCACGCCGGGCACCGTCCTCGTGGTCGCCGCCTGCGGCTTCTTCGGCCTGCTCATCGCCCAGTTCCGCAGCCGGGTCGGCGTGCCCTGGCGCGGCGGCGGCACGATGCTCTTCGACCTGCGCGAACGCATCCGCGTCCAGAGCAAGTTGCCGAGGCTGCCGCGCGGCTGGCACCGCGAGATGGCGCTGCGCCCGGCCGGCGGCCAGTCCTTCTCCGGTGACTTCGTGGTCGCCGCCCGGACGAACGGCGGGCGCACCCTGGAGGCCGTGCTCACCGACGTCTCGGGCAAGGGCATGGACGCGGGGTCGCGGGCGCTGCTGCTCTCGGGGGCGTTCGGCGGCCTGCTCGGCTCCCTGCCCCCGCACGCCTTCCTGCCCGCCGCCAACGGCTATCTGCTCCGCCAGGACTGGGACGAGGGCTTCGCGACCTCCATCCACCTCGTCCTCGACCTGGAGACCGGCGACTACGAACTCTTCTCGGCCGGCCACCCGCCGGGCCTCCAGCTCAGCGCGGGCAGCGGCTGCTGGGAGGAGAAGACGGGCCAGGGCCCGCTCCTCGGGGTGTACGACGGTGCGCAGTTCGACCCCGTCAAGGGCGTCCTGCGCCCCGGCGACGTCCTCATGCTCTTCACGGACGGCCTCGTCGAGACCTCCGACCGCGACATCGCCGAGGGCATGGACCGGCTGACCGGAGAGGCCGACAGGTACGTCGCCGGGGGCTTCCACGGCGCGGCCTGGCACCTCATCGAGGCGGTCGCGAAGGACGTGAACGACGACAGGGCGCTGCTGTTGATCTGCCGGGAGGCGTGAGCGGACCGGCTTGTGCGGAGCCGGGGCCCGACGGCACCGGCTCCGACACCGCATGAGCACCGCCGCCCGGCAGGACCCGCGCCAGCCACTCCGACCGTCCCGCCGCCAGCGGTCCGAGGACCGCGAGGAGCAGTACGTATCCCGCGATGAAGGGGGAGAGCCGCTCGTCGAGGCCCGCGCCCGCCGCCATCGTCGCGAGGATCAGGGCGAACTCGCCGCGGGCGAGCAGCGTGGTGGAGATGTTCGCCGCGGGGCCCGCACCGAAGCCGTACACGCGCGCCGCGCCAAGACCGGCGAGGACGTTCATCGCCAGCGTCACCGCGACCGCGGCGAGTACCGGCCACACCACCACCGGCAGGTCACCGGGGTCGATGGAGAGTCCGAACGCGAAGAAGAAGATCGCCCCGAAGGCGTCCCGCAGCGGATGCACCAGCTTGCGGACGCGCTCGCCGGACGCCGTGCTGCCGACCATCAGGCCGACCATGAACGCGCCGATCGCGTCGGCGACGCCGAACCACTCCGAGACCCCGGCGACGAAGACCGCCGCTCCGAGGAAGGAGATGACGAGGAGTTCGTCGTCCCGGGTGTCCATGAGCCGCCCGACGACCTTCGTGCCGAAGCGGGCGACGAGGGCGAGCAGCAGCAGGAAACCGAACGCCTTGCCGCCGTCCATGACGGCCGCCGCGAGGCTGTCGGCGCCGGACAGAACGGGCTGCAGGGCCGCCAGGTAGAGCGCGAGGAAGATGTCCTCGACGACGATGATGCCGAGGATCGGCTTGGTCTCGGGGTTGCCGAGCCGGCCCGTGTCGACCAGGACCTTCGTGACGATCGCGGAGGACGAGATGCCGAGCACCCCGGCGAGGACCAGTGCTTCGGAGGTGCCCCAGCCGAGCGCGAATCCGAAGCCAAGGCCTGCGCCGACGTTCAGGGCGAGGTAGGTGCCTCCGGCGAGCGCCATCCTGCGGCCGCCCGTCTTGAGGTCGTCCAGGTGGAACTCGAGGCCCAGGTAGAAGAGCAGCAGGACCAGGCCGAGCGCCGAGAGCATCTCCAGGTCGTGCGGGTCGGAGACCAGGACGACGCCGGGGGTGTGGGGGCCGAGGAGGATCCCGGCCAGGATGAAGAGGGGGATGGTGGGGAGTCCGATGCGGCCGCCGAGGCGGGCGAGGACGGCGGCGGCGAGGAAGGCGCCGCCCATGGCTATCAAGGTGTCTGCGTGTCCGATGGGCCCGTTCCTCCTGTGGGGTCGGTGCGAGTCGGCAGGGCGAAATAGGCGCTCTTGGCAAAGGAATCGTCAAGAACGCGTCAATACTTAGGTTACCAAACGACCGACGCGGCCCTTTTCCGTACGACCGGGGTGGGGTTCTCCCCACCCCGCGTTCGCCAGCCGTCCTCATGGTCGCGAGGGCCCCCGGATCCGTACGTTCGAGACATCGATCAGGACGTACGAACGGAAGGCGGGCACAGCCATGGGGCTGCGACGGAAGTACCGGGCCGAACAGGGCACGAAGGCGGCCACGATGCCTCCGATGCCGAGCGGCCGGCCCGGTGACTGGGCCGTCGAACTGCGCGGAGTCCGCCGGCAGTACGGCCGCGGCCCGGGTGCCGTGCACGCCCTCGCCGGTATCGACCTCGCCCTGCCCCGCGGCAGCTTCACCGCCGTCATGGGCCCCTCGGGATCCGGCAAGTCCACCTTCCTGCAGTGCGCGGCGGGCCTGGACCGGCCGAGCGCCGGCACCGTCCACCTCGGCGGCACCGAGATCACCGGCATGAGCGAGAACAAGCTCACCGCCCTGCGCCGCACCCGCCTCGGCTTCGTCTTCCAGGCCTTCAACCTGCTGCCTTCGCTGACCGTCGAGCAGAACGTCGTCCTGCCGATGCGCCTCGCGGGCCACCGCCCCGACCGCCGCAAGGCCGCCGAGATGCTGGCCCGCGTCGGCCTCGGCGACAAGGGGCGCCGCCGCCCCGGACAGCTCTCCGGCGGCCAGCAGCAGCGCGTCGCCATCGCCCGCGCCCTGGTCACCGAACCCGACGTGATCTTCGCCGACGAACCGACCGGCGCCCTGGACACCACCACCGCCACCGAGATCCTCGGCCTGCTCCGCTCGGCCGTCGACGGGATGAACGCCACCGTCGTCATGGTCACCCACGACCCGGCCGCCGCGGCCTACGCCGACCGCGTCCTCTTCCTCGCCGACGGCTCCATCGTCGACCACCTGGAGCGTGCCTCCGCCGCGCGGATCGCCGACCGGATGACGACCCTGACCGTCCCGGCGTACGCGGGGGTGGCCGCGTAATGGCGTACGCGCCCAACGGACTCGCCCGCGCGGCCGTCCGCTTCAAACCCGCCGCCTTCGCGGGCACCTTCGTCGCCCTGATGATGGCCTCGCTGATCGTGGCCGCCTGCGGCATCCTCCTGGAGACGGGGGTGCGCGCCTCCGTGCCGCCCACCCGCTACGCGGGCGCCCCCGTGGTCGCCGCCGCCGACCAGTCCGCCCACTTCGTCACCGGCAGCGGCGACAGCAAGTCCGAGACGGACACACCGCTGCCCGACCGGGCGCGGATCGACGGCTCCCTGGTCGCCGAGGCCGGTGCGGTGCCCGGCGCACGTACCGCCGTCCCCGACGTCACCTTCCCCGTCCGCTCCGGCGACAAGGGCGTCACCGCGCACGGCTGGGGCGCCACCGCCTTCACCGGCGAGAAGCTGACGGCGGGCCGCGCCCCGCACCCCGGCGAGGTCGTCCTCGCCGCGCCCGGCGCCGCCGTCGGCGACCGCACCACGCTCACCACGGCGGACGGGCCGCGCGACTTCCGGGTCTCCGGCACCGTGCGCACCGCGGACGCCCCGCCCACCGCCTGGTTCGCCGACTCCGAGGCCGTCCGCCTCTCCGGCCACCCCGGCCGCATCGACGCCATCGCCGTCCTGCCCAAGGCGGGCGTCTCGCCGGACACCCTGAAGGCGCAGGTGGCAAAGGCGCTCGGCGACAGGGCCACCGTCCACACCGGCGACGACCGCAGCGCCGCCGAAGGCTCCGAACTCGCCTACGCCAAGGACATGCTGACCGGCCTCGGCGGCTCCTTCGGCGGCATCGCCGCCCTGACCGCCGTGTTCACCGCCGCGGGCACCGTCGCCCTCTCCGTCGGCCAGCGCGCCCGCGAGTACGCGCTCCTGCGCGCCATCGGCACCACCCCGCGCCAGATCCGCCGCACCATCGCCACCGAGACCCTGCTCGTCGCGCCCTTCGCGGGAGCGATCGGCGTGCTCCCCGGGATCGCCCTGGCCAACTGGTGGTTCGGCCGGCTCAAGGAGAAGGGCGCGATCCCCGAGGCCGTGAACCTGTCGGTCTCCTTCGTCCCGCTCGTCTCCGCCATCGGCGTCGCCGTCCTCACGGCGCTCGGCGCCGGATACCTCGCCGCCCGCCGCCCCTCCCGCATCAAGCCCGGCCAGGCACTGAGCGAGGCCTCCGTGGAGCGGGCGGGCCCCGGCTGGATCCGTACACCGCTCGGCGTCGCCGCGGCGGTCGGCGGCGTCGTCTTCGCCGGGTTCGCCGCGAACAACACCGGCGAGGACGCGGCGAACGCGGCGCTCGGCGTCATCATGCTCTTCATGCTCGCCGTGGCCCTGCTCGGCCCGCTGGTGGCCCGCGGCTGCGCCGCCCTGTTCGGGCTCCCGCTGCGCGGCGCGGGCGCGTCCGCCTCGCTCGCGGCCGCCAACTCCCGTACGAACGCCCGGCGGCTGGCCTCCGCCATCACCCCCATCGTGCTCGCCATGGCCTTCTCCTCCGTCCTCGTCTTCATGCACACCAGCGAGGACCGCGTCGCCGCCGACCAGCAGCGCGCGGGCATCACCGCGGACCACATCGTCAGCCGCGAGGCGGGACTCGCCCCGGGCGAGGTGACGAAGGCGGCCCACGCCGACGGCGTCACCGCGGCCGTCGGCCTGCTCAAGACGTCCGTCCTCGTCCCGGTGGGCTCGGGCGGCGACCGCTGGCTGGAGTCCGCGTCGGCGCAGGGCGTCACCGGCTCCGCCGCCGACCTCGCAGAGGTCCAGGACCTGAAGGTCGAGACGGGCGCCCTCGCGCTCGGCAGGGGCGAGGTCGCCGTCGACACCCGCCTCGCCGACTCCGCGCACGTGAAGACCGGCGAGCGCATCGACGTCCGCCTGCCCGACGGCACCAAGGCGTCGCCGAAGGTCGTGGCGACGTACGGCAGGGGTCTTGGCCTCTCCCAGGTGACCATGGCCGCCGCCGACCTGAAGCAGCACGTCACCTCGTCCTTCACCCAGGAGATCTGGGCGAAGGGGGGCTCCGCGCAGGCCCTCGCGGGACTCGGCACCCTGCGGGACCGCGACGGTTACGCCACCGCCCAGTCCATGGACCGCGAACTCAACGCCTGGGCCAACACCACGATGGCGGCCGTGCTCGGCGGCTTCGCGGCCGTCGCCGTCGTCAACACCCTGGTGATGACGGTCCTCGACCGCCGCCGCGAACTCGGCACGCTCCGCCTGATCGGCTCCACCCGCCGCCAGGTCATGCGGATGATCCGCTGGGAGGCGCTGCTCGTCGCCTGCGCGGGCATCGTCATCGGCTCGGCCATCGCCCTGGCGACCCTCGTCCCGATGATGAACGGCCTGACCGGCCAGGCCCCGTACATCCCCCCGCTGGTCTACGGCTCGTTCGTGGCCGCGATCCTGACCCTGGGCCTGGCCTCGGCGACGATCCCGGCGAGGGCGGCGTTGCGGGCCAGGTGATGCAGCTCTTGGGGGTCCCCAGGAAGCCGAGCAATGACAAGGGCGCGCCTGACGGAGAAGTACACCGTCAGGCGCGCCCTGTTGCGGCTGCAGCGCGTCGCGCTACGTGGCCCTGGTCCGCTCCCTGGCCAGCGCCGCCGCGTCCCGCTTGAACGCCCACTCCATCTTGGGCTCCATCGCGAAACGGAACATCCGCTGTACCGGTGGCGTGCACAGGAGGGTCACCACGGTCGCGGCGACCACGGTCACGAAGATCTCGCCGGCCGGCCGGTGCAGCCAGTCGTAGGTGTCGAACCAGCCCCAGAAGCGGGAGCCCTTGGCGAGGAAGCCGTGCAGCAGGTAGCCGTACAGCGTGCCGGCGCCGAGGACCGTGAACCACATCTTGCGGCGCGGCACCCACGCGAAGAAGCACGCGGTGAGCACCACCGAGCAACCGAAGAGCGCCAGCGTCATCACGATGCCGACCCACCACGGGACGCCCAACTCCTGGGCGCTGTCCCGGCGGTAGAACCACACGGAGGTCATCCGGGGCGCCGCCCAGTACGCGAGGACGAGCGCGGCGGCGAAGACCGGCACCGACAGGATCCGCACCTCACGGCGGCGCACCAGCTGGAAGTACTCGGGCTTCATGAAGAGGCCGAGTACGAAGAACGGCATGAACTGCAGTACGCGCTGCAGGTCGAGGTCGTCGCCGATGTCGGGTGAGATCACGGCGAGCATGGCGATGGCCAGGGCGAGCGGCACGGGCCAGCGCACGATCTTCCACAGTGGCACGGTGAGCCGCCACACGAAGAGCGCCACCAGGAACCAGGTGAGGTACCAGGGGTCGAGCAGACTGATCGGCTGGCCGGGGTCGTCGTCCGCCCAGCGCTTGAACAGGGAGTACGCGACCTCGAAGATGACGTACGGCACGGCCACGCCGGTGACGAGCCGCTTGAGGCGGTCGGGCCGCATGTCGAAGCTGCGCGAGAAGTAGCCGGAGATCAGGATGAACGCGGGCATGTGGAAGGTGTAGACGGTCATGTACAGCGCCTCGGCGGCGCGGCTGTGATCCGTCAGGGGTTCCCATGCGTGGGCCATCGCCACGAGGACGATCGCCAGGTACTTGGCGTTGTCGAAGAACGCGTCGCGCTGCTTGGCGGGCTTCGATCCGCTCGGGGTGGTGCGGTGGCCGCTCGTGGTGGGGGTCGTGGCGGCCTGCGGGATCGGATGGTGGGCGCGGGGAGTCGGGACTCCGGCCGCCGGCACCTGGGCCGGGGGGAGCGGCGCCCGGTGGCGTCCGTGCGGGTGCACCGAGTTGGTCACAGGCCCTCCCACCAAGAGCTCGGTGGGACGACCCGGGACCGCACTGCGCCTGCGGGGGTGGTGGCAGTGTGGAACATCTGAGGCACCCTAGCCGCGCCCCGGCGATTTCGTAAAACCCTCGTCACTAACGGCATCGCAATCTCTGTCAATGACGGAGCGGAATCCCGTTTAAGGGCTGTGGAGCACTCGGGATTCGCCCGAGTCGACAAAGAGATGCGGCGATGTTCTGCCCTGTACGTCACAACTCATCCGGTTTAAATGGTGCATAACGTCTGCGGGCGACTCCGGTGGAATGTCCGGTTGGCCGGAGAGTTCGACGGAGTTACGCGTCGGCGGTGTGCGTCTGGCGACAATTCGAATTTCCTGCGAACGCCGTGTGTGGCGATGGCAACGATCACGTCGAATTCCGGCTGCCCGCGCGCTGCCGAATTGCCGCGCGCGGACGCGCCGTTCATACGCCCCTAGGGCGGCCCCGCCCGCCGGGCCCGCAAAGCGTTGGCCGACGATGTGTCACCGCCCGCATAAGGGGGCCGCGTTGGTGGCACGATGGTCCCTGGCGGGGGTGTGCGGGGCCGTACCCCCCGGGCCGGGAGAGTGACCGACCTAGGGTGTGATCAGTGTGGCCATTTCGCTGTCAGTGGTACTGCTGTTGGCGATCATCCTTGTGGTGCTGATCCGCGGGGGATCGCTCAAGGCGGGCCCCGCGATCGTCGCGGTGCTCTTCGGCTTCTTCCTCGCCTCGACCGGCATGGCGCCCTCCATAAACCGCTTCCTGAACCAACTGGCGGAGACCATCAACTCGATCAGCTTCTGAGGCCGGCGCCGCCGGAGCCGTCCGCTCGGGACGCTCCCTGCAACGCCCGGAGCGACGCCACCAGTTGGTCCACGTCCTGTGACGTGTTGTAGAGCGACAGCGAGGCCCTGGCCGCCGATTCCAGGCCGTAGTGCGCGAGCGCGGGCTGCGCGCAGTGGTGGCCCGCGCGGACGGCGATCCCGTCGCGGTCCAGCCAGTCGGCCACCGTGGCCGGATCCCGGCCCGCGAGCGTGAAGGTCAGCACCGCGATCCGGTCGGGCGCTGAGCCCAGCACGGACAGCCCCGGAACCGTGGCCATCGCCTGCTGCGCGTACGCCATCAGCGCGTTCTCGTACGAGGCGATGGCCTCCCTGTCGAAGCCGGACAGCCAGTCCAGCGCGGCCAGCAGGCCGACCACGCCGGAGATGTGCCCGGTGCCCGCCTCCAGGAGGTGCGGCGGGGGAGCGAACGCCGTCCGCTCGAAGGAGACGGACTCGATCATGTTGCCGCCGCCCTGCCACGGCTTCAGCGCCGCCATGACCTCCGGCTTCGCGTAGAGGGCGCCGATACCGGTGGGCGCGAACAGCTTGTGCCCGGAGAACGCGTAGAAGTCGGCTCCCAAATCCTGTACGTCGACGGGCATATGGGCGACCGCCTGGGCGCCGTCCACGAGCACCTTGGCGTCGTAGCGGTGGGCGAGCGCGGCCATCTCCCTGACCGGCGGCACGGTGCCGAGCACGTTCGACGCCTGGCTGACCGCGACCAGCCGGGTGCGGTAGGAGAGCAGGTCCGCGAAGGCGTTCTGGTCGATCTGCCCGTCGGCGTCCAGCGGGACAGGGACCACCCTGGCCCGGGTCTCCTTCGCGATCATCTGCCAGGGGACGATGTCCGAGTGGTGCTCGAGGACGGGGACGAGGATGTCGTCGCCGGGGCCGAGGTTGGCCCGCCCCCAGGTCTGCGCGACCAGGTTGATCGCCTCGGTCGTCCCGCGCGTGAACGCGACGGTCTCCGGCGACTCGGCCCCCAGGAACGAGGCCACCGCCGCGCGCCCGCCCTCGTACAGCTCCGTCGCCTCGCGCGCCATGGTGTGGGCGCCGCGGTGGATGTTGGAGTTGGCGGTGGTGTAGTACGCGGTGAGGGCCTCGATGACCTGGCGCGGCTTCTGGGTGGTGGCGGCGTTGTCGAGCCACACCAGCGGATGGCCGTTCACCGTGCGGTGCAGGATCGGGAAGTCCTGCCGCACCGCTTCGGCGGAGAAGGCGCCGGGCGCGGCGGGCTCCACGACCTGTGGCGCGGCGGCGGGCTGTGCGAGCTGCGGAGCGGCGGCGGGCTGTGCCACCTGAGGAGCGGCGGCGGGTGAGGCGGCCGTGCCCACAAGGTCACGAATAGTCATGGTAGTTGCCCACCTCGACGTTCTGGAGGACCGCGATGGCGTCCTCCACGAGCACCGCCGTGTTGAAGTACGCCGTCATGAGGTGCGAGGTGATGCCCTTGTTGTCGACGCCCATGTTCCGCATGGACAGACCGGGCTCGACCTCGTCGGGCACCTCGGTGGGCCGCAGCCCCACCACGCCCTGCTCGGCCTCGCCCATCCGCATCAGCAGGATCTCCGTGGTACCCGTGTGGGCGCCCACGCCGTTGCTGAACCGCACCTTGTCGGACGGCAGCAGCGGCACCCCGCGCCAGGTCAGCAGCGGACTGCCGAACCGGTTGTCCGTCACCGGGGGCACACCCCGCCGCGTACATTCCCGCCCGAAGGCCGCTATCGCCCTGGGGTGCGCGACGAAGCAGCCGGGCTGCTTCCACACCTTCGCGAGCAGCTCGTCCAGGTCGTCGGGGGTGGGCGCGCCGGTGCGGGCCTGTACGCGCTGCCCGGCGCTGACGCTGTTGAAGAGGCCGAACTCCGGGTGGTTCAGGAGCGAGGCCTCCTGCCGCTCCCGCAGCGCCGCGATGGTCAGGTTGGCCTGGGCCCGGGTCTGGTCGATGGGGCCGTTGTAGAGGTCGGCGACGCGGGTGTGCACGCGCAGCACGGTCTGGGCGAGCGTCATGTGGTACTCGCGGGGCGCGTCCTCGTAGTCCACGAAGGTCCCCGGCAGGTCGGGCTCGCCGACGTGCCCCGAGGCCAGGTCCACCGGCACCTCGCCGCCCGGCAGTGACCCGTCGTCGGCGGTGTAGGCGGCGATCGCCGTGCACGTCGCCCCGTCCCGCTCGGCGATCGCCGTGAGGGCCGCGCGGTCGGCGCAGAGCGCGGTGCCGCGGGTGAGGGCCTGCACGCGGTACGGCATCGGCTCCTCGCCGGTCCACGCGCAGAGGTCGAAGAACTGTCCGTCGCCGACGACGTCGAGCAGCGCGTCCTCGCCGTACCGCCCGGTGACCCGCTTCTCGGCCCGCCCCTGCACGAGCACCCACAGCCGGTCCGCCCGGTCGCCCTCCTGGACGAGCACCTGACCGGGCTCGAACGTCACCTCGGTGAAGGCGTCGGCCAGCTCGGCCACGGTGGCGTCGTCGGCCTCGCGCAGGTAGGGCACCTCACGTAAGTCGCCGGGCACCACGCGCGTGGTGCCGTTCTCGTCGTACGTGGTGATGCGGTCGTCGCCGAGCACGTAGGTGCGGCGGCGGTTGACGCGGTAGACGCCGGAGTCCACGTCGACCCAGGGCAGGGCCCGCAGCAGGTACCGCGGCGTGATGCCCCGCATCTGGGGAACCGTCTTGGTGGCGGTCGCCAGCTGCCGTGCGGCATCCGGTCCGAGAGACAGGCGATCGGTCATCGGATTCCTCCTGGAAGTACGGGTGGGAGGGACCGATCGTCCGAGAGTGATCCGCGGACCCACAAGGGTTCATTTGTCACGATTGAGCGTGACAGGCCGGAAACAGCCGGTGACGGCGAAGCTCCCGGTCCGCTGAGCGGCGCGGCAGCCGCGGAGCGCCCGGACTCCGGCGGACCGGCGGGCCGGTATGGGGCGCGATACGTCCCTGAGGGCGCGCTATGCGCCTCCCCTACAACCCGTTATGGGGCGGGGCGCAAAGACCCCTCACGGACCCGCGCCCTCCGGTGCTGCGCGCCGGAGCGCGGGCGGCCCGGCGGGCCGCCCGGAACGCAGAAAACCCCAGACCGTTCCCGGCCTGGGGTTTTCTCGTGAGAGCGGGCGACGGGAATCGAACCCGCGTAGCTAGTTTGGAAGACTAGGGCTCTACCATTGAGCTACGCCCGCACAGTTCGCGCCACGACGCGGAAGCCGCGGCACGACAGGCATCGTAGCGGGTCATGGGCCCTCGCCGCACGCCCCCCTCACCCGGTCCCGTTCAACCGGGGGCCGCACTGCCTGCGGGCATGTACCCTACGTGTCGCACCGACGGGGTGTGGCGCAGCTTGGTAGCGCGTCCGCTTTGGGAGCGGAAGGCCGTGGGTTCAAATCCCGCCACCCCGACCACCTTGTTCCTCCCCACCTCCCCCTCCGTGGGACGCCCTGCAAGATCGCATTGTGGCTCGGCTCCTGCATGCCGTTACTATGCAAGCTGTGTGCCCGTGTGTCTCTGAGCCGGGCTCAATCCCAAGAAGTCAGCCCCAAGGAGACCGAACCGTGAAGAGCGCCGTGGAGACCCTGAACCCGACCCGGGTTCGGCTCACTGTTGAGGTGCCCTTCGAGGAGCTCAAGGACAGCCTCGACGCGGCCTACAAGAAGATCAACCAGCAGGTCACGGTGAAGGGCTTCCGCAAGGGCAAGATCCCGGCCCGTGTCATCGACCAGCGGTTCGGCCGCGGCGCCGTCCTCGAAGAGGCCGTCAACGACGCGCTCCCGAAGTTCTACACCGAGGCCGTGAACGAGGCCGAGCTCAACGTCCTGGGCCAGCCCGAGGTGGACATCACCGAGCTGAAGGACAACGAGACCCTCAACTTCACCGCTGAGGTCGACATCCGTCCCGCGATCGAGATCCCGGACTACTCCGGCATCGAGGTCGAGGTCGACGCGGTCGAGGTCAGCGACGAGGACGTCGACAAGGCCGTCGAGGAGCTGCGCGAGCGCTTCGCCTCCACGTCCCCGGTCGAGCGTGCCGCCGAGGACGGCGACGTCGTGACGATCGACCTGGAGGCCAAGGTCGAGGGCGAGGTCCTGGAGGACGGCGTCGCGTCCGGCGTCTCCTACACGATCGGCTCCGGCGAGCTCCTCGAGGGCATCGACGACGCCGTGAAGGGCCTGGAGGCCGGTGGCGAGGCCACCTTCACCTCCGAGCTCAAGGGCGGCTCCGCGGCCGGCAAGGAGTCCGAGGTCACCGTCAAGGTCACCCAGGTCGCCAAGCGCGAACTGCCGGAGCTGGACGACGACTTCGCGCAGCTCGCCTCCGAGTTCGACACCCTCGACGAGCTGAAGGCCGACAGCCGCAAGCGCCTCGAGAACATGAAGCAGTACGACCAGGCCACGCAGGCCCAGGAGCGCGTCCTGGAGAAGCTGCTCGAGCTGGTCGAGGTCCCCGTCCCCGAGAAGCTCCTCGCGGACGAGATCCAGACCCGCAAGCACAACCTGGTGAACCACCAGCTCGGCCAGATGGGCCTCGACCTCGCGAAGTACCTGGAGATCCAGGGCAAGACCGAGGAAGAGTTCGACGCCGAGACCAAGGACCAGGCCGAGAAGGGCATCAAGACGCAGTTCGTCCTCGACGAGCTCGTCAACAAGGAGAAGCTGAACGTGAACCAGGAGGAGCTCACCGAGCACCTCATGCGTCGCGCGCAGTCCTCCGGCATGTCCCCCGACCAGTTCGCCCAGGCCGTCGTCGAGGGCGGCCAGGTCCCGATGCTGGTCGGCGAGGTCGCCCGCGGCAAGGCCCTCGCGGTCGTCGTCGAGGCGGCGTCGGTCAAGGACACGAACGGCGAGGTCGTCGACCTGGACGACGAGGACGAGACGGCTGCCGCCGAGGGTGAGCAGACCGAGGCGACCTCCGACGCCTCCGAGGAGAAGACCGAGGCCTGAGCCTCGCTCTGACGCTCGCACACCGGGCCCCCAGGACTTCTCGGTCCCGGGGGCCCGGTGTCTTTGGGGGCGCGGGGAACCGCGCGATCAGCCCCTACGGGGCCGCAGGCGCGTCTGCCGCGGCGAGCCCCATGGCGGGTGCGGCTCGTGGGGGTTGCTCGCGCAGTTCCCCGCGCCCCTTACGGGGCACGACCGGCACTGGTCAAGGCGCCCCCGCCAGAACCTGCGCTCACAGCGAACAGTTGGTTCTCCGGGATTCCCGGAGGGACCCCGCGCGTTAGGGTCCATGAATACGAGGGCAGGGGAGTCCCCGAAGCCGCCCCGGAGCGGCGAGCACGCGGGGTCCCAGGTCCCAAAAAGACGTGAGACGGCCCGGCGCCGTCGCAAGACGAGCAGGTGGATACGTGACGAATCTGATGCCCTCCGCCGCCGGCGACCCCTCCATCGGTGGTGGCCTCGGCGACCAGGTCTACAACCGGCTGCTCGGTGAGCGGATCATCTTCCTCGGCCAGCCGGTCGACGACGATATTGCCAACAAGATCACCGCACAGTTGCTGCTCCTTGCCTCCGACCCGGACAAGGACATCTACCTCTACATCAACAGCCCGGGCGGCTCGATCACGGCCGGCATGGCGATCTACGACACCATGCAGTACATCAAGAACGACGTGGTGACGATCGCGATGGGCATGGCGGCGTCGATGGGCCAGTTCCTGCTCAGCGCCGGTACGCCGGGCAAGCGCTTCGCCCTGCCGAACGCCGAGATCCTGATCCACCAGCCGTCCGCGGGCCTCGCGGGCTCCGCGTCGGACATCAAGATCCACGCCGAGCGCCTCCTTCTCACCAAGAAGAAGATGGCCGAGCTCACGGCGCACCACACCGGTCAGACCGTCGAGCAGGTCACGCGCGACTCGGACCGCGACCGCTGGTTCGACCCGCAGGAGGCCAAGGAGTACGGCCTCATCGACGACATCATGTCCAGCGCCGCCGGTATGCCGGGCGGGGGCGGCACCGGAGCCTGAGCCCCGTGCTCAGCGCCCCGAAGCCAGTACCCAAGCCCCTCCCCTCTCAGGAGAAACCAGAGATGAACAACTTCCCCGGCAGCGGCCTCCTCGGGCGCGCGCAGGCCGAGAGCGGCCAGGCCGAGTTCACCGGCGCCAGCGCCGAGTCCCGTTACGTCATCCCGCGCTTCGTCGAGCGCACCTCGCAGGGCGTGCGCGAGTACGACCCGTACGCGAAGCTCTTCGAGGAGCGCGTGATCTTCCTCGGCGTGCAGATCGACGACGCCTCCGCCAACGACGTCATGGCGCAGCTCCTGTGCCTGGAGTCGATGGACCCGGACCGCGACATCTCGATCTACATCAACAGCCCGGGCGGCTCGTTCACGGCCCTCACGGCCATCTACGACACGATGCAGTTCGTGAAGCCCGACGTGCAGACCGTCTGCATGGGCCAGGCCGCCTCCGCCGCCGCCGTGCTCCTCGCGGCCGGTACGCCGGGCAAGCGCATGGCCCTGCCGAACGCGCGCGTGCTGATCCACCAGCCCTACAGCGAGACCGGCCGCGGTCAGGTCTCCGACCTGGAGATCGCCGCCAACGAAATCCTCCGGATGCGTGCGCAGCTGGAGGAGATGCTGGCCAAGCACTCCACGACGCCGATCGAGAAGATCCGCGACGACATCGAGCGCGACAAGATCCTCACGGCCGAGGACGCGCTCTCCTACGGCTTGGTCGACCAGATCATCTCCACCCGGAAGATGAACAATTCCGCGGTTGCCTGACGCAGAGCTGTAGCATCTGCCGCTCCTTGGCATGGTTCGCGTACGACTCGCGTCGAAGTGAACCGTGCCAAGGGGGGCCCGAACGGGGGGCCCGGCAGGGTACCGTCGGATATGAGGCACCAGGAGCCGCTGAACGTGGCGTCTCCCAGGCGAAGGGGAAGCACCTCGTGGCACGCATCGGTGACGGCGGCGATCTGCTCAAGTGCTCGTTCTGCGGAAAGAGTCAGAAGCAGGTCAAGAAGCTCATCGCAGGCCCCGGTGTGTACATCTGCGACGAGTGCATCGACCTCTGTAACGAGATCATCGAGGAAGAGCTCGCGGAGACGAGCGAGGTGCGCTGGGAGGAACTTCCCAAGCCTCGCGAGATCTACGAATTCCTTGAGGGCTACGTCGTGGGCCAGGAGCCCGCGAAGAAGGCCCTCTCGGTAGCGGTGTACAACCACTACAAGCGGGTCCAGGCCGGAGAGAACGGCGGCGCGCAGGGCCGTGACGACGCGATCGAACTCGCGAAGTCCAACATCCTGCTGCTCGGCCCGACAGGATCCGGCAAGACGCTCCTGGCACAGACGCTCGCCCGCATGCTGAACGTCCCGTTCGCCATCGCGGACGCGACGGCGCTGACGGAGGCCGGCTATGTCGGCGAGGACGTCGAGAACATCCTGCTCAAGCTGATCCAGGCGGCCGACTACGACGTCAAGAAGGCCGAGACCGGGATCATCTACATCGACGAGATCGACAAGGTGGCCCGCAAGAGCGAGAACCCCTCGATCACCCGCGATGTGAGTGGCGAGGGCGTCCAGCAGGCGCTCCTGAAGATCCTGGAGGGCACCACGGCCTCCGTACCGCCGCAGGGCGGCCGCAAGCACCCGCACCAGGAGTTCATCCAGATCGACACGACGAACGTGCTCTTCATCGTGGGCGGCGCCTTCGCCGGCCTCGAGAAGATCATCGAGTCGCGGGCGGGCGCGAAGGGCATCGGCTTCGGCGCCACCATCCGCTCGAAGCGCGAGCTGGAGGAGAAGGACCAGTTCGAGGACATCATGCCGGAGGACCTGGTGAAGTTCGGGATGATCCCCGAGTTCATCGGCCGCCTCCCCGTGATCACCTCGGTCCACAACCTCGACCGCGAGGCCCTGCTCCAGATCCTGATCGAGCCGCGCAACGCGCTCGTGAAGCAGTACCAGCGCCTGTTCGAACTCGACGGCGTGGAGCTGGACTTCGAGCGCGAGGCCCTGGAGGCCATCGCGGACCAGGCGATCCTCCGCCAGACCGGCGCGCGCGGCCTGCGCGCCATCATGGAGGAAGTCCTCCAGTCGGTGATGTACGAGGTGCCGTCCCGCAAGGACGTGGCCCGCGTCGTCATCACGGCGGACGTCGTCCGTTCGAACGTCAACCCGACGCTGGTGCCGCGCGAGGCGCGGGGTCCGGGTGCCGGGGAGCAGAAGTCCGCGTAACGGCGAAGCAGGTCGGCAGTACGCCGAAGGGGACGCCCCGCGAGTGATCGCGGGGCGTCCCCTTTCGGTGTGTCAGACCTTCACGCGGACCGCCTTGCGGACCTTGAGCGTGGTGGCCGAGGCGTTGCTGAGCGAGACCTTGCCCGCCATGGCGTTCGCGACCTCGACGGGGACCACGACGCCGAGCGTGCTGTGGTCGCTCCAGATGCAGACCGGCATGTGGATCTCCTTGGGGGCCGACGAGCTGCTGCCCGCGCTGTCGTTCTCGATCACCGACTCCTGGCACTTGAGGGCCGCGGCGCTCGTGCCGAAGTCCTTGGGGCTGCCGACCAGTTCGCCGGTCTCCGAGTCCTTGCCCTGCGAGTCCTTCTCCAGCTTGGCGAACATGGCGTCGACGACCTTCGCGGGGTCGTCGATGTCGCCGTAGACGCCCATGAACTGGATGGCCTTCTGGCCCAGGGGATTGCTGTCGTCGCCCGCCTGGTAGGAGGCGTCGACGTCCTGGGGGTCCTGCACGCCCGCCTTCTCGGCGGCCGTCAGGTCGCTGGAGTTGAAGCCGCCGCTGTCGTCGTCACTCTTCTCGTACTCGCCGAGGATCGTGGCGGGCGTGGTCAGGGTGTGGGGTCCGTCGTCCTTGATGCCGCCGCCGTCCGCGACGTTCGATGTACTGCCGTTCTTGCCGCCGCCCTTGTCGTCGTCGCTGCCCGCGAGGACGAGGTAGCCGCCGACAGCCGCGGCGGCGACTACGGCGACGGCGGCGATGATGAGGCCGGTCTTCTTCTTGCCGCCGCCGGGCGGCGGGGGCGGGACCTGCCCGTAAGGGGCCTGCGGGGGCATCTGGCCGTAGGGGGCCTGGGGCTGCTGCCCGTAGGGGCCCGGCTGCTGGGGCTGGCTGTAGCCGCCCTGCTGGGGCGCCTGCTGCGGGTAGCCGTAACCGGGCTGCGACGGGGGAGCCTGCTGGGGGTAGCTGTAGCCGGGCTGCGGGGCTTGTGGGGGCTGCCCGTAAGGGCCGGGCTGCTGCGGCGGGACGCCCTGCGGCGGCTGACCGTACGGGCCGGGCTGTGGCGGCTGCTGACCGTACGGGCCGGGCTGCGGGGGTTGCTGTCCGTACGGGCCCGGCTGGTTGAAGCTCATGGGTGGGGTCCCCCTTCGGAACGTTTATGTGTTCCTGACATCCTGACGCAGCGGGGCCCGGCCTGATGACCGGGCCCCGTCATGCCGGGAACGACGGGCCGCGGCGGGCCCGGCAGGGCGTCAGCTCTTGACGCGGACCTCCGCGCGGAACTTGGCCGTGGTGGTCGCGGCCTCGTCGAGGTCGACCGACGTACCCGAGAGCGCGCTCGCGACGTCCGTGGTGACGACGTAGCCGATGGTGCTGTGGTCGCCCCAGATGCAGGTGGCGGCGGACATCTCGCCCGGTCCCGAGGCGCCGGCCGAGGAGCCGGAGGTACCGGCAGTGGAGCCGGAGGCGCCCGCTCCGCCGCCCATGGCGACCTTCATCTCCTGGCACTTCAGGACGGCGCCGTTGAGCTCGGCGGGCTTGTACTCCTTGGGCTCGCCGACCAGCGTGACCTTCCGGCCGGTGTCGCTGCCGGACGTCTCGTTCTTCTCCTTGGCGTTCGTGAACATGTGGTCGACGACGCCCTCTGGGTCCGCAATGTCCCCGTACACGCCGCCGAAGCTCAGTATCTTCTGCGCCATCGGGTTGTCCTTGCTGCCCGACTGGTACCCGGCGTGCACGTCCTTGGGGTTCTTCACCCCGGCGGCCTCGGCCTTGTCCAGGTCGATGCTGTTGAGGCCGTCGGACTGCTCCTCGTTCTTCTTGTACTCCGTCAGGACGGTCGACGGCGTGGTCAGCGTGTGCGGCCCGTCGTCCTTGATGCCGCCGTCCTCGCCACCGCCCCCCGCGACGTTCGATGAGCCGCCGTTCTTGCCGCCGCCCTTGTCGTCGTCGCTGCCCGCGAAGACGAGGTAGCCGCCGACAGCCGCGGCGGCGACCACGGCGACGGCGGCGATGATGAGGCCGGTCTTCTTCTTGCCGCCGCCGGGCGGCGGGGGCGGGACCTGCCCGTAAGGGGCCTGCGGGGGCATCTGGCCGTAGTGGGGCTGCTGCCCGTAGGGGCCCGGCTGCTGGGGCTGGCTGTAGCCACCCTGCTGGGGCGCCTGCTGCGGGGCTTGCGGGGGGTAGCCGTAGCCGGGCTGGGGCGCCTGCGGCTGCTGGCCGTAGGGGCCCGGCTGCTGCGGCTGCTGGCCATACGGCCCGGGCTGCTGGGGCTGCTGCCCGCCGTACGGGCCCGGCTGGTTGTAGCTCATTACTGGGGTTCCCTCCCGATGCTTATATGTTGCGAACATCCTGTCGGACGGGCGCACGGGGTTGGGCCCCAGGGCCGGATCGATGCGAGGTTGTTGAACGGCTGTTCCAGGGGCCGGACGTACGGGCGGGCGTGCGTACGGCGGACGTCATGGCCCCGGGACGGCGCACCGCCCCGGGGCTTTCGTCCACCTGTGCTCCGCTACGCCTTGACGCGGGCCGCCTTGCGCAGGTCGGCGGCGAACCCGGCGACCTCGTCCGCGGCCAGACCGCCACCGCCGCCCTTCGCCATCGCCGCCACGTCCACGCCGAACACGATGCCGTACGTACTGTGGTCGGCCCAGATGCAGATCGGCAGCTTCGTCTCGTCGCCGTCGTCCTTGATGCTTGCGGTCTGGCACTTCATGACGGCGTTGTCGAGGCCGTCGGGGTCGACGCTCTCGGGGCTGCCGACGAGTTCGACCTTGTCACCGGCGTCGGTGGACTTGTCCGACTCCTTCTCGGTGTTCTCGTCGGCCTTGGCGAAGCCGTTGTCGACAGCCTTCTCCGGGTCGTCGATCTCGCCGTACATGCCCTGGAAGCTCATCTGCTTCCCCTTCATGGCCGATCCGGAGCGGTACGAGGCCGCCACGTTCTCGGGGTTCTTGATGCCGACGGCTTCGGCGTTCTTCTTGTCGCCGGAGCCGAGCGGACCGTCGTCGGGACCGTCGTCCCCGCCCTTCTTGTACTCGCCCACGGAGGCCGGCGGCACCAGCTTGTGCGCGCCGTCGTCCTCGACCGAGGCCGAGTCGCCCCCGCCGAAGACGAAGTACGCGCCGACGCCGATGGCCGCGACCACGGCGACGGCGGCGATGACGAGGCCGGTCTTCTTCTTGCCGCCACCGGGCGGCGGGGGCGGCGGGACCTGCCCGTACGGGGCCTGGGGCGGCTGCTGAGGGTAGCCGTAGCCGGGCTGTGGCTGCTGCGGCTGCTGCGGCGGCTGACCGTAACCCTGCTGGGGCTGCTGCCCGTACGGCCCCGGCTGCCCCGGCTGCTGCCCGTACGGGTCCGGCTGGTTGTTGCTCATGGTGTGGGTCCCCCCGAGAATGCTGACGTGTCCCGGACATCCTGAACGAAGCCGGGGTTCCGTGGGGGCCCCACGGCCAACCGTTACCGAAGATTCCGGTTTCGGGACCGCCGCGCGACCCCTCTAAACTGACCGCGTGACCGAGAACGCTCAGCAGCAGCCCCCAGCGACCACTCCCGAACTGCCGACCCAGTACGCGCCGGCCGAGGTAGAGGGGCCGCTGTACGAGCGCTGGGTAGAACGCGGTTACTTCTCCGCCGACGAGAAGAGCGAGAAGCCCCCGTACACCGTCGTCATCCCGCCGCCGAACGTGACGGGCGCGCTCCACCTGGGCCACGCCTTCGAGCACACGCTGATCGACGCCCTCACCCGCCGCAAGCGCATGCAGGGCCACGAGACGCTCTGGCAGCCCGGCATGGACCACGCGGGCATCGCCACCCAGAACGTCGTGGAGCGCGAGCTCGCCAAGGAGGGCAAGTCCCGCCACGACCTCGGGCGCGAGGCGTTCATCGAGCGCGTCTGGAAGTGGAAGGGGGAGTCCGGCGGTCAGATCTCCGGGCAGATGCGCCGTCTCGGTGACGGCGTGGACTGGTCGCGTGAGCGGTTCACGATGGACGAGGGCCTCTCGCAGGCCGTCCAGACCATCTTCAAGAAGCTCTACGACGACGAGCTGATCTACCGCGCCGAGCGCATCATCAACTGGTGCCCGCGCTGTCTGACGGCGATCTCCGACATCGAGGTCGAGTACCAGGACGACGACGGCGAGCTCGTCTCGATCAAGTACGGCGAGGGGGACGAGACGCTCGTCGTCGCCACCACCCGCGCCGAGACGATGCTCGGTGACACCGCCGTCGCCGTCCACCCCGACGACGAGCGGTACAAGCACCTCGTCGGCAAGCAGATCAAGCTGCCGCTGACCGACCGCACCATCCCGGTCGTCGCCGACGAGCACGTCGACCCCGAGTTCGGCACCGGCGCCGTCAAGGTGACCCCGGCGCACGACCCGAACGACTTCGAGATCGGGCAGCGCCACTCCCTGCCGAACATCGCGGTCATGGACGAGCACGCGGTCATCACCGTGCCGGGCCCCTTCCAGGGCCTGGACCGCCTGGAGGCCCGCTCCGCCATCGTCGGCGCGCTGCGCGCCGAGGGCCGCATCGTCGCCGAGAAGCGCCCGTACACCCACTCCGTGGGCCACTGCTCGCGTTGCAAGACCACCATCGAGCCGCGCCTGTCGATGCAGTGGTGGGTCAAGGTCGGCCCGCTCGCCAAGGCCGCCGGTGACGCGGTCCGCGACGGCAAGGTCGAGATCCACCCGCAGGAGATGGAGAAGCGGTACTTCGACTGGGTCGACAACCTCCACGACTGGTGCATCTCGCGCCAGCTCTGGTGGGGCCACCGCATCCCCGTCTGGTACGGCCCGAACGGCGAGGTCGTCTGCGTCGGCCCCGACGACGAGGCGCCCACCGGCGAGGGCTGGCGCCAGGACAACGACGTGCTCGACACGTGGTTCTCCTCGGGCCTGTGGCCGTTCTCCACGCTCGGCTGGCCCGAGCAGACCGACAGCCTCGCGAAGTTCTACCCGAACTCCGTCCTGGTCACCGGCTACGACATCCTCTTCTTCTGGGTCGCCCGGATGATGATGTTCGGCCTGTACGCGATGGACGGCACCCCGCCGTTCCACACGATCGTGCTGCACGGCATGGTCCGCGACCAGTTCGGCAAGAAGATGTCGAAGTCCTTCGGCAACGCGGTCAACCCGCTGGACTGGATGGACAAGTACGGCTCGGACGCCCTGCGCTTCACGCTCGCCCGCGGCGCCAACCCCGGCACGGACGTGCCGATCGGCGAGGACTGGGTCCAGGGCTCGCGCAACTTCGCCAACAAGATCTGGAACGCCACGCGCTTCGCGATGATGAACGGCGCGACGATCGAGGGCGACCTGCCTCCGGCCGAGCAGCTGTCCGCCACCGACCGCTGGGTCCTCTCCCGCCTCAACGCGACGGTCGCCGAAGTCGACGCGCTCTACGACGACTACCAGTTCGCCAAGCTCTCCGACGCCCTCTTCCACTTCGCGTGGGACGAGGTCTTCGACTGGTACGTCGAGCTGTCCAAGACGACGTTCATGGCGGGCGGCGAGGGCGCGAAGGTCTCGGCCCGCGTCCTCGGCGAGGTCCTGGACGTCACCCTGCGCCTGCTCCACCCGATCGTGCCGTTCGTGACGGAGACGCTCTGGACGGCACTGACCGGCGGCGAGTCGCTCGTCATCGCCGACTGGCCGTCGGACAGCGGCTTCCGCGACGCGGCGGCCGAGCGCGAGATCGAGACCCTCCAGCAGGTCATCACGGAGGTCCGCCGCTTCCGCGCCGACCAGGGCCTCCAGCCGGGCCAGAAGGTCCCGGCCCGCCTGACCCTGGACGGCACCGCGCTGGCCCCGCACGAGGCGGCCATCCGCCAGCTGCTGCGCCTCCAGCCCGAGGGCGACGCCTTCACGGCGACGGCGACGCTGCCGGTCTCGGGCGCCACCGTCGCGCTCGACCTGTCCGGCACGATCGACGTCGAGGCCGAGCGCAAGCGCCTGGCCAAGGACCTGGCCGCCGCCGAGAAGGAGAAGGCGCAGGCCACGGCGAAGCTCGGCAACGAAGCGTTCCTGGCGAAGGCGCCCGACCAGGTCGTGGACAAGATCCGCGGCCGCCTCACCAAGGCCGAGGCCGACATCGCCCGCCTGCAGGCGCAGCTGGAGGCACTGCCGGCCGCGTAGCACCCGCGCAGTCGAAGGCCCCGGGACCGCCACATCGGTCCCGGGGCCTTCGCGCGTACGGCCAGATGTACGGCCAGACGTATGGCCAGGCGTACGGCCAGATGTACGGCCGGGCGTACGCCTAGGTGATCGACTCGGCGACCGGGCCGGTGGCCTGCCGGCCGATGGGCCCGTGCTCCTCAGGGACGCGCGGCAGCAGGTCCAGACCGAGCCGTTCGAGTTCCGCCTCGGCCAGCGCCTCCAGGGTCTGCGGATCGCCGTTGCGCCAGCCCTCGGCGAGGCTGCCCGGCGTCGCGCCCGCCATGTTCGCCGCCATGATCGCCACTTCGTGCAGCGGTCTGAGCAGGGTGCGCAGGGCGAGGATCTCGCGGCCGTCGTCGGAGGCGGCGAGGTCCCGGGCGGCGGCCGCCTGCCGGATCCAGCGCAGCCTGCGCGGCAGCCAGGCGGCGAGCATGAGGCCGACGGGCAGGACGAAGAGGGCGAGGGCACCGACGGCCACGGCGATCCGGACGATCACCGGATCCATCGCGTCGACGGCCTCGGCGAGACGCCACAGCACGAGGTCGACGCGCTCGCCGACCAGTGGCAGCGGCGCGCTGTGCTCCTGTATGGCGCGGGGGAGGGCGAGCAGACAGGCCAGCCGGTACGCGATGACGGCGACGGTGGCCCACAGCGCGGTCCACAGGAGCACCCCGGCGTCGCCGGCGAGCTGATGGGTCCGCCTGGAGGGGTTCTGGGCATACCACATGGTCCGATTTGACCCCCGGAGTGCACCGAGACGGCGCAGCCGCGCCGAAAGTACACCCGTTGTGTGCACAACCGGATGATTCGCCCACAAGGGCGCGGAGTGCGGCACATCACCAAATCGAGGACCTAGGTCCGGTGGAAAGGGCCGAAAGACCTTGGATGATGGAAGGCATGCGCAACCTGCCCGCCGCCCAGGCGATTCGCCAGGCGGCGGCCGCGGTGGGCCGCCTGGATGATCGCTGGTCGCAGTCACCGCGCACGCAGGACGTGCTCACGGCGGCCAGTGCCTTCGCCCTGATGAGCCTGGACGTCCCCGGCCTCGCCGAGGCGGACAACTCCCTCACGGGACCGCTCGCCGCCCTGGTCCTCGCGGCCGGCGCGTCCTTCCTCCTGCTGCGCCGCAGGCTGCCCTGGTTGCCGTACGCGGTCGCCCTCTTCCTGCTGAGCTGGCTGCACGAGCTGACCCTCGCCCAGTTCGCGCTGTACTCCCTGGCGCGCTACCGGGGCCGCCTCGCGGGCACGCTCGGGGTCATCGGCTACGTCGGCTTCGCGTACGTGATGTTCAACCTGCCGGGCTGGCCGGTCCACCGGGGGGACACGCTCGGCGCCTTCCTGAGCCTCGTCGTCCCGATCGGTGTGCTCGCGGCGGGCGTCGGCGTCGCGGCGAACCGACAGGACCTGGTCCGCGCGCTCGCCGCGCAGCGCGCGGAGACCGACACACTGCACGCCGTCCAGCAGGAGCGGGCCCGCGTCGCGCGGGACGTGCACGACTTCGTGGGGCGCGAGCTGACGCTGCTGAGCGTGCGGTCGCAGGTGTTGGGGCGCAGGGCCGCGGGCGGGCCCTTCGAGAAGGACTTCGAGGAACTCTCGGAGGCGGCGCGCAGCGCGCACCGGATGCTGAACGAGATCATCGTGCAGCGCGGCACGGACGGCGCCCCGACCCCCGGCATCGACGCGCTCCCCGAACTCGCCGAGCGCAGCGGCCGCGCGGGCAGCCCCGTCGACCTCCTGATCGACGACGCGGCCCACCGCCTCTCCCCGCTCCGCCAGGCGGCGGTCCACCGGGTGGTCCAGGAGTGCCTGACGAACGCGGCGAAGCACGCGCCGGGCGAGAGGGTGACGGTCCGCGTGGACCTGGCGGGCGACCGCCTGCGGATCACCGTCAGCAACCCGCTGCCCGCCGCGGCCCCCGTGACCGCGCCGGTCTCCGCGGGCACCGGGACGACGGGGATGGCGGAGCGGATCCGGGCGGTGGGCGGAACGTTTGCGGCGGGGCCGCGGGGGCGGGTGTACGAGGTGTGCGCCACGTTGTCCGCGGGGCGGCTGGCCGAGGCGTGAGGGGGCCGTCGGCCGGGTGCGGGTCCCGGTGCGGGGTGCCGGGTGCGGGGCTGTTGGGGCTGAGCGCGTTCTTCGCCTGCGGGCCGCCGGGGGCCGAGCGCGCAGTTCCCCGCGCCCCTTTGGCGGCACCTTCGGCGGGCGGAGGGGCAGGACCACCCAGGGGCGCGGGGAACTGCGCGACCAGCCATGTCCGGCCCGCGGCCGAGCCACAGCAGCCTCCGGGAGGGGGCCGCAGGCCGCCGCCCCCGCGCGGGAGGCCTACGCCGCGGTCAAGCCCCGTTCGAGCCCGTCGAAGTCCTCCACGCACTTCCCGCAGCCCAGCGCCACACTGTCCAGTGGGTCGTCCGCGACGAAGACCGGGATCCCCGTGGCGGAGGCGATCCGCAGGTCCAGCGCGGGCAGCAGCGCCCCGCCGCCCGTCAGCACGATGCCGTGCTCCATGATGTCGCCGGAGAGCTCCGGCGGGCACTCCTCCAGCGTCGCCTTGACCGCCGCGATGATCTGCTCGACCGGCTCGTCCAGAGCGGCCCGCACCTCACGCGCCGTCAGGTCCACGGTCTTGGGCAGGCCGCCCACCTTCTCCCGTCCCCGCACGGTGAACGTCCGCATCTCCAGCGCGTCCTCGCCCGGCACCGGCCACGCGGACCCGATGGCGACCTTGATGTCCTCTGCGGTGCGCTCGCCGATGAGCAGCGCGTGCTCCTTGCGCACGAAGTCGGTGATGGCCGTGTCGAGGCGGTCGCCGCCCACCCGCAGCGACTGGGCCGTGACGATGCCGCCCAGGGAGATCACCGCGACCTCGGTCGTGCCGCCGCCGATGTCGACGACCATCGAGCCGCGCGGCTCGGCGACCGGAAGGCCCGCCCCGATGGCCGCCGCCATCGGCTCCTCGATCAGGTGCACGGCCCGCGCCCCGGCCCGCTGCGACGCGTGCACGATCGCGCGCCGCTCGACGGGCGTGACCCCGCTCGGCACGCAGACGACCATGCGCGTACGGGGCCTGCGCCCGGGTACCGCCTTGCGCACGAAGTGCCGGATGAGTTCCTCGGCGGCCTCGTAGTCGCTGATCACACCGTCCCGCAGCGGCCGGATGGCGGTGATGGACCCGGGCGTGCGCCCGATCGTCTCCTTGGCCTCCGCCCCCACGGCGAGCACGCCGCTCTTGCCTCCACGGCTCGCCCGCACGGCGACCACGGACGGCTCGTTGAGCACGATGCCCTTGCCGCGCACGTAGAGGAGGGTGTTCGCAGTGCCGAGGTCGATACCTATGTCCATGATCGCCAAGTTTGCCCGGTGGGGCCGCCGAACGGAGGGTCGAAGGTCCCGAATCGGACAGGTCGAAAGTCCCGACGAAGGCCCTGGAGGGCCGCGTGAGGTCCGCGTAGGGTCCGCGTGAGGTCCGCGTAGGGTCCGCGTGAGGTCCGCGCAGGGTCCGCGTGCGGTCTGTGCGCCGAACTACCTGGAGGTCCTGACCGCACGTGTCGGCGCCGCTCCGTAGACTGGCGTGCGTGAGTGACCTCCCCCCGCATGACGACGACCGACCCGCCGAGCCCGACGACGCCTTCGAGGAGATCGTCGGTGCCGAGACGGACCGCGATCCCGACCTCGCCGTGATCGAGGCGGGCAGCCGCACCCTGCGCACCCAGGCGGGCCCGCCCCAGGGCGATGTCCCCGCCCGCCCCACCGACCCGGAGGTGGACAGGGCGCTGCGCGAGGTGGAGGCGGAGCTCGCGGGCCGCTGGGGCGAGACGAAGCTGGAGCCCTCCGTCAGCCGCATCGCCGCGCTGATGGACGTCCTGGGCGAGCCGCAGCGCGCGTACCCCTCGATCCACATCACGGGCACGAACGGCAAGACGTCCACGGCCCGCATGGTCGAGGCGCTGTTCTCCGCCTTCGACCTGCGCACCGGCCGTTACACCTCGCCGCACGTCCAGTCGATCACCGAGCGCATCAGCCTGGACGGCGCGCCCGTCGAGGCCGAGCGCTTCATCGAGTCGTACAACGACATCAAGCCGTACGTGGAGATGGTCGACTCCCAGCAGGAGTACCGCCTCTCGTTCTTCGAGGTGCTCACCGGCATGGCGTACGCGGCCTTCGCCGACGCCCCCGTGGACGTGGCCGTCGTCGAGGTCGGCATGGGCGGCAGCTGGGACGCGACGAACGTGATCGACGGCTCGGTCGCCGTCATCACCCCCATCGACCTGGACCACACGGACCGCCTCGGTTCCACGGTCGGCGAGATCGCCAAGGAGAAGGCCGGCATCATCAAGCCGGGCGCGACGGTGATCATGGCCCAGCAGCAGGTGGACGCCGCACAGGTACTCCTGAAGAAGTCCGTGGAGGTCGACGCGACGGTGGCCCGCGAGGGCCTGGAGTTCGGCGTCGTCGCCCGCCAGGTGGCGGTCGGCGGTCAGCTCCTGACGCTCCGCGGCCTCGGCGGTGAGTACGAGGAGATCTTCCTGCCGCTGCACGGCGAGCACCAGGCGCACAACGCCGCGGTGGCGCTCGCCGCCGTCGAGGCGTTCTTCGGCATCGGCTCGCAGCACACGCGCGCGCTGGACATCGAGACGATCCGCAAGGCCTTCGCTTCGGTGTCATCGCCGGGCCGCCTGGAGGTGGTGCGCCGCTCGCCCACCGTCGTCCTCGACGCCGCGCACAACCCGGCGGGCGCCCGCGCCGCGGCCGCCGCGATCAGCGAGGCCTTCGACTTCAGCCGGCTGATCGGCGTGGTCGGCGCGAGCGACGACAAGGACATGAGGGGGCTCCTCGAAGCGTTCGAGCCGATCTTCGCCGAGGTCGTCGTCACGCAGAACTCCAGCCACCGGGCGATGGACGCGGACACGCTGGCCGGACTCGCCGTCGAGGTCTTCGGCGACGACCGCGTCCAGGTCGAGCCGCGTCTGGACGACGCCCTGGAGGCGGCGATCACCCTCGCCGAGGAGGAGGGGGAGTACGCCGGTGGCGGCGTACTCATCACTGGTTCCGTCATCACGGTCGGCGAGGCCCGACTGCTCCTGGGGAGAGGCTGATTCCTGTGCGTATGCTCTGCGCCTCGACGCTGATCGGCGAGTTCTTCGTCATCGGCTTCGCGGGTCTGGTCGCCATGAAGGACGACGACCTGTCGATGGGCACGGTCTGGACGGTCTGCGGCATCGCGATGGCGGTGTCCCTGCTGCTCTGCGGAATGATCACCCGGCCCGGTGGGGTGCAGCTCGGCTGGGCGCTGCAGATCGCGCTGATCGCGAGCGGTTTCGTGGTGCCCACGATGTTCTTCCTCGGCGCGGTGTTCGCCGCCCTGTGGTGGGCGTCGGTCCACTTCGGCCGCAAGGTCGACGAGGCGAAGGCCCGGTTCGCGGCCATGACCGAGGGGCAGGCGCAGGGGCAGCCGGAGGCCGGAGGTAACCCCGCGTAGCCGTCCCCGGTATCGTGCGGCCCAATCCCGTTGACAGAACTCTTTTGGAGCCGCACATGAGCCAGCGCACCCTCGTCCTGCTGAAGCCCGACGCCGTCCGTCGTGGTCTGATCGGAGAGATCATCGGCCGCATCGAGCGCAAGGCGGGCTGGACGATCTCCGCGCTGGAGCTGCGCTCGCTCGACCAGGAGACCCTGGAGCAGCACTACGGCGAGCACAAGGGCAAGCCCTTCTACGAGCCGCTGGTCGCCTTCATGTCGTCGGGCCCGGTCGTCGCGCTCGTCGTCGAGGGCGAGCGGGTCATCGAGGGTGTGCGCGCCCTCGCCGGGCCGACCGACCCGATCGCCGCGGCGCCCGGTTCGATCCGCGGCGACTTCGGCACGATCGTCCGGGAGAACCTGATCCACGCCTCGGACTCCGAGGAGTCCGCCGAGCGCGAGCTCAAGATCTTCTTCCCTGGTGCCGCCTGAGTCGGACGCCCCTGACGTGAAGTCAGCACGGCGCCGGGCCAGCCGGAACGGAGCCGGGACGGCCGGAGGAATTCGGCCGTCCCTTGGCATATGCACCCCGATCGGGGGAACGCATGCCCCCTATGGCACGTCTCCAAGGGCGAGGCGGCACATCATCTGCTGACAATGGCGAAGACCCTCGCGCCGTCTTCGCGCGGCCGAGACTACGATGGAAGCCTCCACTGCCACACAGCACCCACCTCGCCTACCTAAAAAGCCATCAAACGCTCCACTAGGGAAGGCCAGACGCATCCTCATGGGGAACAACATGTCGTTCATCGGCCGTGACATGGCTGTCGACCTCGGGACCGCCAACACGCTGGTGTACGTCAGGGGTCGGGGGATCGTACTCAACGAGCCGTCCGTCGTCGCGATCAACACCAACACCGGTGGCATCCTCGCGGTGGGCGCCGAGGCGAAGAAGATGATCGGGCGCACGCCCGGCAACATCGTCGCGGTGCGTCCGCTGAAGGACGGCGTCATCGCCGACTTCGAGATCACCGAGCGGATGCTCCGCTACTTCATCCTGAAGATCCACAAGCGGCGCTACCTCGCCCGTCCGCGCGTCGTCGTCTGTGTGCCCTCGGGCATCACCGGCGTCGAGCGCCGCGCCGTCATCGAGGCCTCCTCGCAGGCCGGTGCGCGCCAGGTGCACATCATCGAGGAGCCCATGGCCGCGGCCATCGGTTCCGGTCTGCCGGTCCACGAGGCCACCGGCAACATGGTGGTCGACATCGGCGGCGGCACCACCGAGGTCGCCGTCATCTCGCTCGGCGGAATCGTCACGGCACAGTCGATCCGCGTCGCGGGCGACGAGCTGGACAACGCGATCATCCAGCACATCAAGAAGGAGTACTCCCTCCTCCTCGGCGAGCGCACCGCCGAACAGATCAAGATCACCATCGGTTCGGCGTACGACATGGACGCCGACGAGCACACCGAGATCCGCGGCAGGGACCTGGTCTCCGGGCTGCCCAAGACCGTCGTCATCTCCGCCGCCGAGGTCCGCAAGGCCATCGAGGAGCCGGTCAACGCCATCGTCGACGCGGTGAAGACCACTCTCGACAAGTGCCCGCCGGAGCTCTCCGGCGACGTGATGGACCGCGGCATCGTCCTCACCGGCGGCGGCGCCCTGCTGCGCGGCCTCGACGAGCGGCTGCGCCGGGAGACCGGCATGCCGATCCACATCGCCGAGGACCCGCTCGACAGCGTGGCGCTCGGCTCCGGAAAGTGTGTCGAGGAATTCGAGGCGTTGCAGCAGGTGCTCGACGCCCAGCCGCGCAGATGATCTGACGCGCGAGGATCCGCCGTACGCGTGCTTGCCACGTCGTGCGGCGGATCGTTGATATAGAGGCAAGACAGAAGAATCCAGGCAACGCAGAAAATTCCCCCGAACCGCGTGGAACGCGCAACTTCCACGCCATTCCGATTGAGGAAGGCACGCCGCCGCACGTGAGGGACACACGAGAGAGCCGGCTGCTTCTGGTGCTGCTGGTAGCCATCGCGTTCGCTTTGATCACGGTGGACATCCGCGGTGGTGAGGACTCGCCGGTCGACGGTGCCCGCAGGACCGCCGCGACGGTGTTCGGTCCGGTCGAGGAGGGGATGTCCTCCGCCGTCGACCCGATCGGGAACGCCATCGGCGCGGTGCGCGACTCCGGAGAACGCCACAGCCGCATCGCCGAACTGGAGCGGCAGAACGCCGCCCTGAAGGCGAAACTCGGCAGCGACGACCGCAACCGCAGCCGTGTGCAGCAGCTCGACAGCATGCTGAAGAAGGCCGGCGCGGGGCAGTACGGCATCAAGGGCGCCGAGGTCATCGGGATAGGAGCGGCCCAGGGCTTCTCCTGGACCGTCACCATCGACGCCGGCGCCAACGACGGGATCAAGCGCGACATGACCGTCCTGAACGGCGAAGGCCTGGTCGGCCGCGTCACCACGGTCGGCCCGAGCACCGCGACCGTCCTGCTCGCCAACGACCCCGACTTCACCGTCGGCACCCGCATGGAGAAGACCGACGAACTCGGCTTCGCCACCGGCCAGGGCGACCGTCCGCTCTCCGTCCAGCTGCTCAACGGCAAGGCCAAGGTCAAGAAGGGCGACCGCCTGGTCACCTTCGGCTCGCGCAAGGACAAGCCGTTCGTACCGGGCGTCCCGGTCGGCGAGGTCGTCCGCGTCGACCCCTCGGGCGGTGACCTCACCCGCCGGGTCTACGTGAAGCCGTACGCCGGGTTCACCAGGCTCGACATCGTCGGCGTGGTCGTCGAGGCGCCCCGCGAGGACCCGCGCGACACGGTCCTGCCGAAGAAGCCCGCAAAGCCCAAGCCCACCCCGACGGTGACCGTCACGGCCACCCCCTCGGGACAGCCCCCGGCCGACGGCGCCGACGACGGCAACGAGCAGTAGGAGACCGGACCCATGCGCTTCAACCGAATCCTGCTCTCCACCGCCCTCGTCGTCGTCGCCCTGGTCATCCAGGTCAGCGTCCTGGCCCGGCTCCAACTGCCGGGCGCGGTGCCGGACCTGGTGCTGCTCACCGTCCTCGGCCTCGCCCTCGTCTACGGTCACGTCGGCGGCGCCCTCGTCGGCTTCGGCGCCGGACTCCTGTCCGACCTCGCGCCGCCCGCCGACCACGCCGCCGGACGGTACGCGCTGGTGCTCTGCGTCGTCGGCTACCTCGCGGGCCTCGCCAAGCCCGACAACGGCCGCCTGCGCTCCGCCACCGGACCGCTCGTCGTGGTCGTCAGCGCCGCCATCGGCTCGACCCTGCTGTACGCGGGCGTCGGCTCCCTCGTCGGGGACACCGCGGCCCGCCATGTCGGCCTGGTCGGCCTGCTGTTCACCGCCGCGCTCTACGACCTGGTGCTCGCGCCCTTCACCGTGCCGCTGATCATCGCGCTCGCCCGGCGCGCCGAGAACGACCCGCTCGGGGAGAACTCACCCGTCAACAAGGCGGCCGACGTCTCCTCCGGCTGGCTCTCCTCCGGCACCGGGCTGAGCATCGGCAACCAGCGCGGCGGCGGCCTGCGGGCCAAGGCGGCCAAGGCCCGGGTCGCCCGCGCCGGCCGCATCAAGGGGGTCAAGCGCCTGTGACGGCGACTCACTTCGCTGACGCACCCAGGGGAGGGAAGAAGTGACCAACATTCCCGAGACGGGCCGGACCCCACGCGTCCAGATCCGTCTCATCGTCATCCAGATCCTCGTCGTCTCCCTCCTGCTCACCCTCGGCGGCCGCCTCTGGTACCTCCAGGTCCGCAACGGCGACGAGTACGCCGAGGAAGCCTCGGGCAACCACGTCCAGCAGGTCGTCCAGCCGGCCACCCGCGGCTCCATCCTGGACGCCCGCGGAGTGCCGATCGCCGACAACGAGACCCGCCTCGTCGTCTCCGCGTCCCGCACGGACCTGATGAAGATGAAGGACGACGGCAAGGCGGTCCTCGCCAAGCTCGCCGACGTCCTCGACATGAAGCCCGAGGAAGTCCAGGGCAAGGTCCGCCTCTGCGACGCCAAGACGCCGCAGCCCTGCTGGAACGGCTCGCCGTACCAGCCCATCCCGGTCACCGACGAGGCCACGCCCCGCCAGGCCCTGCAGATCCGCGAGCGCTCCGAGGACTTCCCCGGCATCACCGCCGAGCCCACCGCCGTGCGCCGCTACGCCGCCCCCGGCAAGTCCAACACCGCCCAGGTCCTCGGCTACCTCTCGCCCGTCACCGACGAGGAGATCAAGAAGGCCGAGAACACCTCCTCGCCCTACCTCCGCTCGGACATGGTGGGCCGCTCCGGCCTCGAGCGCACGTACGACAAGCAGCTGCGCGGCAAGGCCGGTGTCACCCGCTACGAGGTGGACAACCTCGGCCGCGTCATCGGCAAGGCCGAGGCGGACGCGGCCAAGCCCGGCGCCAACGTCGTCACCAGCATCGACGCGCGGGTGCAGGCCGTCTCCGAGTACTGGCTGAACGACGCGATGAAGAAGGCCCGCAAGGAGTTCGACAAGAACACCGGGGAGAACTACAAGGCTGACGCGGGCGCCGTCGTCGTCATGGAGAACAAGACGGGACGCGTCGTCTCCATGGCCTCCAACCCGACGTACGACCCGAACGCCTGGGTCGGCGGCATCTCCGGCAAGGACTACACCAGGCTCACCGGCAAGCAGTCGAACTACCCGCTGCTGAACCGCGCCATCCAGGGCCAGGCCGCCCCCGGCTCGATCTTCAAGGTCATCCCGACGACCGCGGCGGTCAACGCGGGCTACGACTTCAACGGCCGCTACCCCTGCCCCAGTTCGTACTCCATCGGCGGCCAGACCTTCCAGAACTACGAGTCCAAGGGCCACGGCTCCATCTCGCTCGGCCAGGCCCTCGAAGTCTCCTGCGACACCGTCTTCTACAAGCTGTCGCACGACCAGTGGCGCAAGGACGGCGGCAACAAGCCGGTGAAGAACCCCAAGGACTGGTTCTACCGGACCGCCCACCAGTTCGGCCTCGGCAAGGAGACCGGCATCGACCTGCCCAACGAGGTCTCCGGACGCGTCCCCGACCGCCAGTGGAAGAAGGACTACTGGAAGGCCAACAAGGACGCCTGGTGCAAGCAGGGCAAGAAGAGCGGCGGTGACTACGCCGAGCGCATCGCCTACGAGAACTGCCTCGAAGGCATGAAGATGCGCGCGGGCGACTCCGTCAACTACTCCATCGGCCAGGGCGACACCCTCGTCACGCCGATCCAGATGGCCACGATCTACTCCGCCATCGCCAACGGCGGCACCCTCCACGACCCCACCGTCGGCAAGGCGATCGTCAGCGCCGACGGCAAGCGGGTCGAGGAGATCGCGCCCAAGTCGCACGGCAGGCTGCCGATGGACGCCAAGCTGCAGAAGGACATAGACGGTGCCCTCTCGGACGTCGCCACGCGCGGTACGGCCGCCTGGCGGTTCCAGGGCTGGCCGCAGAAGAAGATCCCGATGCACGCCAAGACCGGTACCGCGGAGGTCTACGGCAAGCAGACCACCTCGTGGTTCGCGACGTACACCAAGGACTACACGATCGTGATGACGATCTCCCAGGGCGGTACGGGTTCCGGTGCGTCGGGACCCGCCGTCCGCCAGATCTACAACGCGATCTACGGCCTGGACGACGACGGCAAGCAGGACATCAAGAAGGCACTCCTGCCCGAACCGCAGAAGAAGCTGCCGAAGATCGAGACCGACGGCTCCATCGACTCCCCGGAGATCAAGCCGTACAAGCCCCGGGCGCCCAAGCCGCCGGCCGAGCAGCAGCAGCTGGCCGGGGCCCCGGCCGAGAACTGGAGGCGTGACTGATGACCGCCGGCGGCTTCTCCGTCTCCGGGTACGGCCCGGAGCGTTCCGGCATGTCGCGGCTGCTCGCCCGCGACTCGATACTGCGCCGGCTCGACTGGCCGATGCTGTTCGCGGCGATCGCGCTCTCCGGGATCGGCACCGCGCTCGTCTACTCCGCGACCCGCAACCGCACCGAGCTCGTCGGCGACGACCCGTGGTCCTTCGCGCTCAAGCACGTCCTGAACACCGGCATCGGCTTCGCCCTGATGATCGGCACCGTCTGGCTCGGCCACCGCACGCTGCGCACGGCCGTGCCGATCCTCTACGGCATCTCCGTCTTCCTGGTCCTGCTCGTCCTCACCCCGCTCGGCGCGACGATCAACGGCGCCCACGCGTGGATCGTGCTCGGCGGCGGCTTCTCGCTGCAGCCCTCCGAGTTCGTGAAGATCACGATCATCCTGGGCATGGCGATGCTGCTCGCGGCCCGCGTCGACGCGGGCGACCGGGAACATCCCGACCACCGCACGGTCGTGCAGGCGCTCGCCCTCGCCGCCGTGCCGGTCGCGATCGTGATGCTCATGCCGGACCTCGGTTCGGTCATGGTCATGGCGATGATCGTCCTTGGTGTGCTGCTCGCATCCGGCGCCTCCAACCGCTGGGTGTTCGGCCTGCTCGGCGCCGGCGTCGCCGGTGGCGTCGCCATATGGCAGCTCGGCGTCCTGGACGACTACCAGATCGCCCGCTTCGCCGCCTTCGCCAACCCCGCGCTCGACCCGGCGGGCGTCGGCTACAACACCAACCAGGCGCGCATCGCCATCGGCTCCGGCGGCCTGACGGGCACCGGCCTGACCAAGGGCTCCCAGACCACCGGCCAGTTCGTCCCCGAGCAGCAGACGGACTTCGTCTTCACGGTCGCGGGCGAGGAGCTCGGGTTCCTCGGCGCGGGCGCGATCCTGCTCCTGCTCGGCGTCGTCCTGTGGCGCGCCTGCCGCATCGCGCGCGAGACGACCGAGCTGTACGGCACGATCGTCGCCGCCGGGATCATCGCCTGGTTCGCCTTCCAGGCCTTCGAGAACATCGGGATGACCCTCGGCATCATGCCGGTCGCGGGCCTTCCGCTGCCCTTCGTCTCGTACGGGGGTTCGTCGATGTTCGCGGTCTGGGTGGCCGTCGGACTACTTCAGTCGATCAAGGTGCAGCGCCCCATGTCGGCCTGAGCGAGGACGCCGGACCGTCCGAGGCATGTTTGCCGCCGCGTTTCGCGTCTAGATTCAATCCATGGCGGAGACGAAGCGCGAGATCGAGCGGAAGTACGACGTCGGGGCGGACGCGACGCTGCCCGACCTGTCCGGCGTCCCCGGGGTCGCGGACGTCGTCGACAGAGGCGTCGTCGAACTGGACGCCGTCTACTGGGACACCGCCGACCAGCGCCTGGCGGCCGCCTCGGTCACGCTGCGGCGGCGCACCGGCGGCCCCGACGAGGGCTGGCACCTGAAACTCCCGGTGTCGCTCGCCGACGGCGTACGGGACGAGATCCACGCCCCGCTCTCGGACACGGTGCCGCCCGCCCTCGCCGCACTCGTGCGCTCCCGGGTGCGCTCGGCCGAACTGGTCCCCGTCGTCCGCCTGCTGTCCGCGCGGACCCTGTGCCACCTCCTCGACGCCCAGGGCGCCCTGCTCGCCGAGGCCAGCGTCGACCGGGTGCTGGCCGAGCGGCTCGCCGGGGACGCCGGCACCGTCGAATGGACCGAGGCCGAGGTCGAACTGGCGGACGGCGGCGACCCCGCGCTCCTCGACAAGGTCGAGAAGAAGCTCAAGAAGGCGGGCGCGCGGCGCTCCTCGTCCCCGTCGAAGCTGGCCAGGGCGCTCGCGAGCACCGAGCAGCGGGAACACACCGGGAAGCAGGCCGGCAAGAGCGAGGCCGTCGCCGACGCGGTGCACGAGGCCGCGGGTGAAGGAGCAGGGAGCGCCGGTGACCACGTCCTCGGCTACCTCCGCGCCCAGCGCGACGCGCTCGTCTCGCTCGACCCCGCCGTCCGCCGCGACCTGCCAGACGCCGTGCACCAGATGCGCGTCGCCACCCGCCGGATGCGCAGCGCCTTCAAGTCGTACGGGAAGATCCTCGACCGCACGGTCACCGACCCCCTGGGCGATGAGCTCAAATGGCTCGCGGCCGAGCTGGGCGTCGCCCGCGACCAGGAAGTCCTCGCCGAGCGGCTCGGCGCCCGCATCGGTGCGCTGCCCGAGACCCTCCTCCTCGGTCCGGTGCGCGGGCGGCTGCGGATCTGGGACGTCGCCAGGAGCACCGACGCCCGGCACGGCGCGCTCGCCGCCCTCGACAGCGAGCGCTACCTCACCCTCCTGGACACTCTCGACGCCCTGCTCGCCGCGCCCCCACTGCGCCCCGCCGCGGCCAAGGCGCCCGCGAAAGCGCTGCCCAAGGCCGCCCTCAAGGACTACGCCCGGCTGGCCACCCGTATCGACCACGCCCTGGAGCTGGCCCCGGGCCCCGCGCGCGACGTCGCGCTGCACGCCGCCCGCAAGGCCGCCAAGCGCGCCAGGTACGCGGGCGAGTCGGCGGTGCCCGCGCTCGGCAGGCCCGCCAAGCGGTTCGCCAAGCGGATGAAGGCCGTGCAGAGCCTCCTCGGCGACCACCAGGACAGCGTGGTCGCGCGCGAGGCGCTGCGGGCCCTGGCGATCCAGGCGCACCTGGCCGGGGAGTCCGCCTTCACCTGGGGAATTCTGTACGGCCAGGAGGAGGCGGCGGGCGCGGACCGGGAGCGGGAGCTGCCGGGGGAGTGGGCCGCGGCCTCCCGGGCGAAAGTGCGGGCGGCGCTCGGCGGGTGAACACCGGGGTACGCTTGATGGTCACCCCTGCCCGCTCATGAAGGTTCGCGATGTCTGCCGAGTCGGTCTTCCCACAGCTCGAAGCTCTGCTCCCGCATGTGCAGAAGCCCATCCAGTACGTCGGCGGTGAGCTGAACTCCACCGTCAAGCCGTGGGATTCCTGCGACGTCCGCTGGGCGCTCATGTACCCGGACGCGTACGAGGTCGGACTGCCCAACCAGGGCGTCCAGATCCTCTACGAGGTCCTGAACGAGCGCGAGGGCGTGCTCGCCGAGCGCACCTACAGCGTCTGGCCGGATCTGGAGGCCCTGATGCGCGAGCACCGGGTGCCCCAGTTCACGGTCGACTCGCACCGCCCCGTCGGCGCCTTCGACGTCTTCGGTCTCAGCTTCTCCACCGAGCTCGGCTACACCAACATGCTGGCCGCCCTGGACCTCGCGGGCATCCCGCTGGAGTCCAAGGACCGCACCCTGGACGACCCGATCGTCCTCGCGGGCGGCCACGCCGCCTTCAACCCCGAGCCGATCGCCGAGTTCATCGACGCCGCGATCATCGGCGACGGCGAGCAGGCCGTGCTCGACATGACGGGGATCATCCGCGCCTGGAAGGCCGAGGGCCGCCCCGGCGGACGCGAGGAGGTCCTCTTCCGCCTCGCCAGGACCGGTTCGGTCTACATCCCGGCGTTCTACGACGTCGAGTACCTCCCCGACGGCCGCATCGGCCGCGTCGTCCCCAACCGCAGCGGCGTGCCGTGGCGCGTGTCCAAGCACACCGTCATGGACCTCGACGAGTGGCCCTACCCCAAGCAGCCCCTCGTGCCGCTCGCCGAGACCGTCCACGAGCGGATGTCCGTGGAGATCTTCCGCGGCTGCACCCGCGGCTGCCGCTTCTGCCAGGCCGGCATGATCACGCGCCCCGTGCGGGAGCGAAGCATCACCGGCATCGGCGACATGGTCGAGAAGGGCCTGAAGGCGACCGGCTTCGAGGAGGTCGGCCTGCTCTCGCTCTCCTCCGCCGACCACAGCGAGATCGCCGACGTCGCCAAGGGCCTCGCCGACCGGTACGAGGAGGACAAGATCGGCCTGTCCCTCCCCTCGACCCGCGTCGACGCGTTCAACGTGGACCTCGCCAACGAACTGACCAGGAACGGCCGCCGCTCCGGCCTGACCTTCGCCCCCGAGGGCGGCAGTGAGCGCATGCGCAAGGTCATCAACAAGATGGTGTCCGAGGAAGACCTCATCCGCACCGTCGCGACCGCGTACGGCAACGGCTGGCGCCAGGTGAAGCTGTACTTCATGTGCGGCCTGCCCACCGAGACCGACGACGACGTCCTGCAGATCGCCGACATGGCGATGAACGTCATCCAGAAGGGCCGCGAGGTCTCCGGCTCGAACGACATCCGCTGCACGGTCTCCATCGGCGGCTTCGTGCCCAAGCCGCACACGCCGTTCCAGTGGGCCCCGCAGCTCTCCGCCGAGGAGACCGACGCCCGCCTGGAGAAGCTCCGCGACAAGATCCGCGGCGACAAGAAGTACGGCCGCTCCATCGGCTTCCGCTACCACGACGGCAAGCCCGGCATCGTCGAGGGCCTGCTCTCGCGCGGCGACCGCCGCATCGGCGCCGTCATCCGCGCCGTCTACGAGGAGGGCGGCCGCTTCGACGGCTGGCGCGAGCACTTCAGCTACGAGCGCTGGATGCGGTGCGCCGAGAAGACGCTGCCCGAGGTGGGCGTCGACGTCGACTGGTACACGACGCGTGAGCGCACGTACGAGGAGGTCCTGCCCTGGGACCACCTGGACTCCGGCCTCGACAAGGACTGGCTCTGGGAGGACTGGCAGGACTCGCTCGACGAGACCGAGGTCGAGGACTGCCGCTGGACGCCGTGCTTCGACTGCGGCGTGTGCCCGCAGATGGACACGCACATCCAGATCGGCCCGACCGGCAAGAAGCTCCTGCCGCTGACGGTCGTCAAGTAGCCGGACCGGTACCGGAACCGAAGCGCCGAGCAGCAAGCACATGCCGCGACTCGCCCTGCCCACCGCCCAGGTGCACCGCTCCTACATCGCCGCGATGGAGGAGTTCCGGGCCGAGGGGCAGGGCGGGCCCGGCGACGACACGACGCTCGGCAGCACCCTGCGCCACTACGGCGCACGCTGGCGGGACCCCGCGGTCTTCGCGTCGTACGTCGCCGAGGTCCGCGCCGCCGCCTACCCCGCCGAGCCCCTGGCCGTCCCCGTCACGACCCTCTGGTACGTCGAAGGCGCCGACTACCTCGGCCGCATCACCATCCGGCACACCGTCGCCACCCGCTTCCTGCGCGAGTACGGCGGGCACATCGGCTACGAGGTCCGCCCCACCGCCCGCCGCCGCGGCCACGCCACCGACATGCTCCGCGCCTGCCTCCCGTACGCCGCCGGACTCGGCCTGGAATCCGTCCTGGTCACCTGCGACACCGACAACACCGGTTCCCGCAAGGTCATCGAGGCCGCGGGCGGCACGTTCGAGGACGAGCGGGGCGGCAAGCTCCGGTACTGGATCGGGACCGGCCGCATCCGAACCGACGCCTCGCGCGTCTAGGACTACATGGACCTCGAGAAACGGCCCCCGCGGCCCGCCGAGCACGTGGCCGCCCAGCCACCCGCGACCGCGCGGCCGCAGCCCGAGGGCTGTCTCGCCGTCGCGATCCGCATCCCGGTGCGGATCGTGGTGCTCGTCCTTGTGGTGCCCGTACGCCTGGTGTGGGACGCGCTCGCCGTATCCGGCCGCTTCCTGTACCGCACCGCGCTGCGCCCGCTCGGACGCGGCATCGCCGCCGTACTGACCTGGCTGCTCAAGGCGGTCTTCGTCTGGCCGTGGGTGGGCCTGTGGCGGTACGTGGTGGTGCCGGTGGGTCTCGGGCTCGCCTGGCTGGGCCGGACGCTGATCGGCATCCCCGCGAAGTGGCTCTACGCGCGCGTGCTGACCCCGATCGGGCACGGCATCGCCTGGCTCGGGCGGGGCGTCGCCGCCGGGGTGCTCGGCATCGGCGCGGGCCTGGCCTGGCTGGCCCGTGTCCTGCTCATCGTGCCCGCCGGATGGCTCTACGCGCGCGTGCTGACCCCGATCGGGCACGGCATCGCCTGGCTCGCGCGGGCCATCGGCACGGGCGCCGCCGCGGCCGGACGCAGCATCGGCCTCGTCCTGCTCTGGCTGTTCAAGGCGGTCTTCGTCTGGCCGTGGGTGGGCCTGTGGCGGTACGTGGTCGTGCCGGTGGGCCTCGGGCTCGCCTGGCTGGGCCGGACGCTGATCGTCGTGCCCGCGATGTGGCTCTACGCGCGCGTGCTGACGCCCATCGGGCACGGCATCGCCTGGACGGCCCGCGGCATCGGCGCGGGGATCGCCTGGCTGGCGCGCGGCCTGTGGACCGTCGTCACCACGCTGGGCCGCTGGATCTTCGTCGTACCGGCCGTCGCCCTGTGGCGGTGGGTGCTCGCGCCCGTCGGCCGGGCGGTCGCCGTCGTCGCCCGTGAGATCGGCGACGCGCTCGGCCACGCCTGGCGTGTCGCCGGGCACATCTCCCTCGTCGTCGGCCGCTTCCTCGGCAGACTCCTCCGGTGGATCTTCGTCGAACCGGTGCGGTGGGTCTACCGGACGGTGCTCACACCCGTCGGGCACGTGATCCGCGACGCGGTGTGGCGCCCCGCCGCCGAGGCCGCCCGCAGCGTCGGCCGCACGGCGCGGCAGGCCCTCGCGTCCGCGCGGGAGAGCGTGCGCCAGGCCCGGGCCGATGTGCGGCGGATGCTGTTCGGGGTACCGAAGGAAGCGGTGCCCGTGGCGGTTCCGGTGGCCCGACGGGAACCGGACACGCCGACGGCACGTACTCTAGGTAGCAGTACGACCGCACTCACGAAGGACTGAGAGAACTGGGCAAGCGACAGCCCGTAGGCCCGCCGCCCGCACCCGCGGTGCAGCGCATCCGACTGCGTTACACCAAGCGCGGCCGCCTCCGGTTCACCAGCCACCGTGACTTCCAGCGCGCCTTCGAGCGTGCGCTGCGCCGCGCCGAGGTGCCCATGGCGTACTCGGCGGGGTTCACCCCGCACCCGAAGGTGTCGTACGCCAATGCCGCACCCACCGGCACGGGCAGTGAAGCCGAGTACCTGGAGATCGCGCTCACCGCGCCCCGCGACCCGGAGAAGCTGCGGGAGCTCCTCGACGAGTCGATGCCCGCAGGGCTCGACATCGTCGACGCCGTCGAGTCCCACACCTCGGGACTGGCCGACCGGCTGACGGCGTCCGTCTGGGAACTGCGCCTCGACGGCGTGGAGCCCGCGGAGGCCGAGCGCGCCGCCGAGCTCTTCGCCGCCGCCGAGCAGGTCGAGGTCCAGCGCCGCACCAAGAACGGCATGCGCACCTTCGACGCACGCGAGGCCGTCGTGAGCCTGGCAACGGTCACCGACGGTGAACCGATCGCTTCCGACGCTGATAGGCCGACCGGCAAGCCCTGTGCGATACTGCGGCTGGTTGTTCGGCACGTGACACCTGCCGTACGACCTGACGACGTCCTGTCCGGTCTCCGAGCTGTGGCCGACCTGGCGCCGCCGGTCCCCGCAGCGGTGACCAGGCTGGCGCAGGGGCTTTTCGATGAAGAGACCGGCACGGTGACCGACCCGCTCGCGCCCGACCGCGAGGCAGTAACGGCCGCATCACCCATGGCCGCCGTACCTGCCGCCGCGAAGGCGCCGGTGCCGGAAGGCCCCCGTTAGGGACGTACGTCAAGCGCAGCCCTGGTACTCGGGAGCCACCTGGGTCGGGCAGCGCACTGACCGAGACTTTCGCCAGGCCGTCCGCATTTGGGCGTACGGAACCGGCGAGACAAGACAGAGAGCTCCCGTGCGGCGCCCACGCCCCCGGATGGCGGCCCCGCGCATCTAGCGCGAGCCGCGGACATCACGGACCAGGCGCGGCGCCCGGGAGCGTGACGGGAGAACCGCCCGCATGCTTGAGCCGACCGACCCCACTGAGGGCTCGCAGAACAACACCCCGAGCGACACGCTGCCGCCGCGCCGCAGGCGCCGCGCCGCATCGCGTCCCGCGGGCCCGCCGACGGGCGCCGCCGAAGCCGCGGCTCCGGCCATACCGGCCACCCCCGCCGCCCAGGACGCAGCAGAGGTCGAAGAGACCGAAGAGAGCGAAGTGCTCGCGGAGACCACCGAGGCTCCGACGCCCGTCGCCGAGCCGGAGCCCGAGGCCGCCCCGGCCCCGCGCCGCCGCCGTGCGACCCGCCGCGCCTCCGCGCCCGCCGGTACGCCGCAGGCCGCCGAGGTGACGGAGCCCGCCGCCGAGACCCCCGCGCCCGCCGTGGCGGAGCAGGAGCCCGCCGAGGAGGCCGCACCCGCCCCGCGCGCGCGCCGCCGTGCGACCCGCCGCGCCTCCGCGCCCGCCGGTGCGCCCCAGGCCGCAGCCGAGGAGACGGCCGCCGCTGTCGAGGAGCCCCTTGCGCAGGCCGAGTCGGTGGCCGAGCCGGTGGCCGAGGAGGACGCGCCGAAGGGTCGTACGCGTCGCCGCGCCACGCGCAGCGCTTCCGCTCCGGCCGGTGCGCCGCAAGTCGCCGCGGTCGAGGAGGCCCCCGCGCAGGCCGAGCCGGTCGCTGAGCCGGTGGCCGAGGAGGACGCGCCGAAGGGCCGTACGCGTCGCCGCGCCACGCGCAGCGCTTCCGCTCCGGCCGGTGCGCCCCAGGCCACCGCCGCAGAGACGGCCGCCGCTGTCGAGGAGCCCTCCGCGCAGGCCGAGCCGGTGGCCGAGGAGGACGCGCCGAAGGGTCGTACGCGTCGCCGCGCCACCCGTAGCGCTTCCGCTCCGGCCGGTGCGCCGCGGGCCGCCGAGAAGGAGGTGGCCGCGAAGCTCGCCGAGCAGCCGGCCGCCGCCGGGACGGCACCGGCCGAGGCACCGGCCGAGAACGCCCCCGTCGAGGAGGCCGCCGCCGACAGCGAGGCCCCCGCCCCGCGTCGTCGCCGCGCCACCCGCAAGACCGCCGCCGCCGGGTTCTCCGCCCCCGCGGGCCACAAGGCACGCAAGGCCCGCGGCGCCGACGAGTCCGGTGAGGACGGCGGCCGCAAGCCCCGCCCCGCCGTCGCCGTCTTCCAGGCGCCGGTGTTCGCCGAGCCGATGTTCCAGACCCCGGAGCGCGCCGCTGCCGCGGCCGCCGCCGAGGCCGCGGAGCCCGAGCCCGCCGAGCCCGTCGCCCCCGTGGTGGAGGAGGAGCCGGCCCCGCGTCGGCGCCGCCGCCGTCGGGCCGCCGACGAGCAGCCCGCGGCCGTCGAGGAGCGCGAGCCCGTCAAGGCCGCCGATGAGCAGCAGGCCGACGAGGACGACCACATCGACGCCCCCGCCTCCGAGCAGGCGGATGCCGACGACGACACGGAGGACTCCGGCGAGCGCCAGGGCCGCCGTCGCCGTCGCGGTGGCCGTCGCCGCCGTCGCGGTGACGCCGCCGACCAGGACGGCGAGCAGCACGACGTGCCGGGCGAGTCCGACGACGCCGTCGAGCAGTCGGCCGACGAGGACGCCACGGACACCGCCGAGGAGGCCGACGATGACGCGGACGCCGAGGAGCACGCGGAGTCCGGCGGTTCGGGCTCCAGCAGCAGCCGTCGCCGTCGCCGCCGTCGTCGCCGGGCCGGTGACTCCGCCGAGGGCGAGCCGGCCGACGGCGACCCCGAGCGCACGGTCGTCAAGGTCCGCGAGCCCCGCAAGAAGGAGGAGCGCGAGCTCGGCACCGGCGTCGACGAGGTCCAGTCCATCAAGGGCTCGACGCGCCTCGAGGCCAAGAAGCAGCGCCGCCGCGAGGGACGCGAGCAGGGCCGCCGCCGCGTGCCGATCATCACCGAGGCCGAGTTCCTGGCGCGCCGCGAGGCCGTCGAGCGCGTGATGGTCGTCCGCCAGAACGGCGAGCGCACCCAGATCGGCGTCCTCGAGGACAACGTGCTCGTCGAGCACTACGTCAACAAGGAGCAGGCCACCAGCTACGTCGGCAACGTCTACCTGGGCAAGGTCCAGAACGTACTGCCGTCCATGGAGGCCGCGTTCATCGACATCGGCAAGGGCCGCAACGCGGTGCTCTACGCCGGTGAGGTCAACTTCGAGGCGCTCGGCATGGCCAACGGCCCCCGGCGCATCGAGTCCGCCCTGAAGTCCGGCCAGTCGGTCCTCGTGCAGGTCACCAAGGACCCGATCGGCCACAAGGGCGCCCGCCTGACCAGCCAGGTCTCCCTGCCGGGCCGCTACCTCGTGTACGTGCCCGAGGGCTCCATGACCGGCATCAGCCGCAAGCTCCCCGACACCGAGCGCGCGCGTCTGAAGACCATCCTCAAGAAGATCGTCCCCGAGGACGCGGGCGTCATCGTGCGCACCGCCGCCGAGGGCGCGAGCGAGGACGAGCTGCGCCGCGACGTCGAGCGGCTCCAGGGGCAGTGGGAGGACATCCAGAAGAAGGCGAAGGCGATCTCCACGAGCTCGCCGAGCCTCCTGTACGGCGAGCCGGACATGACCGTCCGTGTCGTCCGCGACATCTTCAACGAGGACTTCTCCAAGGTCATCGTCAGCGGCGACGACGCCTGGCAGACCATCCACGGCTACGTCTCGCACGTCGCGCCCGACCTGGCGGACCGCCTCTCCCGGTGGACCTCCGAGGTCGACGTCTTCGCGACGTACCGCATCGACGAGCAGCTCGCGAAGGCCCTGGACCGCAAGGTCTGGCTGCCCAGCGGTGGCTCGCTGGTGATCGACAAGACCGAGGCGATGATCGTCGTCGACGTCAACACCGGCAAGTTCACCGGGCAGGGCGGCAACCTCGAAGAGACCGTGACGAGGAACAACCTCGAAGCGGCCGAGGAGATCGTGCGCCAGCTGCGCCTGCGCGACCTCGGCGGCATCGTCGTCATCGACTTCATCGACATGGTCCTGGAGTCGAACAGGGACCTGGTCCTGCGCCGCCTGCTCGAATGCCTCGGGCGCGACCGTACGAAGCACCAGGTCGCCGAGGTCACCTCGCTGGGCCTGGTCCAGATGACCCGCAAGCGGGTCGGCCAGGGGCTCCTGGAGTCCTTCTCCGAGACCTGCGTGCACTGCAACGGCCGCGGTGTCATCGTGCACATGGAGCAGCCCGCCTCCGCCGGTGGCGGCGGCAAGCGCAAGAAGCGCGGGCGCGGCGGCCCGGAGCAGGACCAGGGTCACGAGCACACGCACGAGCACGAGGCCGACGGCTACGACGCCATCGAGACCGAGGCCGAGGTCGCGGCGGAGGCCGCCGCCCCGGTGGCGCTGCCCGAGCCCGCGTTCGTCGCGGACGAGGAGCTGTACAGCAGCGCGGCCGAGGCAGAGGCAGCCGCTTCGCGCGGTGGCCGCTCGCGGCGCCGGGCGACCCGGCGGGCATCGGCTCCTGCGGGTGCCCCCCGCGCCGAGGCCGCCCCGGTCGCGGAGAACTCCCAGGAGGAGTCCCCGAAGCAGGAGGCTCGCAAGGCGGAGGCTCCGAAGGCGAAGAAGTCCGGCCGGCGGGCCAGGGCCGCCGAGAAGGCCGAGCGGGCAGCCAAGGCGGAGGCCGAGAACGCCGAGGTCCCGGTCGTCGAGTCCGAGGTCGCGCGCACCGAGGCGCCGGCCGTCGAGGACCCGATGGTGGGCTCGCCCGCGGCCGTCGAGGCGGCGCAGGAGGCCCACGCCGAAGCGGCTCCCGAGGCTCCCGCCGAGGACGCCGCGCCGAAGGGCCGTACGCGCCGTCGTGCGGTCCGCAAGGCGACGTCACCCGCCGGTTCGCCGAAGACCGCCGAGAGCGCGTCCGAGGCCGCCGAGGTGGTCGTGGCGGAGGCGCCCAAGGCGGAGCCGGTCGCCGAGCCGGTGACGGAGCCCGTGGCCGAGGCGCCCGCCGCCGACGCCGCGCCGCCCCGCCCGCGTCGCCGTGCGGTCCGCAAGGCCACCGCGCCGACCGCGTCCGAGGAGGCGGCCGTCATGGTCGTCCCGTCGGCCGAGAAGCCCGCGGAGAAGCCCGCGGAGAAGCCCGCGGACAAGTCTGCGGACGAGCCCGCCGGGCGGACCGGGGCACAGGCCGAGGCCCCGGCCGACGAGGCGGCCCCGGCCAAGAAGACGGCGCGCAAGACCGCGGCCAAGAAGGCGCCCGCGAAGAAGGCGGCCGCCAAGAAGACCGCGGCCAAGAAGACGGCCGCGAAGAAGACGACGGCCAAGAAGGCGTCGAAGACGACGGCGAAGAAGGCCGCGGCGGCGGAGCAGACGCCGTCCGGTGTCTCCGCCAGCGCGTCGAGCGAGGACTGACCTCTTCGCGACCAGGTGCCCCCTCTCCCGCGTCCGCGCGGGGCAGGGGGCGCCGGCATGTCACCCCGGTTTGTCCCGCGAACGGGATATTGCGCCCCGAAAGCGTGAAGCGGTCCCCCCTGCCTTGGAGCACGGGGAGATACCTGTAAAACTCATGCGGTCTGATAAGCGCAGTGAGGCGCGAGCGTGCGGTTGGGGAGACGGTGCGCGTGCGTCAGGGGAGGGATGACAGATGGCGCACGCGCGCCTGCGAGGCACGGGACGCCACCGTGCCGTGAAACCGGTCAAGGGCGGCCGCCAGGCGGTGGCGCTGGCCACGGTCCTCTCGGCGGCGGGCATCCAGGCCGCCGGCTCCGTGGGGACCGCATCGGCGGAGCCCGGGCCCACCTGGACGGAAGGGCCGATCTTCAACGATCCCAAGGGCTCCGTCGACCAGCAGTACGCGGTGCGCACCCGGCTGGTCGAGCTGACGAACGCCGCGGTGCCGGGCTCGACGATCAAGGTCGCGGTCTACCACGTGTGGGAGGCCACGGTCGTCGACGCGCTCGTCGCCGCGAAGAACCGCGGCGTGCACGTGCAGATCCTGCTGGACTCGACCAGCAGGACGGACCGGCCGACGAACCCCTCGTACAACCAGCTGAAGAGCGCGCTCGGCACGGACCGGAGCAGAACGTCGTTCGTCTCGGTCTGTCCGACGGACAAGTCCTGCCTGGGCAATCCGGCGTACGGCAAGTCGATCATGCACAACAAGTTCTGGCTGTTCTCCCAGGTCGAGGGCGCCAGGGACGTCGTCGTGCAGACCACGTCGAACTCCACGCCGTCGGCGCACACGAAGTTCTACAACGACGCGCTGCTGCTGCCGGACAACCCCGCCATGTACGACGCGTACGCGGACTACTTCACCGACATGCTCGGCAAGCGCTGGGCCGACTGGGACTACCGCACGGTCAGCAGCGGCCGCTACAAGGCCTACTTCTTCCCGCGCAACGGCACGGTCAACGAGACCGACACCATGTACTCGGTCCTGAACAACGTGAAGTGCACGTACAAGGACGCGGCGGGCGCCACCCGGCACACGAAGGTCCGCGCCGCGATCTTCAAGATCACCCGGAAGCAGATCGCCGACAAGCTCGTCTCGCTGAAGAAGGCGGGCTGCTCGGTGAGCATCCTGTACGCGGAGACGGACAGCGCCAAGAGCCAGGGCGGCACCCCGGGCACCTGGGAGCAGCTGCACAAGGCGGGCGGACCCTCGGTGCGCTGCTTCAACGACGACCGGGACCCCCTGCACCCCGGCACGCCCCTCACGACGCCCTACATCATCCACTCGAAGTACCTGCTGGTCGACGGCGTGTACGACGGCAAGCGGAACAAGGTGTCCTTCACCGGCTCGCAGAACTACACGGCGCCCGCGCTGCGCGAGAACGACGAGGCGATCGTCAAGATCGACGACGACTCGGTGCACGACACGTACCGCTCGCACTTCGACAGGACGCGGGCGGTGGCCTGGCCGGGCAGTGCCGACAGGACGGACCTGTGCAAGGGTGTCAAGCCGCTGCCGCAGGACGGTGAGAAGGCGATCAGGTGAGCGGGGGAACAGGGCCGGTTTGACCCGTCCGGGTGTGCCCCGTAATCTTGACCGTCGGCGTGTTCCTATGCACCGCCACCCCCTGTAAACCTTTTTCCTTCCGAATCGCGGGCACTGTTCGTCGTGGACGCCGTTCCGGGTCGGGAGAGGCTGCCCGCTCTGTGGGCGGCTGGACTGCGGGGGCCCCGTTCCGAGCGAGAGAGAGATCCGCGTGTACGCCATCGTGCGCAGCGGTGGTCGCCAGCACAAGGTTGCTGTCGACGACATCGTTGAGGTTGACAAGATTTCCACTGCCAAGGTTGGCGACACGGTCGAGCTCTCGACCCTGCTCGTTGTCGACGGCGAAGCCGTGACGAGCGACCCGTGGGTGCTGGCCGGCATCAAGGTCCAGGCCGAGGTCGTGGACCACCACAAGGGCGCGAAGATCGACATCCTTCGCTACAAGAACAAGACCGGCTACCGCCGTCGTCAGGGTCACCGTCAGCAGTACACGGCGATCAAGATCACCGGTATCCCCACGGCTGCGAAGTAAGGGACTGAGACAAGATGGCACACAAGAAGGGCGCATCGTCCACTCGGAACGGGCGCGATTCCAATGCTCAGCGGCTCGGCGTGAAGCGCTTCGGCGGTCAGACCGTCAACGCCGGTGAGATCCTGGTCCGCCAGCGCGGCACCCACTTCCACCCGGGCTCGGGCGTCGGCCGCGGCAAGGACGACACCCTGTTCGCGCTGGACGCCGGTGCGGTGGAGTTCGGTACCCACCGCGGCCGCAAGGTCGTGAACATCGTTCCGGTCGCCTGAGTCCGTCTTCACTGACTGATCAGGCGCTCGTCGAGCGAGTTGTGCGAGGGCGGACCTTCTTCCCGGTGATCGGGAAGCGGGTCCGCCTTTCGCGTGTTACAGCTAAGACATTTCCGTACGCCCCCTCTGCCCTGCAGGCGTGGGGGGACCCCCAGGAGGCACCGAACCATGACCACCTTCGTGGACCGCGTCGAGCTGCATGCCGCCGCGGGTAACGGGGGCCACGGCTGTGCCTCCGTCCACCGTGAGAAGTTCAAGCCGCTCGGCGGCCCGGACGGCGGCAACGGCGGCCGTGGCGGCGACGTGATCCTGGTCGTCGACCAGGACGTCACGACGCTCCTCGACTACCACCACAGCCCGCACCGCAAGGCCACCAACGGCCAGCCCGGCGCCGGCGACAACCGCTCGGGCAAGGACGGCCAGGACCTGATCCTGCCCGTCCCCGACGGCACGGTCGTCCTCGACAAGGAGGGCAACGTCCTCGCCGACATGGTCGGCCAGGGCACCACCTTCGTCGCGGGCCAGGGCGGCCGCGGCGGCCTCGGCAACGCGGCCCTCGCCTCCGCCCGCCGCAAGGCCCCCGGTTTCGCGCTGCTCGGCGTGCCCGGCGAGGAGCGCGACCTCGTCCTTGAGCTCAAGACCGTCGCCGATGTGGCCCTCGTCGGCTACCCGAGCGCAGGCAAGTCCTCGCTGATCTCCGTGCTGAGCGCGGCCAAGCCCAAGATCGCGGACTACCCGTTCACGACACTGGTACCCAACCTCGGCGTGGTGACCGCGGGCTCGACCGTCTACACCGTCGCCGACGTGCCCGGCCTCATCCCCGGTGCAAGCCAGGGCCGCGGCCTCGGTCTGGAGTTCCTGCGCCACGTCGAGCGGTGCAGCGTGCTCGTCCACGTACTCGACACGGCGACCCTGGAGTCCGACCGCGACCCCGTCTCCGACCTCGACGTCATCGAGGCCGAGCTGCGGGAGTACGGCGCGGGCTTGGAGAACCGTCCGCGCATCGTCGTCCTCAACAAGATCGACGTGCCCGACGGGCAGGACCTCGCCGACCTGGTCAGGCCCGACCTGGAGGAGCGCGGCTACCGCGTCTTCGAGGTGTCCGCCGTCGCCCACAAGGGCCTCAAGGAGCTCTCCTTCGGCCTGGCCGAGCTGGTGGCCGCGGCGCGTGCCGCGAAGCCGAAGGAGGAGGCGACCCGCATCGTCATCCGCCCCAAGGCCGTCGACGACAGCGGCTTCACCGTCACCCGCGAGGACGACGGCATCTACCGCGTCCGCGGCGAGAAGCCGGAGCGCTGGATCCGCCAGACCGACTTCAACAACGACGAGGCCGTCGGCTACCTCGCGGACCGCCTCAACCGCCTCGGCGTCGAGGACGAGCTGATGAAGGCGGGCGCCCGCAGCGGCGACGGCGTCGCCATCGGCCCCGAGGAGAACGCGGTCGTCTTCGACTGGGAGCCGACGATGATGGCGGGCGCGGAGATGCTGGGACGCCGTGGCGAGGACCACCGTCTCGAAGCGCCCCGGCCGGCCGCGCAGCGGCGCAAGGACCGCGAGGCGGAGCGGGACGAGGCGCAGAAGGCTTACGACGACTTCGAGCCGTTCTAGGCGGTTGCCGGTGGCGGCGCCTTGAGCGGTGCCGGGGTGTTGCCTCCGTCGAGGTGCCCGGCACAGGGATATATGAGAAGGCCCCCGGAGCCAGAGCTCCGGGGGCCTTCTCATGTATTCGGCGGGGGCCTTCTCAGGTGTTCGGCCCGGTCACGCGGTGACCGAGTCCTCCGCGCCGTTCTGTTCGGGCTGTTCCGTCGGGTCCTGTTCCATTTCCTCGGCCGCTTCCTCCGCGGCGCGCTGGCCGGGGATGTCCGCGTCGACGCGCTGGTCCATGCGGGCGCGGCGGGCGTCGGCCTGGGCGCACAGGGCCAGGGCCGCGGCGTTGAAGCGGGTCAGGGAGGGCGGGTCGGAGGGGCCGAGGAGGTGCTCCTTGAGCTCGGCGCGGGCCTCCGCGTGGGAGTCGAGCTCCGGGGCGCGCACGGACGTCAGGAGGGCCGCAAGGCCGCCCGCGTCGGGGGTGAGGATCGCCGCGGCCGACGCCGTCGGGAAGCTCGCGCGGAACTCCGCCTCGGACATGCCCGCCGTGTTGGCGACGGCGTACGGCTTCGCGCTGCTCAGCCAGTCGGAGACGACCGAGGAGACATCGCTGATCAGCAGGTCGGCCTGGTTGAAGCAGGAGAAGATCGCGGGGCGCGCGGAGGTGATGATCTGGTGCTCCCACTCGGGGAAGGACGCCCAGAACGCGTTCCCCCACGCGTCCGTCGCCGCGGCCACCGCGGCCTGCTGGTCGCCGTCCGGCGAACCCTGGAGCATCATCCGCTCCTGTTCGTCGGCGCTCTTGCGGAAGGATCTGGCGGTCAGCCGGTCCAGCTCGGCGGTGCGGCGGGTCAGCTCGGCGGCGGCCTCGGGGCCGGGCCGGGCACCGGAGCGCTTGGCGTTGGCCGCGAGGATCATCGCCTTGATGCGCTCGTTGGCGGCACCGGCCTCGGGGTTCTGCGAGCCCGTCATCGGGTGCGGCTTGTAGAGGAGGCGTACGCCCGGGTCGGCGAGGAGCTCGCGGACGATGTTCTCGCCGGCCAGGACCACCGAGGTGTTGCCGGGGTTGCCGTCCCAGCCCTCCCAAGTGGGGGCGTACAGGACGGTCGTGTACGCCCCGGTGGGCGGGCCGGAGTACGGGCGGATCGGAGACAGCTGCGGGCGGCCGACCTCGACCACGTCCTTGTCCTCGACGCCGATGTCCGCGAGCTGGTAGCGGTCGCGGGCCGCGGGGCCCGCCACCCACACCTGGTCGTACGCCTTCGCGTAGGGGTTGCAGGAGGAGAGCTTGTCGCTCTCGCCGTGGTTGATGAAGGCGTGCTTGATCGTGGGGATGCGCAGGACCTGGGAGGTCTTCGCGGCGTTCGCCGGGTGCAGCATCATCTTCAGCGTCGACGTCTCCAGGGAGAACATCGTTGCGACCTTCGGGAAGCAGATGATCGGGACGTCGGTGGCGTCGATCTTCTGCACCATGAACCGCTCACGCAGCACGATCAGCGGCTTGCCGTCGAGCGCGGAGAGGGTGGAGAGCCACATGTTGGCCTGGTACGCGGAGGTGGAGCCGCCCGAGAAGTACATGGCGACGGTCGGCTTGTACTCCGCGAGCCACGCGTCGAGCCACTCCATGACCTTCTGGTCGTTCTTCGCCCGCTTCTTCGGGAGCAGCCAGGTGGCGAGGTAGAGCGCGCCGGCGCCGATCAGGACGATGGAGACGGCGAGTCCGATGCCGCCCCAGTACGCGTCGGTGGTCGCCGCGGTGAGGAGGAGGCCGACCGTGCCGGGCACCGAGAACGTCAGGAGGCGGTGGGCCTGGCGGCGGGAGAGGATCCGCGGCGGGGCGGCCGTCAGGTGCAGCTTGGAGGTGTCGATGTTGCGCGTGACGATGGGCAGCGTACGGGTGCGCCGCACGAGCACGGCGACGGCCTGGCAGCCGAAGTGCAGGGCGTAGAACGAGAGCAGCGCGATGGTCAGCGGCGACTGCTCGGCCAGCGGCTCGATGCCGTCTATGCGCAGCAGGCCCACCAGGATCAGCATGTCGCGCAGCAGCTGGCGGACCGTGACGTCGAAGCGGATCTTGCCAAGGAGGGAGAGGAGGCCCGGCTGCTTGTACTGCAGATAGATGTCGAGCGCGAGGTTCGCGGCGGCCGCGGCGATGAATACCGGGACGTAGGGAATCAGCGCGGTCGCGAGCTGTGTCGCGAAGAGCGCGAACATCGCGAACAGCGCTGTCAGCTGCACGATGCGACGGGGTGCGAGTCCGGCAGAGGGCACGGGCTTGGGCTCCTGGCGGGGATGGAGGGGGAATGGGGGGAAGTCGACCACTGACCGTATGACGTGCGGTGGCCCGGTAGCAATCTCCCGTGACGTCAATCACCGGATAAAGGGGCAAAGAGACTGAACCACAAGGTTACTTTTCCCCTCTGACTGAAATACGTCCGTGCGCGCCGCGTGTTGCGGTCCGCCCCTCGAAACACCCGGGCGCGCCGCACCCGGGCTCACGTAGATTGCAGGTCCGGAGAGTGCAGATCCGGGACACCGGGATCATTTGGGGAAGCGCGTGGCATCGGCAAGGCAGTCAGTGGCAGAGGCCCGTCGGGTCGTCGTCAAGGTCGGATCGTCGTCCCTGACCACCGCGTCGGGGGGCCTGGACGCGGACCGTGTCGACGCCCTCGTCGACGTCCTCGCCAAGAGCCGCGGCGCCGGCGAGCGGGAGATCGTGCTCGTCTCGTCCGGCGCCATCGCCGCGGGCCTGGCCCCGCTGGGCCTGGCGCGGCGCCCCAAGGACCTCGCCCGGCAGCAGGCCGCCGCCAGCGTGGGCCAGGGGCTGCTCGTGGCCCGCTACACCGCCTCCTTCGCGCGGTACGGCGTACGGGTCGGACAGGTGCTCCTCACCTCCGACGACATGGCCCGCAGAGCCCACCACCGCAACGCCTCGCGCACTCTCGACCAGCTGCTCGCGATGGGCGCGCTGCCAGTCGTGAACGAGAACGACACCGTGGCGACCGACGAGATCCGCTTCGGCGACAACGACCGGCTTGCCGCCCTGGTCGCCCATCTGGTCCACGCCGACCTCCTCGTCCTCCTCTCCGACGTGGACGGCCTCTACGACGGCGACCCCGCGAAGCCCGGCACCTCCCGCGTCGACGAGGTCAGGGGCCCCGGCGACATGGCGCACGTCGAGATCGGCAGCGCGGGCAGGGCGGGCGTCGGCACCGGCGGGATGGTCACCAAGGTCGAGGCGGCGCGGATCGCCGCCGCCGCCGGTATCCCGGTCGTCCTCACCTCCGCCAGCCAGGCCGGTGACGCCCTCACGGGCCGTGCCACGGGCACGTACTTCCACCGGACGGGCCGGCGCTCCGCCGACCGGCTGCTCTGGCTGCAGCACGCCTCGGAGCCGCGCGGCGCGCTCGTCCTCGACGAGGGCGCGGTGCGTGCGGTCGTCGAGGCGCGCAAGTCGCTGCTGCCCGCCGGTATCGCCGGGGTCGAGGGCGACTTCACGGCGGGCGACCCGGTCGAGCTGCGGGACGCCGGGGGGCGGGCGGTGGCGCGCGGCCTGGTGAACTTCGACGCCAAGGAGGTCCCGCTGCTCATCGGCCGCTCCACGCGGGATCTCGCGCGCGAACTCGGACCTGCGTACGAGCGGGAGGTCGTGCACCGGGACGACCTCGTCCTGCTGCACGGGTAGGGCCGGAGAAGTCCCAGCTCGCGTCGGACCGTCCGCCCCGTCCGCCCCACGAGCCCCGGCCGAAAACCGCCGCGAACGGCCACGGCGGCCCGGCCCGTGCGAGGTGAAACTCCCCAAAACCGCCCCGCGGGGCGGCTTGGCCTGCTCAACTTTGGTGAAGACAGTTCCGCACGACCATTGCGTATCTGCATCACCATTGCGTAGAGGAGGCCGTCGTGAGACGAGTGCGCCCAGGGGCGGCGTCCCGCGGCTCGGCTGAGCGGACGCTGACGAGCGTCGCGGCGGGGGCAAGGTACGAGAGCGAGCCGCACGGGGTGCGGGAGGGGGACCAGGGCGAGAGCCGGGAGGGCGAGAGCGCGCGGACGCCCCGCCTCTGGCACGTCACGCTGAGCGTCTCCGGCGCCGAGGCCCCGCTCGACGAGCTCAGACGAGGGCTCGAACAGCTCGCCCACGACCATCCCTTCCTGCTCACCAGCAGATACGCGCCGGACCACGCCGAGATCCGGTACTGGGAAGAGGCCCGGGATCTGCACGACGCGGCCGCCGTCGCCCTGCGGCTCTGGGGCGAGCACCGGCAGAGCGCGCAGTTGCCGCCCTGGGAGATCGTGGGGCTCGAGGTGATCGGCAGGGACACATATCACCAGCGGATAGCCGAGGGCTACGGTCCGTTACCGGCCACTCCGGTGGGCGTGCACCCGTTTTGAGCCGTCGTGCCGTCCCGGCGGGGCGGTCTCGGTAACTGGGATGCCGGGTGGACGCCCAGGGCGGGGGGATTACCCTGCGGGCATGACGTCGCTCTCTCCCGTCTCGCCCTACGACAACCTCTCGCCGGTCGCCCAGGCCGCCTACCGCGCCCGCGGCGCCGCCGCCACGCTCGCGCCACTGCCGCGCGCCGCCAAGGACGACGCGCTGCTCGCGATCGCCGACGCCCTGGAGGTTCGGACCGCCGAGATCGTCGAGGCCAACGGCAAGGACGTCGAGCGCGCCCGCGAGGCCGGGACCGACGAGGGCATCGTCGACCGGCTCACCCTCACCCCCGAGCGGGTCCGCGCCATCGCCGCCGACGTGCGCGACGTGGCCGCCCTGCCCGACCCGGTGGGCGAGGTCGTCCGCGGCTCGACGCTGCCCAACGGCATCGACCTGCGCCAGGTCCGCGTCCCGCTCGGCGTCGTCGGGATCATCTACGAGGCCCGCCCGAACGTCACCGTCGACGCCGCCGCCCTCTGCCTGAAGTCCGGCAACGCCGTCCTGCTGCGCGGTTCGTCGTCGGCGTACGCCTCGAACACGGCCCTCGTGCGCGTCCTGCGCGACGCGGTGCACGGCGCGGGACTGCCCGCCGACGCCGTCCAGCTCGTCCCCGGCGAGAACCGCGACTCCGTGCGCGAGCTGATGCGCGCCCGCGGCCTGGTCGACGTCCTCATCCCGCGCGGCGGCGCCTCGCTGATCAGGACCGTCGTCGAGGAGTCCACCGTCCCGGTCATCGAGACCGGCACCGGCAACTGCCACGTGTACGTCGACGCCGAGGCCGACATCGACATGGCCGTCGACATCCTGATCAACTCCAAGGCCCAGCGCCCCAGCGTCTGCAACGCCGCAGAGACGCTGCTCGTGCACCGCGACATCGCCGACGCCTTCCTGCCGCGCGCCCTGGACGCCCTCGCCGAGGCAGGCGTCACCGTCCACGCCGACGAGCGCGTCCTCACGTACGCGGACGCCACCAAGGCCACCGTCGTGCCCGCGACCACCGAGGACTGGGAGACCGAGTACCTCTCGTACGACATCGCGGCCGCCATCGTCGACACCCTGGAGCAGGCCGTCGAGCACATCCGGCTGTGGACCTCCGGGCACACGGAGGCCATCGTCACCACCTCGCAGCGGGCCGCGCGCCGCTTCACCCAGCTCGTGGACTCCACCACGGTCGCCGTGAACGCCTCGACGCGCTTCACCGACGGCGGCCAGTTCGGCTTCGGCGCCGAGATCGGCATCTCCACGCAGAAGCTCCACGCGCGCGGCCCGATGGGCCTGCCCGAGCTGACCTCGACCAAGTACATCGTGACGGGCGACGGCCACGTGCGCTGAGCGCCCGCCGGGTTGAACGCCGTACCGGTCGAATTCCCTTACCGGCTGCCCAAATTGCCCCCTCCAGGTCTACTCTGGAGGGGTGCCGGAGGACGTGGGGGGCACGCCGTCGTTCCCTGACGGCTGGGAGCCCGACGACGAGCGCGACCACGGGGGTGCGGACGAAGAGTTCGCCTCCGTGGTCTTCGACGAGGACTTCGTGCGGGCCGCGGAAGTCCATGAACCCTCCGCCGTGGAACGGCTGTTGGCCGCCGCGCAGGCACGCGCGGACGCCTCCGAGGCCGAGGCCCGCCGGGCCCGCATGCGAGGCCGCGGCGCCGACGCGACGGACGACGAGCTCCACGAGGACGGCTTCGGCCCCGACGACGGCGTCTTCGGCCGGGACGACGACCTCGACGAGGCCTGCGGACACGACCCCCTCATCGAGACGTACGGCCGCCCGGGCCGCCACCCCGGCCGGATCCGCTGGCACCGCCCCATAGCGTGGATGCTCGCCCTCCTGATGGGCATCGGCATGGTCGCCCTCGCCTTCACGGCCGTCTACCGCGGGGCCTCGGGCCGCCAGGACCAGATGCCGTCGCCCGCCTCGACCGAGGTCGGGCGGAGCACCGGCGAAAAGGTGTCGTCCGCCCCCTCCGACTCGGCCGAGTTCAGCCAGCCGACGGTGCCCGCGGTACCCCACAGACCGGGAGCGCGACCCCGCCCGGCCAGGCATATCGCAGCCGTACCCGGCCGTGAGGAGTTGTCGGAACTTGTCGTGTACCAGGGCGTTTACCTGACGGCCGGGAGACCTACCCTGAAGGTATGGGCGGTCCAGGAGATCCACCGGCGGGGATGCCCGAGGGCGCCCCAGGCGGCGGCGAGGACGAGTACGGATCGGTTGTCTTCGACGAGTCGTTCGTCCGCGCTGCCCGCCTCCAGGAATTCTCCGCGCAGGAGCGTCTCGACGACCACACCCGGGCCGTACGCCGCCGCCCCGGACTCCACAAGACCCTGTCCCGGCAGCTCGTGATCCTCGTCGTGCTGATCGCGGCCGCCTTCGGCACGGCGATCTACATGGGCGTACGACAGCCGTACCAGTCCCCGGTGGCCAGGCACCCCGAGCCGCTGCGCATGACGGTCGTCCCGCTCGCCCCCGCGGACCGCGTGCCCGGCTCCGGAAGCGTCGCCGACCTCTACGCGCACAGCCCGGCCGCACAGTTCCGGATCGGCGCGGGCGGCATCAACCTCCCCGCGGTGCGCCGCACTTCGCATTTCGCGGACAGTCAGGTGATGGCCGCGCTGATCACCGCCAAGGACTACCTGGTCGAGTCCTCGCTCGACCCGGACGTGCTGACCGGCGACTCGGCACGCTCCGTGCGGATCCTCCTCGACCCGGAGCAACTGCGCCAGTTCGACCGGAGCCTGGCCCGCCCGGTGACCGACGGGCGGCACGCGGCCACCGGCTGGCTGGTGCGGTTCGACCCGGCGCGGACCGCGCTCGCCGACAAGCGGGTCAGGACCGACGGCACGCTGCGGGTCGCCGAGGCCGACAAGAACACCCTCGAAGTGATCTCGGACCACACGTTCGTGTACGCGCTGCGGCCGGTCGCCCGCAGCACCGGCGAGGACCGGGCCGAGGCGTCCCTGTTCACCGTCCGCCGCGCGCTGCACTTCCGCTTCGACCGCGACGACCTGCGGATGCACCGGGCCGAGCTGATCACCTCCACCACCGAGGCGGGACCGCTCGCCTGCGCCTCCGACACGGCGGGCCGGCTGCGGCCGCTGCTCGCGGGACAGAAGGCGAAGGCGGGCGGCCCGGCAGGCACCGATCCGTACGCGACCGGGGACGCGACGGCGCTGTGCGGCTCACTGGCGGCGACCGCACAGCCCTCGCTTCCGGCCTCGGCCCCGACGTCGTCGGCGGCGGTGTCGTAGGGGGGCTGCTCGCAGCGTGCCCGTGGGGCTACTCGTGCCCCGTGGGGCTACTCGTGCCCCGTGGGGCTACTTGCCGCCGTCGTCCCGCCGGTCATCACTCCGCGCGTCCCCGCCGCCCTGTCCGGTGAACTTCCCGCGCAGCTTGCCGCCCAGGTCGCCCGCGCCGCCCGCGATGTCGTTGACCAGCTTCATCAGCGGGTCCTTGCTGTTGCGCACGTCGTCGGCGTATGAGGACGCCGACTGCCGGAAGGAGTCGGAGACCGAGGTGTCCTTGTCCTCGTCGCGGCGCGGGTAGTGGCCGTCCATGATCCGCTGGAAGTCGCGGGTCTCAGCCCACTTCTTCAGCTCGGCGGCGCGCACCGTGGCGAAGGGGTGGGTGCGCGGCAGGACGTTGAGGATCTTCAGTACGGAGTCGCGCAGGTCGCCCCCGGCCTCGTACTCCTCGGCCTGCTCCAGGAACGCGTCCACGTTCATCTCGTGCAGGTGGTTGCCGCCCGCGAGCTTCATCAGGCCGCGCATCGACGCCTTGAGGTCCTGTCCGACGAGCAGCCCCGCCCGGTCCGCCGACAGCTCGGACTTGCGGAACCACTCGCGCAGGGCCGTCACGATCGCCATGATCGCGACATTGCCGAGCGGGATCCACGCGACCTTCAGCGCGAGGTTCGTGAGGAACAGCAGGATCGTGCGGTAGACGGAGTGGCCGGAGAGGGCGTGGCCCACCTCGTGACCGACGACCGCCCGCATCTCCTCCTCGTCGAGCAGCTCCACGAGGCCCGTCGTCACGACGATGATCGGCTCGTCGAGGCCGATGCACATCGCGTTCGGGTTCGGGTCCTGGTTGACGTACATCGGCGGGACCTTCTCCAGGTCCAGGATGTAACAGGCGTCCCGCAACATGGTGTTGAGGTGCGCGAACTGCGCGTCGGACACCCGCACCGAGTCCGAGAGGAACAGGAGTCTGAGGCTCCGCTCGGGCAACAGTCCGCTGAGCGCCTTGAAGACGGTGTCGAAGCCGCTGAGCTTGCGCAGGGCCACCAGGGCGGAGCGGTCCGCCGGGTGCTCGTAGGCTCGTGACGAGATGCCGGGGAAGCGCCTGCGCTGCCGGCTCGGCACGCGCTCCTGGCCCTCGCCGTCCCCGCGGTGGTTGTCGTCGGTCATGCCGCATCCCCCATGTGTCGTCTCCTCCTGCCCCCGAGGTTTGGCCCAGCCTAGGCGGAGATACCGTGACAGGGCAGCACACAGAAGGAGTCATCCGTCATGGAGCACAACCCCGGAGCCGACTGGCTCACCGAGGCGGCCAAGGCCGCGGAGCGGCAGGGTCCGGGCAATCTGCTGCGGATCGTGCTGATCGTCATGGTCGTCGGATGCGTACTGGTCGGCTGGTTCCTGCTGCGCGGTTACCGCCAGAGCAGCGACAGCGGTTCGGTCCGCGGCGTGGAGCACATGCCGCAGGGCGCGCGCGGCGCAGGCAAGGACGGCGTGCCCCGCGAAGACAGCGCAGGCGGCGAAGACGGCGAAGACGGCGAAGACAGCGCGGGCGGCGCGGGTACGGGCAGCACACCGCGCAGTGCGCCGGAAAGCACGTCCGACAAGAGTGCCGACCACCGCAACGGCTGAGTCGGCGTAAGGCGGAACGAGCCCCCCGCTTACGATGGGCCGGAAATCTTTATGTCCATCCCACCTCCGGATAGGTCCTGCCTGAGATGAGCCTCCACAGCAACGCCGCCCAGCTGGTCACTCTCGCCTCCGAGGGCGGCGAGCACGGCGGCAACCACGAAAGCCTCAGCCCTCTCCTCACCGGCGGCGGCGCGTTCGTCGTCCTCCTGCTCCTCCTGTGGATCACCACCCGCTTCAACCGGGACCGCTGAGCGGGGAGCGTCCCGAACGGGACCGCTGAAACAGGGCCCGTCCGCCGGGCCGGTAGGGTCTGCACGCATGGGAGAGCAGGACATGCCTACCGGTCCGGAGACCGGTCCGGTGAGCAACGGCAAGCGCCGCCTCGGCGTCATGGGCGGAACGTTTGATCCGATCCACCACGGACACCTCGTGGCGGCCAGTGAGGTCGCAGCGCAGTTCCACCTCGACGAGGTGGTGTTCGTGCCGACCGGCCAGCCGTGGCAGAAGAGCGACAAGCAGGTGTCACCCGCCGAGGACCGTTATCTGATGACGGTCATCGCGACCGCGGAGAACCCGCAGTTCTCCGTGAGCCGCATCGACCTCGACCGCGGCGGGGCGACCTACACGACGGACACGCTGCGCGATCTGCGTGCCCTCAACCCCGATACAGACCTCTTCTTCATCACGGGTGCCGACGCCCTCGGCCAGATCCTCACCTGGCGGGACACGGAAGAGCTGTTCTCCCTCGCGCACTTCATCGGGGTCACCCGGCCCGGCCACACGCTGGCCGACCCCGGACTTCCCAAGGGTGGTGTCTCCCTGGTGGAGGTGCCCGCCCTGGCCATCTCGTCCACGGACTGCCGCGCGCGGGTCGCCGCCGGGGACCCGGTCTGGTATCTGGTGCCCGACGGCGTGGTGCGTTATATCGACAAGCGTGAGCTGTACCGCGGCGAATGAGCCGAGAGGGGCACCGGTGAACGACCGACAGTACGACCCTTATGCGGGCAGCGACCCGTATGCGGGCGAGTACGCGGCTGATCAGTACGAAGTCGTCGGGTACGACGAGTACGGGCGACCGGTGTACCAGCAGGTGCGGCCTCAGCAGCCCCAGCAGCCGCAGGTGCCTCAGCAGCAGGCGTACGGGTACGACTCCTACGCGGGCGGGCAGCAGCAGGGGTACGACGCCGGGGCCTACGGGGCCGGCTCGTACACCGGCGGCACGGGCTACGACGCGTACGGCACCACCGGGGCCTCGTACGACAGCGCCGGGACTTCGTACGACAGCGCCGGGACTTCGTACGACAGCAGCGGAACCTCGTACGACAACAGCGGCGCCCCCTACGGCACGGCGGCGGTCCAGGACACCGGCTGGATCCCCCAGCAGCAGCAAGCACCGCAGCAAGGTCCGCAGCAAGCGCAGCCCCCGGCCCCCGTCGCTCAGCCGGAGCCGGAGCCCGAGCCGGAGCGCGAGCGGGAGCAGGGGCGCGAGCGGCCGGGTGAGTACAAGACCGAGCAGTTCTCGTTCATCGAGGAGCCGGACGAGGACTCCGAAGACGTCATCGACTGGCTGAAGTTCACCGAGAGCCGCACCGAGCGGCGCGAGGAGGCCAAGCGGCGCGGGCGCTCCAGGGTCGTCGCGCTGGTCGTGGTGCTCGCCCTGGTCGTCGCGGGCGGCGTCGGCTACCTGTGGTTCGCGGGCAAGCTGCCGGGCCAGTCGGACGGCGGGGGCGGCCCGGCCGCGGCGTCCGGACCGCAGAAGCGCGATGTGGTCGTCGTCCACCTGCACAACACCAAGGGCGGCGGCACCTCCACCGCGCTCCTGGTGAACAACGCCACCACCAAGCAGGGCGCCACCGTCCTGCTGCCCAACTCCCTCGGCGTCTCGGACGACGACGGTACGCCGACGACGCTCGGCAAGTCCGTCGACGACGACGGCTCCACCGGCACCCGCGAGGCGATCGACACGGTGCTCGGCACCGAGGTCGAGGGCACCTGGCGCCTGGACACCCCGTACCTGAACAACCTTGTGGAGCTCGTCGGGAACATCGACGTCGACACGGACACCGACGTGCCCGACCCCAAGGCGAAGAACGGCGAGGCGCCCCTCGTCAAGAAGGGCGAGCAGCAGACCCTGAGCGGGCCGATGGCCGTCGCGTACGCCACCTACCGCGCGTCCGGCGAAGCCGAGTCCGCCCAGCTCAACCGGTTCGGCCAGGTCATGCAGGGCATCCTGCGCAAGCTCTCGTCGGACCCGCAGGCGGCCACGACCACCGTCCAGTCGCTGGCGCAGATCCTCGACCCCTCCCTTGAGGAGAAGGACCTGGGCGCCTTCCTCGCCAAGCTCGCCGACCGGGCGAAGGGCGGCGACTACAGAACGACGCTGCTGCCGGTGCGGCAGGACGGCACACTGACCGAGCAGGCCGGTGACACGGTGGTCAAGGACGTCCTCGGCGGCGCGGTGAAGAGCCCGGAGAAGGGCGCGGCCGTGCGGGTCGGCGTCAAGAATGCCTCCGGGAAGAAGGCCGCGGCCCAGGACGCCCGGGTCACCCTGGTCAACGGCGGCTACACCTTCATCGACAGCGGCGCGGGCAGCACGGCCGAGGCCACCTCGCAGGTCACCTACGCCGACGCGGCCAAGAAGACGCAGGCCACCGAGGTCGCCAAGACCCTCGGCCTGCCGGCGAGCGCGGTCCGCAAGGGCAGCACGCCGCGGAACGTCGACGTCTTCGTGGTCCTCGGCCAGGACTACCGGAAGGGCTGAGGGAGGCCGTGCGGGGGCGGTGACGTAATCGTCTGGGGCTCTGTCGGTGGTCCGTGAGACCCTGGGGGTGTATCCACCACCCGAAGGAAAGCTCACTAGTGACCGCCACGGACCGCTCCACCGAGCTCATCACCGTCGCCGCCCAGGCGGCTGCCGACAAGCTCGCGCACGACATCATCGCGTACGACGTCAGCGACGTGCTGTCGATCACGGACGCCTTCCTGCTCGCCTCCGCGCCCAACGACCGCCAGGTCAAGTCGATCGTCGACGAGATCGAGGAGCAGCTGAACAAGCAGCTCGGCGCCAAGCCGGTCCGCCGTGAGGGCGACCGCGACGCCCGCTGGATCCTCCTCGACTACGTGGACATCGTGGTGCACGTCCAGCACAGCGAGGAGCGCGTCTTCTACGCGCTCGAGCGCCTGTGGAAGGACTGCCCCGAGATCGACCTGCCCGAGGACGCCAAGGCGACCCGCGGCAAGGCCGCCGAGCACGCCGAGCAGCGGGCCGCGGAGGAGGCCGACCTGGACGGTGAGCTGCGGTGACCAACCGCGGCTGCCGGATCATCCTGTGGCGGCACGGCCAGACCGCCTGGAACCTGGAGCGCCGCTTCCAGGGCTCCACGGACATCGAGCTGACCGAGACGGGCGTCGCGCAGGCCAAGCGCGCCGCCCGTCTGCTCGCCTCCCTGAAGCCGGACGCCATCGTCTCCTCGGACCTCAGGCGCGCGGCCGCCACCGCAGGTGAGCTCGCCGCGATCACCGGCCTCCCCGTCGCGTACGAGGAGGGCCTCCAGGAGACGTACGCCGGGAAGTGGCAGGGCCTGACGCACGACGAGATCATCGCCCGCTTCGGCGACCAGTACGCCGCGTGGAAGCGCGGCGAAGCGGTGCGCAGGGGCGGCGGAGAGCTGGAGACCGAGGTCGCCGACCGCGCCGCTCCCGTCGTCCTGCGCCATGCCGAGAAGCTCCCGGAGAACGGCACGCTGGTGGTGGTCAGCCACGGCGGCACCATCCGCACCACGATCGGCCGCCTCCTCGGTCTTGAGCCCCACCACTGGGAGGGGCTCGGCGGTCTCACGAACTGCTGCTGGTCGGTCGTGGGCCAGGGCGCGCGCGGCTGGCGCCTGCTCGAGCACAACGCCGGCACTTTGCCGGAACCGGTGCTCGGCGACGACGACTGAGCCCTGCGGAACCACTCCGGAACCGCTCCGGCGGGCGGCCACCCCCGGATTTCACATTCCGGCTGGTCGCAGGCTAAAGTTCTTCTTGTTCGCCCGCCGAGCGGGAAGAACACCAGGGGCTATAGCTCAGTTGGTAGAGCGCCTGCATGGCATGCAGGAGGTCAGGAGTTCAATTCTCCTTAGCTCCACAGTCCCGGAAATCCCGTCCCCGTCAGGGGGCGGGATTTTCTTGTGTCCCCGAAGCCGCCGCTGCCGCCGCCACCGCCGTCGTTCTCAGCCGGTGCAGCCGCGCCGTGTGCCGTCTGCTCTCTTCGTCGTCCGGGGTGTAGACGACCATCCGGCATTCCGGCATCCCGTCGATACTCAGGGAGACGGATGTCATGCGCAGCTTACCTACCGCGCGGTGCCGGACGGTCTTCACGCGCGGTCCCGGAAGTATCACGTCGCCGCTGTTCCAGAGCTCCGCGAAGTACGGGCTCGCGGCGGACAGCCTGCGCAGAAAGCTCTCCCAGGCGGGCTCGCCCACATGCGGGCCGTAGGCGCTGCGCAGGGTGGCCACCATGACCGGCAGCTCCGAGTCGCGGAAGACCAGCGGGCACTCCTCGGCCGGCACGGTGAACAGCGCCCACAGCACGTTCGGGACGCCGGTGCCGGGGGCCTGGGGGAGGAGGAAGAGGGCGCGGTAGGCGGGGTTGGTGGCGAGGATGTCGTACCGCGCGTTGTAGACCACCGCGGGCTGGGGGTCCATGGCGTCGAGGATGCCCTGGATCTCCGCGTCCACCGCCTGCGCCGCGGCCTCGCGGCCCGGGGCGTACGGCACCTCGGCCAGGTGGTAGAGATGCTCGCGCTCCGGCTGGTCGAGGCGCAGGGTGCGCGCCACGGCGTCCAGGACCTGGGGCGAGGCGTTGATCGGGCGGCCCTGTTCGAGCCAGGTGTACCAGGTGACGCCGACCCCGGAGAGCTGGGCGACCTCCTCGCGGCGCAGCCCCGGCGTGCGGCGGCGCAGGCCCGGGGCCATCCCCACGTCGGCCGGTGTCACCCGGGCCCTGCGGCCGCGCAGGAAGGCGGCGAGCTCGGAGCGGCGCCGCCGGCCCGCGGCCGGGCGGCCCCGCGCGGGCGCTCCCGTATCCCCTGGTGCGCTCGTCATCGTGGTCACGTCCCCCATCGTCCCTGCCCGCCACGGTCGCTGACAGGTGCTGTCAGTACCAGCATCGGCGGGCTCTCGTCACCCGTACCGAACCGCCTCCACGCTCGTGGCATGACGACGACCTCCCCACCCGCACCCGCGGGCTCAACTCCCGTAACCAGTAAAGCGCCCGGCACTGACAACCGGCCCCGGCTGCTGCTCCCGACCGTGCTGGCCGCCCAGTTCATGGCGTTGCTCGACGTCTTCATCGTCAATGTCGCGGCGCCCACCATCCGCGGCGAACTGCACGCGTCCGGGGCGGAGTTGCAGCTGGTGGTGGCCGGATACACCATCACGTACGCCGTCCTCCTGATCACCGGCGCGCGGCTCGGCGACCGCGTCGGCCACCGCCGGGTCTACCTGGCGGGGCTCACGGTCTTCACGGCGGCCTCGCTCGCCTGCGGACTCGCCCGCAGCGCCGACGCGTTGATCGCCTTCCGGCTGCTGCAGGGCGCGGGCGCCGCGGTCCTCATCCCGCAGGTGCTCAGCCTGATCCAGCGGAACTTCGCGGGTGAGGCGCGGACGAAGGCGCTCGGCGCGTACGCGGCGGTCCTCGCGACCGGCGCCGCCGCGGGGCAGGTGCTCGGCGGGGTCCTCGTCAGCGCCGACCTGTTCGGCACCGGCTGGCGCCCGGTGTTCCTGGTCAACGTGCCGGTCGGGGCGGTCCTGCTCGCCGTGGCGGTGCGGGTGCTGCCGCGCGACGACCGCGGGGAGCGGGCGGCGGGCCGGGCACGCGGGCTCGACCTGCCCGGTCTTGTGCTGCTCGGCGCCGCCGTCTCGCTCTTCACGGTGCCACTGGTGCTCGGGCAGCAGAAGGGCTGGCCGCTGTGGTCCTGGCTCTCGATGACCGCCGCCGCGGTCTGCTTCGCGCTCTTCTGCGCGTACGAGTCCCGGCTCGCCCGGCGGGGTGGGGCGCCGCTGATCGCGCCCCGGATCCTGCGGACGCCGGGCGCGGGCCTCGCGGTCTTCCGGATCTGGGCCGTGATGGCCGTCAACGGAGGCTTCCTGTTCGTGCTCACCCTGCACGTCCAGGGCGGCCTCGGCCACAGCGCGCTGCGGGCCGGTCTCACCTTCGCGCCGACCGCCGCGGTCTTCGGCCTGGTCGGCCTGACCTGGCGGCGCTGGCCGCAGGCGGTCCAACGCGTGCTTATCCCCGGCGGTTTCGCGCTGACCGCGGTGTCGACGGCCGCCGTGGGGCTGCTGCTCAGGGACGGCGGTGACGGCGGACCCGGGCTCTACGCGGCTCTCGCCGGAGTGGGCGCGGGGCTCTCCCTCGGCTTCAGCCCGACCCTCACCCGCACGCTCGCCACGGTGCCCGCCGAGGACGCGGCGGACGCCAGCGGCCTGCTCGCGACGGTCACCCAGCTCGGCCAGCTGACCGGTGTCGCCTGCTTCGGCGCGCTTTTCCTGAACCGGTTTGAGTCGGCAGGTGCACCTGGGGCGTATACCTCGGGGAGCGCGCTCTTGGTGTGCGCCTACGCGCTGGCTGCCGTGGCCGCGCTCGGTGCCGTGTCCGGACTGGTACGAATGCGTCGCTGACCGGTCCGCTCGGAGCGTGGCAGAATCGGACGGCCGGAAGGGGACGCAGCCCGACGGGAGGGAGAGCGCGATGCCTGCGAGCATCCTCGGAGAGGCCGACCGCCTCTTCGAAGCGGCGGCCGTACGAGAGCGTGCCGCGCTCCGCACGCTCCTCAACTGCCCTTCCTGCGGCTCGACCAACGTTGCCCAAGTTCTGGGTGACAATGGCGGAGTCTCGTACGTGTGTACCGCCTGCGGCCACAGCTGGAGCTGATCGATGGGTGCACACAGGCGGAAATGCGACTGGTGCGGCAGTGGCACACCGATCGTCCGCGACATGGAACCGGTCAACCCGGACTATCAGTACTGGTGCGAGGAATGCGCACGGGCGCTGATCATAAAAGGCGATCCCATCGAGACGTACCGCGAACTCGAAGGGGAGCCGATCTACGGCCGGCTGCTTGACGAGCACTGCACGCTCAAGCGGTTCTACTCGTTCGCCACCGCGTGAGCGCCACCAGGAGGAACCCGAAAGCGGTCACTACGTAGAGGGCCGACAGCGTCATCTGGCCACAGTTCTGGGCGAGTTCGCGCCGCCCCGCTCCGTGCGGCACCCACCACAGGGCGTACGAGCAGAAGACCAGGCTCGCGGCCCCGGTGCCGGCCCACCGCGCCCGGCCGCCCCGGCGCATCGCCTCGGACCCCAGGAGCAGCACCATCGGCACGCACCACACCCAATGGTGCGACCACGACACCGGGCTCACCAGGAGCGCCGTAGCCGCGCAGGCGAGCGCGGCCCAGGCCCGTTCCCCGCGCAGCGCGGCGGCCACCGCGACCGCCAGACCGAGCACCCCGGTCACGGCCGCGGCGAGGGCCCAGCGCGCCCCGGGCTCCCCGGTGTGCAGCGACCGGGCGAGGACGCCGCGCAGCGACTGGTTCGCGGTGTCCTCGGCGAACCCGACCCGGCCGGCCTCGAAGACCATCCGGGTCCAGAAGCGCCGCGAGTCGTACGGCAGGACGGCGGCCGTCAGGAGCGTCGCGCCGGCGAACGAGACGACCGCCACGCAAGCGGCGCGCACCGCCGGCCGCCACGGTCCGCTCCGCAGGGCTTGGGCGGCGCCGGTGAGCAGCAGGAACGCGGCGAAGAGCGCGGGGGTGAGCTTGATCGCCGTCGCGATGCCGATGCCCGTGCCCGCCCAGCGGTGCCCGGGGTGCCGGGACAGGTCCCACAGGACGAGGACGGCGAGCAGCAGATTGATCTGCCCGTAGCGCAGCGTCGTCCAGACCGGCTCGCACCAGACGGCGAGGGCGGACACCCAGAGAGCACCCTCCACGCGCGCGCGGCGCTCGCCGTGGATCAGCCGCAGGGAGAGGTGCGCGAAGCCGACCAGGAGCAGCAGGTTGGCCAGGGTCGCGAGGGCGCGCAGGTCCGCCGTGGCGAGGAGCGTCAGCGGGGTGAACAGGAGCGCGGCGAACGGCGGGTAGGTGGTCGGCAGATGGGCCTCGGTGGTGCGCAGGGCGTAGAGGTCGCCGCCCGCGCGCACGGTCGCGCCCTCGGCCCGGTAGACCATCAGGTCGATCATCGAGACGTCGGCGGCGCGCTGCGCGAGCCAGAAGGCCGTGAAGGAGAGCAGGCAGGCCCCGGCGGCCAGCGGCACGCGGCGGCGGACGGCGGCGAGCGCGATCACGGTCACGGTCACGGTCACGAAGGCTGACAGTACCGGCCGTATCCACCCAGACCGGAAACGATTTGGTGGAGCACGGGTATGACCGTGTAATGTTGGCGGAGCCGCCGGGGGAACCGGGCGGACAGGCAAGGGGCTATAGCTCAGTTGGTAGAGCGCCTGCATGGCATGCAGGAGGTCAGGAGTTCAATTCTCCTTAGCTCCACAGGATATGAGCGGGCCACCCGGATCGGGTGGCCCGCTTTTTCGTCGTGATCCGGATCCGGCCGTCACCGTTCCGCCGTCACCGCCCTGCGCCGCGCCGTCACTGCCGTCCGCTGCCGAGCGCCCTGCGGCGCCGACCCGGCGGGAGCGCCGCGGGCAGCGCCGATCCGGCTCGCGGCGTGGTCTTCGCGGGCTCCTCGATGCGCAGCGCGAGTGCCGGGCAGCGGCGCACGGCGCGCGCGGCGCGCGCTTCGGAGTAGCGCGGTACGGACGCTTCCGCCACCGAAGGGAAGCCGTCCGGGCCCAACTGGATCAGTTCGGGGACGATGTCCGCGCACAGCCCGTGGCCCTGGCAGAGCGTCCAGTCGACGACCAGTGTGCGGCCGCTTGGCGCCTCGGCCGGGGGCACGTCCTCCTGGAGGGGCAGGAACCCCTCGACGGGACGGCCGCAGCCACTGCCCAGGACGTGCGCCGCGAGGTCGTCCGTGAACGTCGAGACCGTCGACTCCAGGAAGGCCGCCGAGCCGTCCGGGTGCTTGCACGCCCCGCGCCGCTTCACCGCCCGGGTCACCTCGCGCAGCGCTTCGAGAGCGGTCGGCCCGCCGCCCTGAAGGACGTCCGCGAGGCCACGGGCCGCCGCGGGGAGGCCGAGGTAGCAGGGGCCGCACTGCCCGGCGCTCTCGCCGGCCAGCCACTTCGCGACGCGCAGCGACTCACCGAGCGCACAGGTGCCCTCGCCGATCGGCAGGATCGCCCCGGCGCCGAGCGCGCCCCCGCAGGCGTCCAGGGACGCGCGTGAGACGACCGCGTCGTGTGCCGTGATGCCGTCGAGCCACTTGCCGTGATAGCCGCCCGTGAGCACCCCCTGGGGCAGCGCGGGGGCGCCGGCGAGCTGGAGGACGTAGCTCAGCGGCACTCCGGTGGGCACCTCGACGACCATCGGCCGGGCGACCGCTCCGGAGAGGGTCAGCAGGACGGTGCCGGGCTCGTCGCGCAGTCCGGTGCGGCAGTAGCGGTCGGCTCCGGTCCGGGCGGCGACGGCGAGCTGGGCGAAGGTCTCCGCGTTGGAGAGCAGGGTGGGGGCGCCGCCCACTCCGGAGTCGGACGTACGCGCCTTCCGTCCCGGGGGCAGCGGCGGGCCGCCGTCCGCCGAGCGGACCAGGGCGGAGGACTCCCCGGTGACCATGCGCACCGGATTGCGCTGCACGCGCGCGCGAAGGGCCGGTCCGCGCCGGTCGCCGAGGCCCCGCTCGGCCAGGGCGGTGCGCATCGAGGCCTCGGTGGAGTCGCGCGTCACGCCGATGACGAGGGTGCGCGCCCCCAGGGCCTCGGCGGCGAGCAGGGCGCCGTCCAGGATGAGGTGCGGGGCGCGGTTGAGCAGGACGGTGTCCTTGCGGCAGGCGGGCTCGTCCTCGCTGCCGTTGACGACGACCACGGGGCGTACGCCGCGACGTATCGCCGCGTCGGCGACGGCCCGCAGCTTCTGGGCGAACGGGAAGCCCGCGCCGCCCCGGCCGCGCAGCGCGATGTGCTCGGCGAGCCGGGCGAGCGGTTCGCCCACCATGGGCTCCAGGGGACCGTGCACCTTCAGGTGCATGGCCAGGTCCAGGCGTTCGACGAGGTCGAAGCCCGAGGTGAGCAGGGGCAGGCCGACGACGCGGACCTCGGGGACGTCGGGCAGCGGCGCGTTCACGGATGGCCTCCGGTGGCGGCGTTCCAGGGCTCGCCCGAGCTGGGGGCCCGAAAGGGCCGGGGCAGCGGCTCGGTGGCGGGGCCACTGTCGTACGCGGGGTCGAGGGGGGCGTCGTACGAAGGGTCGTGGACGGGCTGGGGGATCGTGCCGTAGGTGGGCTGAGGTGCGATGTAGGGGGACTCGGTGGGCGGCGGCGGGCAGGGGGCGGGCCAGCGGGTGTCGGGTGCGGTGCGGGGGGCTGGGACGGCGGCGTGCGGGGCCGGGGCGTCGGGGGCCAGCGCGTGGTAGGCCGCCGAGATGCCGATCGCCGGGTCCGGTGCGGAGGCGGTGTCCCGCGCGGGAGGCTCTTCGCGGGGCGGGACGGGGGGTTCCGGTTCGAGCAGGGCCAGGATGCGGGCGGCGACCTTCCGCTTGACCGGGAGCGGCGCCGTGCGCAGCGCCAGGGCTCCGGCGACCGCGACCAGGCACAGGCAGTACAGGGCGACCACCCACGGCTTCGGCTCGCGGCCCGCGTACAGGCCGTGGACGAGCGCCGAGCACCAGGCCGGGTAGGCCAGCATGTGCAGCGCGCGCCACCGTGACGCGATGCGCGCGGGGGAGGCGAAGGCGCTGCGCAGGGCGCCGGTGACGCCGGTGGCGATCATGAGCAGGCCCGCGAGGGAGCCGAGCCCGATGAGCCCGGCGCTGCCGGTGACGCCGAGTCCGAACGGCATGACCGCGCCGAACAGTGACACGTGGTCCAGGGCGACCTTGACGGTGCCGTGCAGCAGCAGGAAGCCGATCGCGGAGACCGAGGTGGCCCGGTGCACGGCTTGGGCGAGCAGGCGCTGGCGCGAGCGCAGGAACAGGCGGTCCGTGGCGACCAGGCCCCAGACGACGGCGGCGGTGAGCGAGACCAGGGACAGCACACCGGCGGTGAAGTCGAGGGCGGCCCGTAATCCGTCGCTGCCCGCGAAGACGAGGACGGGTATCAGGAACAGCGCTCCGGCGCTCAGCGCCCGCGAAGGCGGAACGGATCCGAGGGAAGAACGCGAAATCGAACGTGGAGACGGTCGGGGCTGGGAACGGCTCTTGCGGTGCGGGTGCAGAGGGTTCATGGGGCGACTCCGAAATGGTTCGGTCCCGCCGCATGCTAAGTCGCTCCATACCGGTGGGTACGAGGTTTGAGTTATTGCGTTGTTATCAAAGCGCGACACGATCTTGGTGTTGCCCCGATAATGGGCGGTACGCGGAGTAACCCTTGGCCAAGGGCTGGGGTCGCCGCGTGTTCCTGGTGGCGCCCGGGAAGGCCGTCGCGGGCCGCACGGGCGCTGCGGTACCCTGACGCCATGCGTGCCGTACGCCTTCTGCTTAGCGGGCCGCGCTGATCAGTCCCCACCGCCGGTGAATAGCGGTGGGAATCGGCGCGGCGTCCCCTCCTGTGCGAGGGGCATTTTTGTTTGACCCGCCCGGTCAATTCCGCAGGCAGAGACGATCGATGGAGCTTTGAGGATCATGAGCGAGACGAATTCTGCTGCCGCCTCCGAGGTGGCCGCGCCGCACCGCTATACGGCCGCTCTGGCCGCTGAGATCGAGGCACGCTGGCAGGACTTCTGGGACGCCGAAGGCACCTACGAGGCGCCGAACCCGAGCGGCGACATGGCCGCGCGGAACGAGGCGGAGGCCGCACTGGTGGCCAAGCCCAAGAAGTTCATCATGGACATGTTCCCGTACCCCTCCGGAGCGGGCCTGCACGTCGGCCACCCCCTGGGCTACATCGCCACGGACGTCTTCGCGCGCTTCCAGCGCATGACCGGGCACAACGTCCTGCACACCCTGGGCTTCGACGCCTTCGGCCTGCCCGCCGAGCAGTACGCCGTCCAGACGGGCACCCACCCGCGGGTCTCCACCGAGGCCAACATCGCGAACATGAAGGCCCAGCTGCGCGCGCTGGGCCTGGGGCACGACAAGCGGCGTTCGTTCGCGTCGATCGACCCCGAGTACTACAAGTGGACCCAGTGGATCTTCGTCCAGATCTTCAACTCCTGGTACGACGCCGACGCGGGCAAGGCCCGTCCGATCGCCGACCTGGTCGCGCAGTTCGAGAGCGGTGACCGCGCCGTACCGGGCGCCACGCGCGCGTGGAGCGAGCTGGACGCCGCGGAGCGCGCCGAGGTCCTGAGCGGATACCGCCTGGCCTACGCCTCCGACGCGCCCGTCAACTGGTGCCCCGGCCTGGGCACCGTCCTGGCCAACGAGGAGGTCACCGCCGACGGCCGCTCCGAGCGCGGCAACTTCCCCGTCTTCAAGGCCAAGCTGCGCCAGTGGAACATGCGCATCACCGCCTACGCCGACCGGCTGCTGGACGACCTGGACGCGCTGGACTGGCCCGACGCCATCAAGCTGCAGCAGCGCAACTGGATCGGCCGCTCCGAAGGCGCCCGCGTGGACTTCCCCGTGGGCATCGAGGGCGACCGGATCACCGTCTTCACCACCCGTCAGGACACCCTGTTCGGCGCGACCTACATGGTCCTGGCGCCCGAGCACGACCTGGTCGACAAGGTCGTCCCGGCCGCCTGGCCCGAGGGCACCCACGAGGTGTGGACCGGCGGGCACGCCACGCCGGCCGAGGCCGTCGCCAAGTACCGCGCCTTCGCCGCGGCCAAGTCCGACGTGGAGCGCCAGGCCGACGCCAAGGAGAAGACCGGCGTCTTCACCGGCGTCTACGCCACCAACCCGGTCAGCGGCGAGCAGGTCCCCGTCTTCATCGCCGACTACGTCCTGATGGGCTACGGCACCGGCGCGATCATGGCCGTCCCCGCGCACGACAGCCGCGACTTCGCCTTCGCGCGCGCCTTCCACCTGCCGATGCGCTGCGTGGTGGAGCCGTCGGACGACCGCGGGACCGACCCCAGGACGTGGGACGACGCCTTCTCCTCGTACGAGGCGAAGCTGATCAACTCGTCCAACCAGGAGATCTCGCTGGACGGCATGGATGTCGAGGGTGCCAAGGCCCGCATCACCGGCTGGCTGGCCACCCGCGGCATCGGCGAGGGCACCGTCAACTTCCGCCTGCGCGACTGGCTGTTCAGCCGCCAGCGCTACTGGGGCGAGCCCTTCCCGATCGTCTACGACGAGGACGGCGTCGCCCACGCGCTGCCCGAGTCGATGCTGCCCCTGGAGCTGCCGGAGGTCGACGACTACTCCCCGCGCACCTTCGACCCGGACGACGCGGACACCTCTCCGGAGACGCCGCTGTCCCGCAACGAGGACTGGGTCAACGTCACCCTGGACCTGGGCGAAGGACCCAAGCAGTACCGCCGCGAGACCAACACCATGCCCAACTGGGCCGGTTCCTGCTGGTACGAGCTGCGCTACCTGGACCCGCGCAACGACCAGCGGCTGGTCGACCCGGCCGTCGAGCAGTACTGGATGGGCCCCCGCGAGGGACAGCCGACCGGCGGCGTCGACCTGTACGTGGGCGGCGCCGAGCACGCGGTGCTGCACCTGCTGTACGCGCGCTTCTGGTCGAAGGTCCTGTTCGACCTGGGGCACATCTCGTCGGCCGAGCCGTTCCACAAGCTGTACAACCAGGGCATGATCCAGGCGTACGTCTACCGGGACAGCCGCGGCTTCCCGGTGCCCGCCACCGAGGTGGAGGAGCGCGACGGCAAGTTCTACTTCGAGGGCGAGCCGGTCAAGCGCGAGCTGGGCAAGATGGGCAAGTCCCTGAAGAACGCTGTCACGCCGGACGAGATCTGCGACGAGTACGGCGCGGACACCCTGCGCCTGTACGAGATGGCGATGGGCCCTCTGGATGTCTCCCGCCCCTGGGACACGCGCGCGGTGGTCGGCCAGTACCGGCTGCTGCAGCGGCTGTGGCGCCTGATCGTCGACGAGTCGACCGGTGAGGTCACCGTCGCGGACGTCGCCGACGCCGACATCGACGAGGCGACCCTGCGCGCCCTGCACAAGGCGATCGACGGCGTCCGCCAGGACCTGGACGGCATGCGGTTCAACACCGCCATCGCCAAGATCACCGAGCTGAACAACCACCTGACGAAGGTGGGCGGCACGGTGCCGAGGTCGGTCGCGGAAACCCTGGTCCTGCTGATCGCGCCGCTGGCCCCGCACATCGCCGAGGAGCTGTGGCGCAAGCTGGGCCACACCGACTCGGTCGTCCACCGGGACTTCCCGGTCGCCGACCCGGCCTACGTCGTGGACGAGTCCGTGACCTGCGTCGTGCAGATCAAGGGCAAGGTCAAGGCGCGCCTGGAGGTCTCGCCCTCGATCTCCGACGCCGAGCTGGAGAAGGTGGCCCTGGCCGACGAGAAGGTCGTCGCCGCGCTGGACGGCGCCGGGATCCGCAAGGTGATCGTGCGGGCGCCGAAGCTGGTGAACATCGTCCCGGCATAGCCGCATCGGGGTCTTCCCCTACGGGCAGGTTGGGGGTTCTGCTGGAACCCCCAACCTGCCTTCTCCGTTTACGGTGGAAGGAGTCGCTGGAGCGGACGGGATACGGAGAGGAGCGTCATGGGAGCCCTGGGCGCAATCGTGGCGCTGCTGGTCGTGCTGTTCTTTGTACTTGGTGTGTACGCGACGGTGAAGGTGGTCCGGGCCGCCAAGCGGGGCGTGGACCGCACCATCCAGGAGGCCCGCCGGACGGTGGAGGACACCACGCTCCGGGCCAAGAGCTTCGCGCAGGTCGGCACGGCCGCCGAATTGGCCCAGCTGCGGCTCTCGTTGCGTGCGTCCATGCGCTCCACGCAGGACGTCCTGCACGCGGGCGCGGCCGACGACGCCTCACTGAAGGAGACCCTCGGCCTCTTCGACCGGCTCAGCGCCCATGGGCACGAGCTGGACGACGAGCTACGGCGTCTGGAGCGCGACCCGGACAAGGCCGCTCTGGCCGAGCGCCTTCCCGAACTGCGGGAGCGCACGGCGCAGATCACCAAGGCGGCGGACTCGCTGCGCTGGTCGGCACGGGACCGGGCCCGCCGCTTCGCGGGCGACGATCTGGACTCGCTGAGCACGCAGATCGACATGGAGGCCGGCGCACTGCGGCACTGGACGAAGGAGCCGGTCCCCGAGCAGACCTGGCCCGAGCCGTCCGAGGCCGACCGGAAGGCGGCCCACGAGCCGACGCCGCCCGCGATCACGCCGCCCCTCGCGAGGACCACGTATCCGTGGGAGAAGAAGACCAAGCCCGAAAGCACGACCTGATTCGCCCGGTGAGAACGGGGAACTCCACCGGAATAGACGGGGAACTTCCCGGAACAGGGCGACCAGGGGCCGGGCTGCCGCCCGGCGGAACAGACAGGTAATCTCCAGCTCATGTCCCGCCATGTCGCGATCGTCACGGATTCAACGGCCTACCTGCCGCAGCGGACGATGGAGCGGCACGGCATCACCGCGGTGCCTCTGACCGTGGTCCTCGGGGACCGGGCGCTGGAGGAGGGCACCGAGATCTCGGCCCGGTCCCTCGCCCAGGCGCTGCAGAAGCGGAAGTCGGTGACCACGTCCCGGCCCAGCCCCGAGGTCTTCGCGCAGGCGTACCGGAAGGCCGCCGAGGCGGGCGCCACGGACATCGTCTCGCTGCATCTGTCCGCGGAGTTCTCCGGCACGTACGACGCCGCGGTGGTCGCCGCGAAGGAGGCGCCGGTGCCGGTACGGGTGGTGGACACCGGCATGGTCGCGATGGCCCTCGGCTTCTGCGCCCTCGAAGCGGCTCAGGCCGCGGAGGCGGGCGCTTCGGTGGACGAGGCGGTGACGGCCGCGGAGAAGCGGGCCGCCGACACCTCCGCGTATTTCTACGTCGACACCCTCGACTATCTGCGCAGGGGCGGCCGCATCGGTGCCGCGCAGGCCCTGCTGGGCTCGGCGCTGGCCGTGAAGCCGCTGCTCAAGCTGGACGGTGGCCGCATCGACATGCTGGAGAAGGTGCGGACGGCCTCGAAGGCGATCGCCCGCCTCGAGGAGATCGTGGTCGAGCGGGCCGGCGCAGGCCAGGTCGACATCGCGGTGCACCATCTGGCGGCGCCGGAGCGTGCGTCGGTGCTCGCCGAGCGCCTCAGGGAACGGGTGCCGGGTCTCATGGAGCTGCACGTCAGCGAGGTCGGCGCGGTGATCGGTGCGCACACGGGGCCGGGGCTGCTGGGGGTTGTGGTCTCACCGCGGCGGTGAGGTGTGGCGTCCCCCGTACGGGTGACGGAGTTTTCCACAACTGCCGGGTAATCCACGGGAATTGAGCAAGATCAACAACTTTTCCCGGCGGTGCCTAACGTCGTCGGCATGGCGATTCGATCACTTTCCAGGACTTCTTCCGCAACGAGCGGACCCGGCCGCGGCCCCGCGTCCGACGGTCGCGCGAACCACCGTCACGACCGCGGGCGGGCCAGGCGCAGAAGCGCGTCGGAGGAGGCGGTGCGGCTGCGGGCGGAGAGGCTCTTCGTCGAGCCGGTGTCTCAGCCGCCGCCGTCAGGGGCGGGGGCGCAGTCTCGGGCGCAGGCGCAGGCGCAGGCGCAGGTGCAGGCCCAGGCGCAGCGACCGCCGAAGTCGCAGTCTTGGTCTCAGCCGCAGCCGCATCCGCATCCACATCCACATCCACATCCGCATCCACAGTCGCAGCCGCATCCACAGCCGCAGTCATCCCGGCGTTCGCCGAGGCTGGATGTGGCGGCTGCCGATGCGGGGTTGGTGGGGGAGGCCTCGGCTGCTGGCGCTTCCGGGCCGCGCGGGTCCGTGCCCGGGTGGGCGCGGGAGGATGAGGTGGAGGAGGCCGCCGGGCCCGCTGGCCCCGACGTCTCCGACGCACGGCTGGGGGCGCCGCCGGGACCGTCCGCCTGGCGGGAGCGGATCGGACTGGCCGTGCGGGAACGGCTGCCGGTGTGGTTGCAGTCGCGGTGCGGTCTCGAACGGCGCGGCGTCGCCGCGCTCGCCGTGGTCCTCCTGATCGCCGGGGCCTTCGCCGCTCAGTACTTCTGGGCCGGGCGGACGCACTCGGTACGACCGCCCGACGTGGTGGGCGAGACGGGGGCCGACCAGCGGGGTGCGGAGCCGGTTCCGTCGCCGGGGGTGCCGGCGCAGGCGGGGAAGACGTCGGCGGGCGGCCCTGGTGGCCCGGGCGGTGCTGTGGTCGGCGGTGTGGCGGGCGCCAGGATCGTCGTGGACGTCAGCGGAAAGGTCCGCCATCCGGGGGTGCGGCGGCTGCCCGCCGGGTCCCGGGTGGCGGACGCCCTGCGAGCCGCAGGCGGGGTCAGGCCCGGCACGAAGACGGACGGCCTCAACCGAGCACGGTTCCTCGTGGACGGCGAGCAGGTGGTCGTGGGCGCCCCTGCGACGGCGGCCGGAGGCGGTGCCGGGGCGAGTGCCGGTTCAGTAGGTCAGGCGGGAGGTGCAGGAGGCACAGGAAGCACAGGAGGCATGGGTGGAACGGCCTCCGCTACCGGTCCGGTCGGATTGAACACGGCCACGGCCGAGCAGCTCGACGAACTGCCCGGCGTCGGCCCCGTGTTGGCGCAGCACATCCTCGACTACCGCGCCGAGCACGGCGGTTTCCGCTCGGTCGAAGAGCTCCGTGAGGTCAACGGCATCGGTGACCGGCGCTTCGCCGACCTCCAAGATCTCGTACGGCCATGACGCGCGCGGCGGTTCACGTCGCGTCGGGTCACCGTCTCGGTGCCTCGCACCCTCGGCAGGAGGGCCCGGCCGACCTCCGGTTGGTGCCGCCCGCCCTGGCGGCATGGGCGACGGCCGCGTTGATGGTGGATGCTCCGGCCCGGTGGGCGGTCATCACGGTGGTGGGTTGCGTCCTGGTGGCCGGAGCGCTGCTGGTGACATGGACGACCCGGGACCGCCGGGCGCGGGGGCCCGGGCGGCGCGGGGCCCTGGCGGGGCAGCGGGGTTGGGGGCGGCTTTCGGTGGCCGCGGTCCTGCTCTGCGTCGCCGGGGCGGCGGCTTCCGCGGCTCTGCACGGCGCGGATCTGCGCCGGGGGCCGATTCCGGGTTTGGCGAGCGCATACGCGCAGGTGGAGGTCGAGCTGGAGGTCACGTCCGACCCTCACCGCACCCGGCCCCGCGTCGCGAGCGCGCACATGATGCCGCCCGCCGTAGTCCTCGACGCGGAGGTCGTCCGCGTCAGGGGGACCGACGGCACGTCGACCGGGACGCGCACCCCGGTCCTGGTCGTCGTGCGAACGGAGGCACCGGACTCCGCGAAGGGTTCGCAACCCGTCGGCGCGTGGCTCGGGCTGTTGCCGTCGACCCGGCTGCGGGTGCATGGGCGCCTGGCTCCGCCGTTGCCGGAGGGGGACAAGGTCGCGGCGGTGCTACGGGTGTCCGGGGAGCGTGCCCCGCACGTGGTCGGGGCACCGTCCGCGAAGCAACGGCTGGCCGGGAAGCTGCGGGGCGGCCTGCGCGAGGCCACGGAGGGATTGGGCGCGGACGCCAGAGCGCTGATTCCTGGGCTTGTCATCGGGGACACCTCCCGTGTGCCGGCCGAGCTGGACCAGGCCTTCCGGTCGACCGATCTCACGCATCTGCTCGCCGTGAGCGGTGCGAACCTCACGCTGGTGCTCGTCCTGCTCATCGGCCCCCAGGGCACCGCTCAACGGGTCGAACGGCGTGGGCTCGCGCCCAGATTGGGCATCCCGCTGCGCGCGACGGCGTTGCTCGGCGGGGCGCTCACGCTCGGGTTCGTCCTCGTCTGCCGGCCCGACCCTAGTGTGCTGCGCGCCGCTGCCTGCGGGTTGATCGTGCTCCTCGCCCTCGCCACCGGCCGACGCAGGTCCCTCATCCCGGCGCTGGCGACGGCGGTCCTGCTGCTCGTCCTTTACGACCCGTGGCTGGCCCGGAGCTATGGATTCCTGCTCTCCGTCCTCGCCACCGGAGCGCTGCTCACTCTCGCGCCTCGCTGGGGTGCCGCGCTGCGGAGCCGGGGTGTGCCGCCGCGGTTCGCCGACGCGCTGGCCGCCGCGGCCGCGGCTCAGGCGGTGTGTGCGCCCGTTGTCGTCGTCCTGGCGGCCCGGGTGAGTCTGGTGGCGGTGCCGTGCAATCTCCTCGCCGAGTTCGCCGTCGCGCCCGCCACGGTGCTCGGCTTCGCGGCGCTGGCGGTGGCGCCGGTCGCGATGCCCGTGGCCGAAGGGCTGGCCTGGGGCGCGAGTTGGCCCACCGGATGGATCGCGGGGATCGCCCGTACGGGGGCGGGGCTGCCCGGAAGCGGGATGGACTGGCCGGGCGGCTGGCGCGGCGGTGCCCTGCTCGCGCTCGCCACGGTGGTCCTCGTCGTGGTGGGCCGCAGGCTTCTGCGGCATCCGTGGCTCATCGCTGCCTGCGCCATTCTGCTCTTCCTGGTGGTCGTCCAGCCCCCGCCCGTCACCCGGGTGATCGCGGGCTGGCCGCCGCCGGGGTGGCGCCTTGTGATGTGCGATGTCGGGCAGGGGGACGCCATGGTGCTGTCCGCGGGCGACGGGGCGGGGGTGGTGGTCGACGCGGGGCCCGACCCGGTGGCGGCCGACCGCTGCTTGCGTTCGCTCGGGATCACGCGTGTGCCGCTCATCCTGCTCACCCACTTCCATGCCGATCATGTCGCGGGGCTGCCGGGGGTGCTGCGGGGGCGGAAGGTTGGGGCGATCCAGACGACGGGGTTCCGAGAGCCGCCGGAGCAGGCCGAGTTCGTACGGGAGCAGGCGGCGTCCGCGCGCATTCCGGTGATCCCGGCCGTGGCGGGGGAGCGGCGCCGGACTGGTCCGCTGGACTGGCAGGTGCTCTGGCCGCCGGGGCCGTCGGGGCCGGGGCCGTCAGGGCCGTCAGGGTCGACGGGGCCGCCGGGAACGGAGGGGGCAACCGGATCCTCAGGGTCCGCAGGAACATCAGCCGTACCGGCGGTGCCGCGGCCCGACGGGCCGAACGACGCGAGTGTCACGTGGCTCGTACGGACGGGCGGACTGACTCTGTTGCTCCTCGGGGACCTCGAACCGCCCGCCCAGCGGGCCCTGCTCCGCACCCCGGCCGGCGCCGCCCTCGCCTCCGTGGACGTACTCAAGGTCGCCCATCATGGCTCGGCCCATCAGGACCCGGAGCTTCTGCGCAGGGCGGCGCCGAGGCTGGCGCTCGTGTCCTGTGGTGCCGACAACTCATATGGTCACCCTTCGCCCGTCACGCTCGCGGCGCTGCGGGCGGGAGGAGCGGAGGTGCTGCGCACGGACACGGACGGGGCGATCGCGGTGGTGGCGACAGGGGGAGGGCACAAGCCACGGCTCGAAGTGGCCACCCGACCGCCTTAGCGCACCACCCCACCGCGCGCACCACCCCACCGCGCGCACCGCCCCACCGCGCGCGCCGCCCCACCGCGCGCGCCGCCCCACCGCGCGCGCCGCCCCACCGCGCGCACGGCCCCACCCCGCGCACCGTCCCCGCGCGCCCGTCCCGCAATTCGGGTGAGTCGCGACAGTTCAAGCGCATCGGCAACATTGCAGCGATCTGGGTCCGTGTTGCGTCTAAAGCCGCAACAGTGATCGAATGCCCTTTCGTTGCAGTTTGCAGGTGTTGTCAATAACGCGGGGATGTGTCGCAGGGTGTTCGGCCGTTGGCTGGGAAACCGTTTGAATCGGGCCGGACGGACGGGGCTGTTGTCGGCGCTCACGGTTCCGTCGAGTGCGGGGGTGCTCAGCTGCCGGGTGCTGGACCCGGTCAATGAACCGGTGCGGAACGCGGAGTTCGTCGTCAGCGACGCTCTGGGGCGCAAGGTGGTCAGCGGGGGTACGGACCCCTTCGGCTCGTTCGTGACGGCGGCCCCGGCCGGGGAGTACCGTCTCGCGATCTCCGCGGAGGGGTTCACGCCGTACCGGGCGAGCGTCACCGTGGGGGAGGACGCGCACGCCTCGATCGGCGACGTCATGCTCCAGGTCGCCCAGCCCCCCGCGCTGCCCGAGCCCGGCGACTGGGAGATCGACCCCCTGCACTCCTCGGTGGGCTTCACCGCGCGTCACATCGGGCTCGCGCGCATCCGCGGCCGGTTCAACACCTTCGCGGGCGCGATACGGATGGGGGAGCGCATGGAGGACTCCGCGATGCACGTCGTCATCGACGCGGCGTCCATCGACACCGCGGTCGCCATGCGCGACGATCATCTGCGTTCCGGCGACTTCCTGGACGTGGCGCGCTTCCCGACGATGGAGTTCTACAGCGATCGCTTCGTCCACAAGGGCGGCAGCCGCTGGGCGATATCCGGCGGCCTGACGCTGCACGGCGTGACGCGTACGGTGACGCTCGACACGGAGTACCTCGGGGTCGGCAAGGGGCTCCAGGGGGAGACCCGTGTCGCCTGCCGTGCCACCACCGAGCTGCACCGCGACGACTTCACGATCACGTGGCAGACGATGCTCGCGCGCGGCATCGCGGCCGTCGGACACAGCATCACGATCGACCTCGACATCCAGGTCATCCCCAAGAGCAGCAGCGCCGAAAGCTGACCGTCGCTCCTGTCGCTCCTGTCGCTCCTGTCGCTCCCGTCGCTCTCGCCGCCCCCGCCGCTCTTCCGCCGGAAGGCCGGTCGACCGCCACTAGGGAGCTTCCAGCCAGCCCTCGTGCTCGGCGGCCAGTTCGTCGAGTGTCGCCGGATCGAGGCGGGAGTCGGGGTCCTCGACCACGACCAGCCACTGGGCGTCCTCGGCGTCGTCCTCCCCGGCCAGCGCGTCGCGGACGAGTTGGGGTTCCTCGGCCACGCCGAAACGGTCGGGGAGCTCTGCGGCCACCACCTCCGCGGCGTCGCGGTCGGGCAGTACCAGGACATGTCGTACGTCGGTCACGGGCCCATTCTCCGACATGGGGACGAGGGCGCACGGCGCGGGGCGGGCCATGTGGGGCGGGCTGTCAGTGGTGCGTGGGATGCTGGACCGCGATGGCCAGGAAGACAGCAAATGACGATCCGCTCGCTCCTCTCACGCTCGCCGTGGGGCAGGAGGACCTGCTCCTCGACCGCGCCGTGCAGCAGGTGGTCGCGGCCGCCCGCGCCGCCGACGCGGACACGGACGTGCGGGACCTCACATCCGACCAGCTCCAGCCCGGCACGCTCGCCGAGCTGACGAGTCCGTCGCTCTTCGCCGAGCGCAAGGTCGTCGTCGTGCGGAACGCGCAGGATCTGTCGGCGGACACGATCAAGGACGTCAAGGCGTATCTCGGGTCGCCGGCCGAGGAGATCACCCTCGTCCTGCTGCACGCGGGCGGCGCCAAGGGCAAGGGGCTGCTGGACGCGGCGCGCAAGGCGGGGGCGCGTGAGGTCGCCTGCCCGAAGATGACGAAGCCCGCGGACCGGCTCTCGTTCGTGCGGAGCGAGTTCCGTGTGCTCGGCCGTTCGGCGACGTCCGAGGCGTGCCAGGCCCTGGTCGACTCGATCGGCAGCGATCTGCGGGAGCTCGCGTCCGCGGTCTCCCAGCTGGCGGCCGACGTCGAGGGGACGATCGACGAAGAGGTCGTCGGGCGGTACTACACGGGGCGGGCGGAGGCCTCCAGCTTCACGGTGGCCGACCGGGCCGTCGAGGGGCGGGCCGCGGAGGCGCTCGAAGCGTTGCGGTGGTCGTTGTCGACCGGGGTCGCGCCCGTCATGATCACCAGTGCTCTCGCGCAGGGTGTCCGGGCGATCGGCAAGCTCTCCTCCGCGCGCGGGGGGCGTCCCGCCGATCTTGCCCGTGAGCTGGGCATGCCGCCCTGGAAGATCGATCGGGTGCGTCAGCAGATGCGGGGCTGGACGCCGGACGGGGTGGCTGCCGCGCTCACCGCGGTCGCGGCGGCTGACGCGGGGGTCAAGGGGGGCGGGGACGATCCCGAGTACGCGTTGGAGAAGGCGGTCGTGGCGATTGTGCGGGCGGCTCGCGCCGGGCGGGGGTGAGTGGTGCTGCGCGGGCTGGGCGGGGATGGTCCCTGCGGGTAGCCGTGGCTTGTCGCGCAGTTCCCCGCGCCCCTAAGGGCGCCCGTCCACGACGTCTTCGATTCTGCGGGTAGCCCGTGGCTTGTCGCGCAGTTCCCCGCGCCCCTTGAGGGGGCCCCACGACGTCTTCGATTCTGCCGGTCGGCCGTGGCTTGTCGCGCAGTTCCCCGCGCCCCTAAGGGCGCCCGTCCACGACGTCTTCGATTCTGCGGGTAGCCCGTGGCTTGTCGCGCCGTTCCCCGCGCCCCTTGAGGGCGCCCATCCATGACGTCTTCGATTCTGCGGGTGAGCCGGGCTCTGTGCGCCGTTCCCCGCGCCCCTGAAAAGCGCCCCCAGCGCCCCCGCCTTCAGCACCCCCAGCAGCGCCCTCAGACCACAACAGCGCGACCCCCGGACACAGCGATGCCCCCGGAGTGGGCCGGGGGCATCGTCGCAGCGTGGCGTACTGCGTGGTCTGTCCGCGATTCGAGGTAGAGGGCTCGAATTACCCTCGCGGGAGGATTGATCAGTGCCCCGGCGGACCGGGGTGAGGGGTTCAGTCCTTAGAGGGACGAAGCCTTCGAAGCAAGCGCCGACTTCTTGTTGGCGGCCTGGTTCTTGTGGATGACACCCTTGGAGACGGCCTTGTCGAGCTGGCGCGTGGCCTCACGCGTGAGCTCGGCAGCCTTCTGGGCGTCACCGGCGGCAACGGCCTCGCGGGCCTTGCGGATCGCGGTCTTCAGCGAAGACTTGACCGCCTTGTTGCGCTGACGCGCCTTCTCGTTGGTCTTGATCCGCTTGATCTGGGACTTGATGTTCGCCACGAAAGAGCCTTTTCAGGTTCAGGTACTGCAGAGGTACTGCAGATGAGTGTTATGACACGCGCCTCGACGCCCGAGAGGGGCTACGAGACACAGCTGTCCACGATATCAGCCGTCCTCCCACCGGCCCAAACCGGGCGCAGTGCCGCACCCGTGGGACGATGGAACCTACGTATAGATCCGACCCGAGGCGACAGGCGCCTCAAGAGACAGGACCCTGCGTGCCCGCGATCCCTAAAAATGTGCCCGAGCCGAGCCGTACCGACCCGGCGCTGATTCGCAATTTCTGCATCATCGCGCACATCGACCACGGCAAGTCCACGCTCGCCGACCGCATGCTCCAGCTCACCGGTGTGGTGGAGCAGCGGCAGATGCGTGCTCAGTACCTCGACCGCATGGACATCGAGCGCGAGCGCGGCATCACGATCAAGTCCCAGGCGGTGCGTCTGCCCTGGGCCCCGAGCGAGGGCCCGGACGTCGGCAGGACCCACATCCTCAACATGATCGACACCCCGGGCCACGTGGACTTCACGTATGAAGTCTCACGCTCGCTCGCGGCCTGTGAGGGCACGATCCTCCTGGTCGACGCGGCCCAGGGCATCGAGGCGCAGACTCTCGCCAACCTCTACCTGGCGATGGAGAACGACCTCAAGATCATCCCCGTACTGAACAAGATCGACCTCCCGGCCGCGCAGCCGGAGAAGTTCTCCGAGGAGCTCGCCAACCTCATCGGCTGCGAGCCCGAGGACGTCCTGAAGGTCTCCGCGAAGACCGGCATGGGCGTCGAGGCGCTGCTCGACAAGGCCGTCGCCGAGATCCCGCCGCCGGTCGGCGTCGCGGACGCCCCGGCCCGCGCGATGATCTTCGACTCCGTCTACGACTCCTACCGCGGCGTCGTCACGTACGTACGAGTCGTCGACGGCCAGCTCAACAAGCGCGAGCGGATCCGGATGATGTCCACCGGAGCCACGCACGAGCTGCTTGAGATCGGCGTCTCGTCGCCCGAGATGACCCCGGCCGACGGCATCGGCGTCGGCGAGGTGGGCTACATCATCACCGGCGTCAAGGACGTCCGTCAGTCCAAGGTCGGTGACACGATCACCTCCCTGCACAAGGGCGCGACCGAGGCGCTCGGCGGCTACAAGGACCCGAAGCCGATGGTCTTCTCGGGTCTCTATCCGCTGGACGGCTCGGAATACCCCGACCTGCGCGAGGCCCTCGACAAGCTGCAGCTCAACGACGCCGCGCTGGTCTACGAGCCGGAGACCTCCGCCGCGCTCGGCTTCGGCTTCCGCGTCGGTTTCCTGGGGCTGCTGCACCTCGACGTGATCCGCGAGCGCCTGGAGCGCGAGTTCGGGCTCGACCTGATCGCCACCGCCCCCAACGTGGTCTACCGCGTGATCATGGAGGACGGCGCCGAGCACACGGTCACCAACCCGAGTGAATTCCCCGAGGGCAAGATCGACCAGGTCTTCGAGCCCGTCGTGCGCGCCACGATCCTCGCGCCCAGCGAGTTCATCGGCTCGATCATGGAGCTCTGCCAGAACCGGCGCGGCGTCATGCTCGGCATGGACTACCTCTCCGAGGACCGCGTCGAGATCCGCTACACGCTGCCGCTCGCCGAGATCGTCTTCGACTTCTTCGACCAGCTGAAGTCCAAGACGCGCGGCTACGCCTCGCTGGACTACGAGCCCACCGGCGAGCAGTCCGCGCAGCTCGTCAAGGTCGACATCCTGCTGCACGGCGACAAGGTCGACGCCTTCTCGGCGGTCACGCACAAGGACCAGGCGTACGCGTACGGCGTGCGGCTCGTCGCCAAGCTGCGCGAGCTCATCCCGCGCCAGGCCTTCGAGGTGCCCGTCCAGGCGGCGATCGGCTCCCGGGTCATCGCCCGCGAGACCATCCGCGCCATCCGCAAGGACGTCCTCGCCAAGTGCTACGGCGGTGACATCTCCCGTAAGCGCAAGCTCCTGGAGAAGCAGAAGGAGGGCAAGAAGCGGATGAAGATGGTCGGCTCCGTCGAGGTGCCGCAGGAGGCCTTCATCGCCGTGCTCTCCAGCGACGACAGCGGCCCCGGCAAGGCCAAGAAGTAGTCGTCCCGGCCGTGGCGGAGCCACGGCCGAGCGGGCCCGGTGCACACGCATCGGGCCCGCGGCGCGTTCCGGCGGGCGGGTCCGTTTCCGTATGCGGATCTGGAGGAAGTGACAGCCAGTAGCCCCTTACGCGTCGGGCGTCCGGGCTCTACTCTGATCACCACTCGTAGGTTACTCGCAAGTTAAACAAGTAGCCGCAGGGATGTCAGAAGACAGGTAAGAAGCAGCCGCCAGCCAGTTCGCCGCACTGCCGTGGGCCCGGAGGATGTCGTGAGCGACACACAGACCTTGATCGAGAACCGTCCGCCCTCCGTGGCGCACCTCTTCGTGGAGCGCGTGGCGGCCACGCCGGACGCCGAGGCCTATCGCTACCCGGTTCCGGCAGCCTCCGGCGAGGGCCCCGACGAGTGGAGGACGCTCAGCTGGGCGCAGGCCGCCGAGCGCGTGCACGCCATCGCGGCGGGCCTCATCGAGCTCGGGGTGGGCTCCGAGGAGCGCGTCGCCCTCGCCTCCTCCACGCGGGTCGAGTGGATCCTCGCCGACCTCGGCATCATGTGCGCCGGCGCGGCCACCACCACCATCTACCCCCAGACCAACGTCGAGGAGTCGGCGTACATCCTGGCCGACTCCGGCAGCCGCGTGCTGATCGCCGAGAACGCCGCGCAGCTCGCCAAGGCGCGCGAGAAGCGGGCCGAGCTGCCGGAGCTGCGACACGTCGTGGTGCTCGACGCCGAGGGCGCGCAGGCCGCCGAGGGCGACCCCGAGGGCTGGGTGCTCACCCTCGCCGACCTGGAGGCCCGCGGCGCCGCGTACCTGGAGAAGAACCCCCAGCTGATCAAGGAGCGCATCGCGGCGATCACCGCGGACCAGCTCGCCACGATCATCTACACCTCCGGCACCACCGGCAGGCCCAAGGGCGTGCGCCTGCCGCAGGACAACTGGTCGTACATGGCGAAGGCCATCGCGGCGACCGGACTGCTCGGCCCGGACGACGTGCAGTACCTGTGGCTGCCGCTCGCGCACGTCTTCGGCAAGGTGCTGACCTCCGGGCAGATCGAGCTCGGGCACGTCACCGCCGTCGACGGCCGCGTGGACAAGATCATCGAGAATCTGCCGGTCGTGCAGCCGACCTACATGGCCGCCGTGCCCCGCATCTTCGAGAAGGTCTACAACGGCGTCGCCGCCAAGGCGCGGGCCGGCGGCGCGGCCAAGTACAAGATCTTCCAGTGGGCCGCCGAGGTCTCCCGCGAGTACGCGAAGGTCAGCCAGGACAACTTCCGCAGGACCGGCACCCCCTCCGTACCGTTCGGGCTGCGCGCCAAGCACCGGACCGCCGACGCCCTCGTCTACTCCAAGCTGCGCGAGGCCTTCGGCGGGCGGCTGCGCGCCGCGGTCTCCGGCTCCGCGGCGCTCGCGCCCGACATCGGGTACTTCTTCGCGGGCGCGGGCATCCACATCCTGGAGGGGTACGGCCTGACCGAGTCCTCCGCCGCCTCCTTCGTGAACCCCGGTGAGGCCTACCGCACCGGCACCGTCGGCAAGCCGCTGCCCGGCACCGAGGTGCGCATCGCGGACGACGGCGAGATCCTGCTGCGCGGCCCCGGCATCATGGAGGGCTACCACGGCCTTCCGGAGAAGACCGCCGAGGTCCTGGAGTCCGACGGCTGGTTCCACACCGGGGACATCGGCGAGCTGTCCGTCGACGGCTACCTGCGGATCACCGACCGCAAGAAGGACCTGATCAAAACCTCCGGCGGCAAGTACATCGCGCCCGCCGAGGTCGAGGGCCAGTTCAAGGCCGTCTGTCCGTACGTCTCCAACATCCTCGTGCACGGCGCCGACCGGAACTTCTGTGCCGCGCTGATCTCGCTCGACGAGCCCGCCATCCTGGAGTGGGCGAAGGAGAACGGCCAGGAGGGGAAGACGTACGCCGAGGTGTGCGCCGACCCGGCCACGGTCGCGCTCGTCGACGGCTACGTACAGCAGCTCAACGAAGGCCTGCAGCGCTGGCAGACCATCAAGAAGTTCCGGCTCCTGCCGCGCGACCTGGACGTCGAGCACGGCGAACTGACGCCCAGCCTGAAGCTGAAGCGCCCGGTCGTCGAGCGGGAGTACAAGCACCTCATCGAGGAGATGTACGCGGGATCGCGCGAGGCCTGAGCCGGTCGTTCCGTGGCCTGCGGGGGCCGGGGAGGCTAGGCGTCCCGGCCCCGGCGCATCTCCTGCACCAGCTCCTCCATGTGGGTCACGTGGTGGCGCAGCTCCACGACGTCGCGCAGGTTGCTCGCGGCCATATGGGTCTCGATCGCCGAAAGGCGCGCGGCCAGCTCGTCGAACTGGCGCTGCTCGCGGGCCAGTATCCGCTCCAACTGCCTGTTCTTGCGGTGCAGTTCGAGGAAGACGGTGACCTTGGCGCGCAGTACCCACGGGTCGAAGGGCTTGGTCAGGTAGTCGGCGGCGCCCGTCGCGTAACCGCGGAAGGCGTAGCCCGCGTCGTTGTCGGTGCCCGTCAGGAAGATGATGGGCACGTCCTTGGTCTGGTCGAGCCGTTTGATGTTCGACGCGGTCTCGAAGCCGTCCATGCCCGGCATGCGGACGTCCAGAAGGATCACGGCGAATCGTTGCCGCAGAATCGCCTTCATCGCTTCCTCGCCCGAACGGGCTCGGACCAGCGGCTCGTTCAGTGAACCAAGGACAGCTTCGAGTGCCATCAGGTTGTCCTCCATGTCGTCGACAAGGAGGATGCTTGCGCGGTTGTCGGTCGTGGCCTCAGCGGTCATGACGGTGCCTCACTCGGGTGCCGGTGGAACAGCCTTCTCCTTCGGTGTGCCGGGCCGTTCCGTGGCGACGGATTCTGAATCGGGGGAGGTGGTCCCACCGGTGCCTTCGGGCTCGCCCTCGGGGTCCAGGAGGGCGCAGACGACACCGAGGAGCTGGTCCACGTCCACGGGTTTCGGTACGTACTCGGTGGCGCCCTGCGAGATGGCCTTCTCGCGGTCGCCGGGCATGGCCTTCGCGGTGAGCGCGACGATGGGCAGGCCCTGCCAGCGAGGGCTGCGACGGATCGCCTCCATCGTCTCGTACCCGTCCATCTCCGGCATCATGATGTCCATCAGGACGATGTCGACGTCCGGGTTGCGCTCCAGCGTCTCGATGCCCTCGCGGCCGTTCTCCGCGTACAGGACGGGCATGCCGACGCGGCTCAGTACGTGCGTGAGCGCGAAGACGTTGCGGATGTCGTCGTCCACGATGAGCACCCTGCGGCCCGGCAGTATGCGGCCCGCGCGCCCTTCCTTCCACTCCTCGAGCTTGGTGGGGGTGGGCCAGCTGTCGTCGGGTTCGAGCGAGGTGTGCGGGCGCAGGACCGCCTGCTCCACCGGCTCGGGCAGCTTCGTGTGGGAGGCCGCGAACGCGATGGCGGCCGCGCCGTGGCCCGGATGCACCACGGGGACGTACAGCGAGAAGGTCGAACCCTGGCCGGGGTGGCTCTCCGCCGTGATGCGGCCGCCGAGCAGGCCGGCGATCTCGCGGCTGATGGAGAGGCCGAGGCCGGTGCCGCCGTACTTGCGGTTGGTGGTGCCGTCGGCCTGCTGGAACGCCTCGAAGATCACCGGGAGTTGCTCGGGCGGGATGCCGATCCCGGTGTCGCTGACGGCGAAGCAGAGCAGGTCCTCGTTGTCGTGGAGCAGCCGGTCGCCCGCGGACTCCTTGACGCGGCTGACCCGCAGTTCGATTCTGCCCGCCGAGGTGAACTTGACCGCGTTCGACAGCAGGTTGCGCAGGATCTGCTGCAGGCGCTGCTCGTCGGAGAACATCTCGCGTGGCACGTCCTCGCCCACCGACACGTCGAAGGCGAGACCGCGGTCGAGGGTGAGCGGGCGGAACGTCGCGTGGACGTAGTCGAGGACCTTGATGAGCGGCAGCTTCTTGGGCCGTACGTCCATGCGGCCCGCCTCGATCTTCGACAGGTCGAGGATGTCGTTGATGAGCTGGAGCAGGTCCGAGCCGGAGCGGTGGATCGTCGTCGCGAACTGCACCTCCTGGTCGGAGAGGTGGTCGTCGGGGTTGTCGGAGAGCAGCCTGGCCAGGATCAGCAGGGAGTTGAGCGGGGTGCGCAGCTCGTGCGACATGTTCGCCAGGAACTCCGACTTGTACTGGGAACTGGTGGCGAGCAGGGCGGCCTTCTCCTCGAGCTCCGCGTTCGAGCGGCGCAGTTCGGCCTGCTGGCGCTGGAGCTCGTCCGAGCGCTCCTGGAGCTGGGTGGCGAGCCGCTGGGACTCGCCGAGCAGTGACTCCGTGCGGGAGTTGGCGATGATGGTGTTGATGGCGACGCCGATGGTGTTCACGAACTGGTCGAAGAACGCGAGGTGGACGTCGGAGAAGCGGGAGAACGTGGCCAGCTCGATGACGCCGAGCAGTTTGTCCTCGAAGAGGATCGGGATGATCACGACGGTGGCGGGGGCCGCGTCGCCGAGCCCCGAATGGATCTTGATGTACTCGGGTGGCACCTCCTCGACGAGGATGCGCTTCTTCTCCAGGGCCGCCTGGCGCACCAGGCCCTGCGCGGGCATCCCGCCGGTGTCGACGACCGAGCCCTGCGCGGCGCCGTAGCCCGCGATGAAGGCGAGGCCCTTCGCGGTGACCTGGGTGGGCGCGGGGCCCTCCGCGGTGTCGGGGTCGGCCAGGAAGAACGCGCCGTACTGCGCGTTCACCAGCGGGGTCAGCTCGCGCAGGATCAGGTCGGCGACCTCCATCAGGTCGCGGTGGCCCTGCATCAGGCCCGCGAGGCGGGCGAGGTTGGACTCCAGCCAGTCCTTGGCGCGGGTGGTCTCGCGGAGGTTGGAGACCATGAGGTTGATGTTGTCCTTGAGGTCGGTGACCTCGCCGCGCGTCTCCACGGTGATGGCGCGGGTCATGTCGCCCTGGGCCACGGCGGAGGCCACCTCGGCGATGGCGCGGACCTGGGTGGTGAGGTTCAGCGCCAGCTCGTTCACGTTCGTCGTCAGGCGCTTCCACGTGCCGTAGACGCCCTCGACACGGGCCTGACCGCCCAGCTGTCCCTCGGAGCCGACCTCGCGGGCCACGCGGGTGACCTCGGAGGAGAACGAGGAGAGCGTGTCCACCATGGTGTTGATGGTGGTCTTCAGCTCCAGGATCTCGCCGCGCGCGTCGACATCGATCTTCTTGGAGAGGTCGCCCTGGGCCACCGCGGTCGCTACCTGCGCGATGTTGCGGACCTGGCCGGTGAGGTTGTCCGCCATGTAGTTGACGTTGTCGGTGAGGTCCTTCCACACGCCCGATACGCCGAGGACCTGCGCGCGGCCACCGAGCCGGCCGTCCGTGCCGACCTCGCGGGCGACGCGGGTCACCTCGTCGGCGAAGGCACGCAGCTGCTCCACCATGGTGTTGACGGTGTCCTTCAGCTCCAGGATCTCGCCGCGCGCGGTGACCGTGATCATCTTGGAGAGGTCGCCGTTGGCGACGGCGGTGGTCACCTGGGCGATGTTGCGGACCTGCGAGGTGAGGTTCGACGCCATGAAGTTGACGTTGTCGGTGAGGTCCTTCCACACGCCGGAGACGCCGCGGACCTGGGCCTGGCCGCCGAGGTTCCCCTCGGTGCCGACCTCGCGGGCGACGCGGGTGACCTCGTCGGCGAAGGCGGACAGCTGGTCCACCATCGTGTTGATCGTCGACTTCAGCTCCAGGATCTCGCCCTTCGCCTCCACCGTGATCTTCTTGCCGAGGTCTCCCTGGGCGACGGCCGTCGACACGAGCGCGATGTTCCGCACCTGGGAGGTGAGGTTGTCCGCCATGAAGTTGACGTTGTCGGTGAGGTCCTTCCACACGCCGGAGACGCCCCGCACCTGAGCGCGCCCGCCCAGGTTCCCCTCGGTGCCGACCTCACGGGCGACGCGGGTGACCTCGTCGGCGAAGGCGGACAGCTGGTCCACCATCGTGTTCACCGTCGACTTCAGCTCCAGGATCTCGCCCCGGGCATCGACGGTGATCTTCTGGCTCAGGTCGCCGTTGGCGACGGCGGTGGTCACCTGGGCGATGTTGCGGACCTGCGAGGTGAGGTTCGACGCCATGAAGTTGACGTTGTCGGTGAGGTCCTTCCACACCCCCGACACCCCGCGGGCCTGGGCCCGGCCGCCCAGCTGGCCCTCCGTGCCGACCTCGCGGGCCACCCGGGTCACCTCGGCGGCGAACGCGGAGAGCTGATCCACCATGGTGTTCACGGTGAGCTTCAGTTCGAGGAGCTCACCGGTGGCCTCGACGGTGACCGTGCGTGTCAGGTCGCCCTGGGCCACCGCCGTGGTGACGAGTGCGATGTCGCGCACCTGGGCGGTGAGGCGCGACGCCATCGTGTTGACGGCCTCGGTGACATCCCGCCAGCTCCCCGAGAGGCCGCGTACCTTGGCGCGCCCGCCGAGCCTGCCCTCCGTGCCCACCTCACGGGCGACGCGCGTGACTTCACCCGTGAAGAGGGACAACTGATCGACCATCGTGTTGACGGCGCGGCCGAGGCGGCGCAGATCGCCCCGGAGCTCACGGGTGCCGTCGTGCAGATCGACGCGCTGGGTGAGGTCGCCGCCCGCCACCGCGTTCAGCACCCGGGTGGCGTTGGCCGCCGGGGCGACCAGGGCGTCGAGCAGAGTGTTCACCTCCGAGACGCGCGCCGCCCACCGGCCCTGCCCGGGGCTCTCGGCGAACCGTTCGTCGAGCCGGCCGTGGCGTATGATCTCCCGCCGCACGCGGATGAGTTCACTGTCGAAGTGCAGCGAACGGTCGACCATCTCGTTGAAGACCGCGTACAGCTCGGCGGTGACGCCCTCGCCGACCGGGGCGGCCTTGGTGAAGTCCCCGTCCCGCGAGGCGCGCATGGCGGCGAGAAGCGGGCGCAACTGACACATGGCCGGATCCGTACCGGACCCGACGCCCTGCGCGGGGACCGGAATCCGGCCTTCTCCAAGCGCAGGCATAGCACTGTTCTCACTCATAACGGCCCACTTCGGTGACTCGGTGCTTATGGGCGGGGTCAGTCTGTCACTCTGTCCGTGTCGCCTGAGGCGTATTCACCGAACTGCTCAGGAGCCGTACTGTGGGGTCCATTCCGATGCAACGGGAGATCGAATTCCGTTCCTCCGCCCCGGCCTCGGGCCGTCCGGGGCCGCTGCTGGTGGTGGGTACATCTCTGCCCGGAAATCCGCTTGCGCCTGCCGCCGCGCGCAAGTTCGTGCGTGCCGCGCTCGCCGACTGGACCGAGACCGGGGTGCCCGCCGCGCGCGGCTTCACCGACCGGCTGGCCGACGACTCGGTGCTGCTCGTCAGCGAACTGGTGACGAACGCGGTCGTCCACGCGGGCACGGCCGTCGAGCTGCTCTGCCGCCTCGACGAGGCGGCGCCCGGCGAGAGCACGGGCGCCCTCGTCATCGAGGTCTCCGACCACCATCCCGCGCGCGCCGTCCGCAGCGAGCAGCGCCCGCCGGCCAACGGAACCCCCGAGTACGGCCGCGGCCTGTACCTCGTCGCGACGCTCTCCGAGTCCTGGGGCATCACCTACCGGCCGGGCACCAAGACCGTCTGGGCCCGGCTGCCCGTCGACGGCGTCCACGCCCTCCACGAGATCGAGTCGTACGCGAGCGACCAGGCGCTCCAGCGCGGACTGCGCGCCGCCGAGATCCTGGCGCCGCTGCCCAAGCGGACGCCCCAGGACATGGAGTGGGCCAACCGCGGCGCGCTCACCTTCCTCGCCGAGGCGTCCGACCTGCTGGCCGGGCAGTTCGACGAGGACCTGGTGGCGGCGCTGGCCGGACAACTGCTCGTGCCGCGGCTCGCGGACTGGTGCGCGGTGTGGCTCGAGGACGCCTGCGAGGGCCCCGTGCACGGGGCGATGGGCATGTCGGGAGGACGCCTCGCCCGGGTCTGGCACAGCAGCGAGCACCGTATAGAGGAGCTGCGCCGCCTCCTGGAGAAGGAGCCGCCGCGGCTGCCGGAGGCGGCGGGCTCGGGCGCCTTCCCCGTCCCCTGGCCCGGCGGGGCGCCCGCGGGCGGAGCGGGGTCTTCCGGTGCGGCCCTCGCCTACCGCCTTGTCGCGGGCGGGCGCTCGCTCGGCACGCTCGTCATCGGCCGCTCCGGGCTCGTCCGGTTCGCCGACGAGGTCACCGGCCTCGTCGAGGACTTCACCCGCCGGGTCGCCCTCGCGATCAGCACCGCGCGCCGCTACCAGCGCCAGGCCAACATCAGCCAGGTGCTGCAGCGCGGGCTGCTGCCCAGCAAGGTCGCGGAGATCCCCGGCGTGGAGAGCGGCCTGGTGTACGAGCCGCGGGACAAGGGCGGCCCCGGCGGCGACTTCTACGACGTGTTCCAGGCGGGCGAGGGCCGCTGGTGCTTCGCGCTCGGCGACGTCCAGGGCAAGGGCCCCGAGGCGGCCGTCGTCATCGGCCTCGCCCGCCCCTGGCTGCGGCTGCTCGCCCGCGAGGGCTACGCGGTCGCGGACGTCATGGACCGCCTCAACCAACTGCTCCTCGACGACGCGACCGAGGCGGCGGACGCGGCGGCCGCGGTCGTCGCGGTCGCGGGCGGCCAGGGAGTACCGCCCGACGGGCCCACCTCGCGCTTCCTCTCCCTCCTCTACGGCGAGCTCATCCCGTACGAAGGGGGCGTGCGCTGCACCCTCGCGTGCGCCGGGCACCCGCTGCCGCTCCTGCTGTCGCCCGACGGGGAGGTGCGCGAGGCGGCCACCCCGCAGATGCTGCTCGGGGTCGTCGACGACGAGACGTACACCAGCGAGAGCTTCGAGCTGCGGGCCGACGAAACGCTCCTGTGCGTCACGGACGGTGTGACCGAGCGGCGCTCGGGGCGGCGGCAGTTCGACGACGGGGACGGCCTCGCCCGGGCGCTGGCCGGGTGCACGGGGCTCGACGCGGGGCTGGTGGCCGAGCGGATCCGGCGGATCGTGCACGAGTTCTCGGAGCGGCCGCCCGACGACGACCTGGCCTTGCTGGTGCTGCGGGCCCGGTGAGGGACGGGACGGGGGAGGTACTGAGGGGTGCGGGTGGGGTTCCCCGCGTGCGGGACAATCGACGGTATGCCTTCCGCACTGCCCGATGGTGAGCCCATGCCCGAGGACGGCGCGCTGCCCGCGTCCGCCCTGTCCGGCGCGGCCTCCCGCCCGCTCGGCTTCTACCTGCACGTTCCGTACTGCGCCACGCGCTGCGGCTACTGCGACTTCAACACCTACACCGCGACCGAGCTGCGCGGCTCCGGCGGCGTGCTCGCCTCCCGCGACAACTACGCGGAGACCCTGGCCGACGAGGTGCGGCTCGCGCGGAAGGTCCTCGGCGACGACCCGAGGCCGGTGCGGACCGTCTTCGTCGGGGGCGGTACGCCGACGCTCCTCGCCGCGGCCGATCTCGTCCGCATGCTGGGCGCCGTACGGGACGAGTTCGGCCTCGCCGACGACGCGGAGATCACGACCGAGGCCAACCCGGAGTCGGTCGACGCGGCGTACCTGAGCGAGCTGCGGGAGGGCGGGTTCAACCGGATCTCCTTCGGCATGCAGAGCGCGCGGCAGCACGTGCTGAAGGTCCTCGACCGCACGCATACGCCCGGTCGGCCCGAGGCGTGCGTGGCCGAGGCGCGGGCGGCGGGCTTCGACCACGTGAACCTCGACCTGATCTACGGCACGCCGGGGGAGTCGGACGCGGACTGGCGGGCCACGCTCGACGCGGCGATCGGCGCCGGGCCCGACCACGTCAGCGCCTACGCGCTGATCGTCGAGGAGGGCACGCAGCTGGCGCGCCGGATCCGGCGCGGCGAGGTGCCGATGACCGACGACGACGTGCACGCGGACCGCTACCTCATCGCCGACGAGGTGCTGGGCTCCGCGGGCTTCGAGTGGTACGAGGTGTCCAACTGGGCCACGTCGGAGGCCGGGCGGTGCCTGCACAACGAGCTGTACTGGCGGGGCGCCGACTGGTGGGGGGCCGGGCCGGGGGCGCACAGCCACGTGGGCGGCGTGCGGTGGTGGAACGTCAAGCATCCCGGGGCGTACGCGGGGGCGCTGGCGGGCGGCGGCTCGCCCGGCGCGGGCCGGGAGGTCCTCTCCGAGGAGGACCGCCGGGTCGAGCGGATCCTCCTGGAACTCAGGCTCCGGGACGGTTGCCCGTTGTCCCTCCTGAAGGAGGCGGGCCTGGCCGCGTCGCGCCGAGCGCTGTCGGAGGGGCTGCTGGAGGCGGGGCCGTACGGGGAGGGGCGGGCGGTACTGACGCTGCGGGGGCGGTTGCTGGCGGATGCGGTGGTGCGGGATCTGGTGGATTAGGGGTTAGTAGGGGTTGCTGTCTGCGCCGGTTGTTCGGTTGTGGGGCGGGGCCGCGGGAGTATGTGCGTACTCGCTATCCCTGCGTCGCGCTGCCCGGACAATGGGGCTATAGCGTGCTCGGTGCTCCGTTCGCACATACCCCCACGTCCCCTCCGGCCGGTTTGGCGGCTGCGGCCCGGTGGGGCGTGTCCCTGGTCCGGCCGTGCGTTGCGGGGCAAACGGATGGGTGGGTGGGATACATCCGCCGCGAAGCGGCGGGCCCGTTCGTACCGCACCCGCACCCGCACCCGCAGCGGCTAGGGCAACGTGACGAAGTCGATCAGCTCTTCCACGCGGCCCAGGAGCGCAGGCTCCAGGTCCTTGTAGCTGCGCACCGAGCCCAGGACCCGCTGCCACGCCGCCCCCGTGTTCTCCGGCCAGCCGAGCGCCCGGCAGACGCCCGTCTTCCAGTCCTGGCCCCGCGGCACCCGCGGCCACGCCGCGATACCGACCGAGGAGGGCTTCACCGCCTCCCACACGTCGATGTAGGGGTGGCCGACCACCAGCGCGTGGGCGCTGGTCACCTCCGCGGCGATGCGGGACTCCTTGGAGCCGGGGACCAGGTGGTCCACCAGGACGCCCAGGCGCGCGTCGGGGCCGGGGGCGAACTCGGCGACGATCGCGGGGAGGTCGTCGATGCCCTCCAGGTACTCGACGACGACGCCCTCGACGCGCAGGTCGTCGCCCCAGACCCGTTCCACCAGTTCGGCGTCGTGACGGCCCTCCACGTAGATGCGTCCCGCCCGGGCGACCCTGGCCCGCGCACCGGGAACGGCCACCGAACCGGACGCGGTACGTGAGGGACGTACCGGAGTGCGCGTCGCGGCCGCGGGACGGACCAGGGTGACCGGGCGGCCCTCCAGGAGGAAGCCGGCCGGCGCCAGCGGAAAGACGCGATGCTTGCCGAAGCGGTCCTCCAGGGTCACCGTCGGACCCTGCGCCGTCTTCTCGCAGCGGATCACCGCCCCGCAGAATCCGGTGCCGAGCTCCTCGACCACGAGGCCGGCGTCCGCCGCCACCTCAGGTACGGGCTTCGGCTTCTTCCAGGGGGGCGTGAGATCGGCGGAGTACTGGCGCATTCTGCCGACGATAGGAAGAACGGGCCCGCGCCGGTCTACGACACGCCGAAGCGGGCCGCCAGTGTGGCGCGCTGCGCACGGACGAATGCCGCATCCACCACTGCTCCGTGTCCCGGCACGTACACCGCGTCCTCGCCGCCGAGGTCCAGGAGCCTGTCGAGCGCCGCGGGCCAGTGCCGGGGCGCCGCGTCCCGGCCCGCCTGCGGCTCGCCCGACTCCTCGACCAGGTCGCCGCAGAAGACGACCTCCCGTCCGCCGTCGACGCCCGGCACCAGGACCACCAGGTCGTGGGCCGTGTGCCCGGGACCGACGTTCGCGAGCAGCACCCGGACCCCGCCGCCCAGGTCGAGCGTCCACTCCCCGCACACCAGATGGTGCGGCCGGACCAGGAGGTCCGCGGCCTCCGCCGCCGCGTCCGCGGCCACGCCGTGGCGTACCGCGTCCGTGCGCAGCTCCTCGCGGCCCCCGGCGAGAACCGTCTCGATGCCCACCGCCCCGTACACCTCGACGCCCGCGAAGGCCGCCGCACCGAGGACGTGGTCGAAGTGCGGATGGGTGAGCGCGAGGTGGGTGACCCGGCGGGAGCCACCGAGGATCCGGCGGGCCTGTGTCCGCAGGGCCGCGCCCTCGGCCAGACTCGACCCGGCCTCGATCATGAGGGCCGCGTCGTCGCCGACGACGAGCCCCGCCGTGCAGTCCCAGACGGGGAGGCGGCACCGCCCCACGCGCGGGGCGAGCCGCTCCCAGCCCGCCGCTTCCCATGCCGGCGTCACGTCCATACGGTGACGCTATCCCAGGGCGGGCGCGCGGGGCCGGTCAGGACGCGGGGGGTCCGCCCTTGCCGGGCCCGTACCGGTCGGCCGTACACTGACCTTTCGAAAGGCTGGCACTCGCGCGTGGTGAGTGCCAGGCGGGGGCCCGGGGGATGCCGGGGCCCGTCGTCGACGACGGAGACAGCTGGAGGTGTGCGCGATGCTCAATGAACGCAGGCTCGAAGTGCTGCGCGCCATCGTCCACGACTATGTCGGGACGGAGGAGCCGGTCGGTTCCAAGGCGCTCACGGAGCGGCACCGTCTGGGGGTCTCTCCGGCCACCGTCCGCAACGACATGGCGGCGCTGGAGGAGGAAGGGTTCATCGCCCAGCCGCACACCAGCGCCGGGCGCATCCCGACGGACAAGGGCTATCGGCTGTTCGTCGACAAGCTCGCGGGCGTCAAGCCGATGACCGCGCCCGAGCGCCGCGCCATCCAGAACTTCCTCGACGGCGCGGTCGACCTCGACGACGTGGTGGGACGGACGGTGCGGCTGCTAGCGCAGCTGACCCGGCAGGTCGCCGTGGTGCAGTACCCCTCGCTCACGCGGTCGACGGTGCGGCACGTGGAGCTGCTCTCGCTCGCTCCCGCGCGGCTGATGCTCGTCCTGATCACCGACACCGGCCGGGTCGAGCAGCGCATGATCGACTGCCCGGCCCCGTTCGGCGAGTCCGCGCTCGCGGATCTGCGGGCCCGGCTCAACAGCAGGATCGCGGGCCGTCGCTTCACCGACGTGCCGCAGCTGGTGCAGGACCTGCCCGAAGCCTTCGAGGCCGAGGACCGCGGCACCGTCTCGACGGTCCTCGCGACCCTTCTCGAAACCCTTGTCGAGGAGACCGAGGAGCGGCTGATGATCGGCGGTACCGCCAATCTCACCCGCTTCGGACATGACTTTCCCCTCACCATCCGTCCCGTCCTCGAGGCCCTTGAGGAGCAGGTCGTGCTCCTCAAGTTGCTTGGTGAGGTGCAGGATTCGGGCATGGCCGTACGGATCGGTCACGAGAACGCCCATGAGGGGCTCAGCTCTACTTCCGTGGTCTCCGTCGGCTACGGTTCGGGCAGCGAGGCAGTAGCCAAGCTCGGCGTGGTCGGACCGACCCGCATGGACTATCCGGGAACGATGGGAGCAGTACGCGCAGTGGCACGTTACGTCGGACAGATCCTGGCGGAGTCGTAAGTGGCCACGGACTACTACGCCGTACTCGGCGTGCGCCGCGACGCTTCCCAGGACGAAATCAAGAAGGCCTTCCGAAGGCTGGCCCGTGAGCTTCACCCGGACGTGAATCCGGATCCGAAGACCCAGGACCGCTTCAAGGAGATCAACGCCGCGTACGAGGTGTTGTCGGACCCGCAGAAGAAGCAGGTCTACGACCTCGGCGGCGACCCGCTGTCCCAGTCGGGCGGCGGGGCGGGCGCGGGCGGCTTCGGCGCCGGTGGCTTCGGCAACTTCTCCGACATCATGGACGCGTTCTTCGGGACGGCGTCGCAGCGCGGACCGCGCTCGCGCACGCGTCGCGGTCAGGACGCCATGATCCGCCTGGAGATCGACCTCGAAGAGGCCGCCTTCGGCACCACCAAGGACCTCCAGGTCGACACCGCCGTGGTCTGCACGACCTGCAGCGGTGAGGGCGCAGCGCCGGGGACGTCCGCCCAGACGTGTGACATGTGCCGCGGTCGCGGTGAGGTGTCGCAGGTCACGCGGTCCTTCCTCGGCCAGGTCATGACGTCGCGGCCGTGCCCGCAGTGTCAGGGCTTCGGCACGGTCGTGCCGACGCCGTGCCCCGAGTGCGCCGGTGACGGCCGCATCCGGTCGCGGCGGACGCTGACCGTGAAGATCCCCGCCGGTGTCGACAACGGCACGCGGATCCAGCTCGCGGGTGAGGGCGAGGTCGGCCCCGGCGGCGGCCCCGCCGGTGACCTGTACGTGGAGATCCACGAGCTGCCGCACGCCGTCTTCCAGCGGCGCGGCGACGACCTGCACTGCACCGTCACCATTCCGATGACGGCGGCGGCCCTCGGCACGAAGGTGCCGCTGGAGACGCTGGACGGCGTGGAGGAGATCGACATCCGGCCGGGCACGCAGTCCGGCCAGTCGGTGCCGCTGCACGGCCGTGGCATCACACATCTGCGGGGCGGCGGGCGCGGTGACCTCATCGTGCACGTAGAGGTGCTCACGCCGACGAAGCTCGACGCGGAGCAGGAGCGGGTGCTGCGGGAGCTGGCGCAGCTGCGGGGCGAGGAGCGGCCCACGGGGCAGTTCCAGCCGGGGCAGCAGGGGTTGTTCTCCCGTCTCAAGGATGCGTTCAACGGGCGGTAGCGCCTTGAGCGGTGACTTCGGCCCCCGGCGACGGTTCGTTCCGCTGCCGGGGGCTTTGTCGTCGTCCGCGGGCGCGTGGGGGCTGGTCGCGCAGTTCCCCGCGCCCCTGAAAGCAACCCGCCCCGCGCCAGCAACCACGTGCGGGCCGCGGACGCCGGCGGGACGTCGTGGGCAGACGGGGGCGCACGCGCCCGGCGCGGGGTGCGATTCGGTGCGGTGTGCGGGGCGTGGCACGATGCGTGCATGTCCTCTGCGCTGACCGATCTCTGCCGCCACCCGATCGTGCAGGCCCCCATGGCGGGCGGCGCCTCAGGGCCGCAGTTGGCCGGGGCTGTCGCCGAGGCCGGTGGGCTCGGATTCCTCGCCGCCGGGTACAAGACGGCCGACGGGATGTACCAGGAGATCAAACAGGTGCGGGGGCTGACCTCGCGGCCCTTCGGCGTCAACCTCTTCATGCCGCAGCCCGAGTACGCCGACGCGGCCGCCGTCGAGGTCTACCGCAACCAGCTCGCGGGCGAGGCGACCTGGTACGAGACGGAACTCGGCGACCCGGACAGCGGCCGCGACGACGGCTACGACGCCAAGCTCGCGATCCTCCTCGACGACCCGGTGCCGCTCGTCTCCTTCACCTTCGGCTGTCCGACCCGCGACGTCCTGGACGCCTTCGCGCGCGTCGGCACGCTGACCGTCGTCACCGTCACCACGGCCGAGGAGGCCCAGACCGCCCAGTGGGCCGGCGCCGACGCCGTGTGCGTCCAGGGCGTCGAGGCGGGCGGCCACCAGGGGACGCACAAGGACAACCCCGAGGCGGACGGCGCGGGGATCGGGCTGCTCTCGCTGATCACGCAGGTGCGCGAGACCGCGCAGATTCCGCTGATCGCCGCCGGTGGGCTTATGCGGGGCGCGCAGATCGCCGCGGTCCTCGCGGCCGGCGCGGAGGCGGCACAGCTCGGCACCGCGTTCCTCGTCACCCCCGAGTCGGGCGCGAACCCCCTGCACAAGCAGGCCATGACCAATCCGCTGTTCGTACGCACCGAGCTGACCCGGGCGTTCTCCGGGCGCCCCGCGCGCGGCCTCGTCAACCGCTTCATGCGGGAGCACGGCCCGTACGCCCCCGCCGCCTACCCGCAGGTCCACCACCTCACGAGCGGGCTGCGCAAGGCCGCGGCGAAGGCCGGTGACGCGCAGGCCATGGCGCTCTGGGCCGGGCAGGGCCACCGGCTCGCCCGGGAGCTGCCCGCGGAGCAGCTCGTGGAGGTCCTCGTCGCGGAACTGGCCGAGGCGAAGGACGCGCTGTCGGCGGGAGGCGCCGCGTGACCGCCCCCGTCTTCGTCGTCGAGGACTTCACCGAGGACCTCACCGGGGGCTTCACCGCGGGCGGCGGTGGACGCTTCGTCCTGGACGGGCCCGAGGGGCGGCACGCCGTCTCCGTGAAGCGGCTGCGCGCCGGTGAGGCCGTCGTCCTGACGGACGGCGCCGGACGGTGGGCGCGGGGCGTGGTGCGCGACACCGAGGGCAAGGACCGGCTGGTCCTCGACCTGGCAGCCGTGACCGAGGAGCCCGAGGAGACGCCCCGGATCACCGTCGTGCAGGCCCTGCCCAAGGGCGACCGCGGCGAACTGGCCGTGGAGACCATGACGGAGACCGGCGTCGACGCCGTCGTCCCGTGGGCCGCCGCGCGCTGCATCACGCAGTGGAAGGGCGACCGCGGGCTCAAGGCGCTGGCCAAGTGGCGGGCCACCGCGCGCGAGGCGGGCAAGCAGTCGCGCCGCGTCCGCTTCCCCGAGATCGCCGACGCCGCGTCCACCAAGCAGGTCGCCGCCCTCCTCGCGGACGCCGACTTCGCGGCCGTCCTGCACGAGGAGGGCAGTGAGCCGCTGGCCGCGGCGGACCTCCCGGCGACCGGCCGCATCGTGCTGGTGGTCGGGCCCGAAGGCGGCGTCTCGCCCGACGAACTGGCGGCCTTCGCGGCGGCCGGCGCGAAACCGTACCGGCTGGGGCGCACTGTGTTGCGTACATCGACGGCCGGAACCGCGGCGACCGCCCTGCTTCTCGGCCGCACCGGCCGCTGGCTCTGACGAACCCTCTGGAGGCTGTCTTGGAACTCGCTCAAGTCCGGCTGCTCGTCACGGACTTCACCGCCTGCTACCGCTTCTACGGCGAGGTCCTCGGCCTCAAGCCCCAGTCGGGCGCCGAGGAAGGACCGTACGAGAAGTTCAGCCCGGCCGCCGGTTCCGCGGGCATCGCGCTGCAGGACCGCGCGATGATGGCAGGGTTGCTGGGTGAGCTGGCCGATTCGGTGACCGGCCACCGTTCGCTGGTGGTGCTGCGGGTCGACGACCTGGACGCGTACTGCGCGGAGATCACCGGACGCGGGGCCGTCCTCGTCCACGGCCCCGCGCCGTTCACCGACCGGATGCGCGTCGCCCATCTCAAGGACCCCGAGGGCAACGTCGTGGAGTTGCAGGAGTGGCTGCTGCTGCGCGGCTGACGCAAGAGGTCGGGCGCGGCGGCCCAGGGCCCGTGGGCGGGCGGGAACGGATGGCCGCAAGCGGTCTATCGCACCGGGGCACGCGGTGGCACTCTGCCGCCCATGGGGGCATTGAGGCGGTTACGCGGCCGGGGTGCGGCGACCCGGCGTTCGGCTTTCCTGTACGCCGTCGGGCTCGCGGGCGCCGCCGCGCTCGGCGTCACCGCGTGCGATCCGGTCAACGGGGACATGAACTCCTCCGCGGTCGCACTCACCACCGACGAGCTGGGCACCAGGGCGCTGGAGCGGCAGCACACCGGTGTGGCGTGGCTCAGCTGCACCGCCCGCTTCGCCGACAAGGCCACGTCCCGCGGCAGGACCGCGCGGGACGACAGCATGGTGAAGGTCGACTGCCAGGGCGAGACCGACGGCGGCAAGGACATCTCCATCAAGGGCGAGGTGCGCTCCGTCGTCGACGGGGACTGCGTACGCGGCAACCTCACCGCCAAGGTGGACGGCAAGCAGCGGTTCCGCGTCGACGTGCTGGGCAACTGCTCGTCGGGCGGCGGCGGGGGCGGCGGCGGGCATCCGACTTCCCGGCCGACCTTCTCCCACCACCCGCCGCCCTCCCACGAACAGCCCCGCCCCGCACCCACCACCACCGTCACCGTGACCGTCACCGCGGACCCGCCCGCCCGGCCGACCTGCGAGTGCGTCCCGGGCAAATGACCCGGCGGCCCGGACGGCGGTACCCGGCCAAGTGATCCAAACCGGTGTCGGGCCGCCCGGCGCGTCCCTAGGCTGGTCGACGTGACAGAGGCAGCGCGCTCCGCGTATCTACGGTTCCCGCACATCCACGGCGAGTTGACCACCTTCACGGCCGAGGACGACGTCTGGATCGCGCCCCTCGACGGGGGACGCGCCTGGCGGGTCAGCGCCGACGACATGCCCGTGAACCACCCCCGGATCTCCCCGGACGGCACGACCGTCGCCTGGACCTCCACCCGCGACGGAGCCCCCGAGGTGCACGTCGCGCCCCTCGACGGCGGTCCCGCCGAGCGCCTCACGTACTGGGGGAGCGCGAAGACCGCCGTGCGCGGCTGGACCCCCGACGGGCGGGTCCTCGCGGTCAGTTCGGCGGGACAGGCCTCGCTGCGCCGCACCTGGGCGCGGGCCGTGCCGCTCGACGGCGGCCCCGCCGACACCCTCCCGTACGGCATCGTCGGCGACGTCGCGTACGGCCCCGAGGGGCAGATCCTGTTGCTCTCCGCCCCGATGGGCCGCGAGGCCGCCTGGTGGAAGCGGTACCGCGGCGGCACCGCGGGCAAGCTGTGGATCCGGCGGCCGGGTACGGACGGCGGGACGCCGCCCTTCGCGCGCGTCCACGAGGAGCTCGAAGGGAACATCGAATACCCGCTCTGGGTGGGCGGGCGCATCGCCTTCCTCTGCGACCACGAAGGCGTGGGAGCGCTCTACTCCTCGCTGCCCGACGGCTCCGACCTGCGTGCGCACACCCCGGTCGACGGCTTCTACGCGCGGCACGCCGCCACCGACGGCACGCGTGTCGTCTACGCGTCGGCGGGTGAACTCTGGCTCCTTGACGACCTGTCGGACGCCGAGCCGCGCCGCCTGGACATCCGCCTCGGCGGACAGCGCACCGACCTGCAGCCGCATCCCGTCTCCGCGGCCCGCTGGTTCGGCGCCGCCGCGCCCGACCACACCGGACGCGGCAGCGCCCTCTCCGTGCGCGGCTCCGTCCACTGGGTGACGCACCGCGAAGGCCCCGCCCGCGCGCTCGCCGCCGAGCACGGGGTACGCGCCCGGCTGCCCCGCACCTTCCGCGTGCAGGGCGAGGAGCACGTCGTCTGGGTCACCGACGCCGAAGGCGACGAGGCGCTCGAATTCGCCCCCGCCACCGGCACCGCGCCCGGCGCCACGCCCCGCAGGCTCGCCGCCGGACAGCTCGGCCGGGTCCTCGGGCTCGCCATGGCGCCCGACGGCTCCCGCGCCGCCGTCGCCTCGCACGACGGCCGGGTGCTCCTCGTCGAACGGGAGAGCGGCGAGGTCCGCGAGGTCGACCGCGGCGAGTACGGCGAGGCCACCGGGCTCGTCTTCTCGCCCGACTCGGCATGGCTCGCCTGGTCGCATCCGGGACCGCGGCCGCTGCGCAGGCTCCGGCTCGCCAACACCGCCGACCTGTCGGTGTCCGACGCGACACCGCTGCGCTTTCGCGACTACGCGCCCGCGTTCACCCTCGACGGCAAGCACCTCGCGTTCCTCTCCGCCCGCGCCTTCGACCCGGTCTACGACGAACACGTCTTCGACCTCGCGTTCGTCGGCGGCTCCCGCCCGTACCTGATCACCCTGGCCGCGGCCACGTCCTCGCCCTTCGGCCCGCAGCGGCACGGCAGGCCCTTCGAGACGCAGGACGGCGCGGGCGCCGAGACGCCCGACAGCGAGGGCGCGCCCGTCACCCGCATCGACTTCGACGGACTCGCCGACCGCATCGTGCCCTTCCCCGTCGAGGCCGCCCGCTACACCACGCTGCGGGCCGCCAAGGACGGCCTGCTCTGGCTGCGCCACCCGGTGCGCGGCGTACTCGGCGCCTCCCGCGCCACCCCGCACGATCCCGACCCGAAGACCGCCCTCGAGCGGTACGACCTCGCGCGCCACCGCGTCGAGGAGCTGGCCGCGGACGCCGACCACTTCGCGGTCACCGGCGACGGCAGGCGGGTCCTGCTGTGGACCGACGGCAAGCTGAAGGTCGTCCCCAGTGACCGGCGCGCCTCCGGCGACGAGGACAGCGACACCAACATCACCGTCGACCTCTCCCGGGTCCACCACACCGTCGACCCGGCCGCCGAATGGCGCCAGATGTACGACGAGACGGGCCGCCTCATGCGGGACAACTTCTGGCGCCCCGACATGGGCGGCGTCGACTGGGACGCCGTCCTCGAGCGTTACCGCCCGGTCCTCGCCCGCGTCGCCACCCACGACGACCTCGTCGACCTGCTGTGGGAGGTGCACGGCGAGCTCGGCACGTCCCACGCGTACGTCATACCGGGCGGCTCCGGCGGCGCGCCCCGGCAAGGGCTCCTCGGCGCGGACCTCTCGCGCGGCGAGGACGGCCTGTGGCGCATCGACCGGATCCTCCCCTCGGAGACCTCCGACCCCTCCGCGCGCTCGCCGCTCGCCGCGCCCGGCGTCGCCGTCCGCCCCGGCGACGCGGTCATCGAGGTGAACGGCAGGCCCGTCGACCCGGTCGCGGGCCCGGGACCGCTCCTTGTCGGCACCGCGGACAAACCCGTCGAGCTGACGGTGTCGCCGTCCGGCGGCGGCGATCCGCGGCACGCCGTGGTACTCCCCGTCGACGACGAGGAGCCGCTGCGCTACCACGCCTGGGTCGCCGACCGGAGGGCGTACGTCCACGAGCGCTCGGGCGGTCGCCTCGGCTACCTCCACGTGCCCGACATGCAGGCGCCCGGCTGGGCGCAGATCCACCGCGACCTGCGGATCGAGGTGGCCCGCGAGGGCCTGGTCGTGGACGTCAGGGAGAACCGCGGTGGGCACACCTCGCAGCTCGTCGTGGAGAAGCTGGCGCGCCGCGTCGTCGGCTGGGACGTGCCCCGGGGCTCGCGCCCCTTCAGCTACCCCGCGGACGCGCCGCGCGGCCCCGTCGTCGCCGTCGCCAACGAGTTCTCCGGTTCCGACGGCGACATCGTCAACGCCGCCATCAGGGCGCTCGGCATCGGACCCGTGGTGGGCACGCGCACCTGGGGCGGTGTCATCGGCATCGACAGCCGCTACCACCTGGTCGACGGGACGCTGGTGACGCAGCCGAAGTACGCGTTCTGGCTGGAGGGCGAGGGGTGGGGCGTCGAGAACCACGGGGTCGAGCCGGACGTGGAGGTCGTCACCACCCCGGACGACCACGCGGCGGGCCGCGACCCGCAGTTGGACGAGGCGGTCCGCCTCGCCCTCGCCGCGCTCGCGGAGCACCCGGCGAAGGCGGCGCCGGACCTGCCGGGCGCACGGTGACCTCGTCCCGGTCCTTCGGCGCGGGGCCGATAGCATGCCGAGCGTACTGATCGTTCCGTTCCAGGAGGCGGCCCATGGCGGGCGAAGCGCGAAGCGACTGTCTGTTCTGCAAGATCGTCGCGGGGGAGGTGCCGGCGACCGTCGTGCGCGAGAGCGAGACGACCGTGGCCTTCCGCGACATCAACCCGCAGGCGCCGACCCACGTCCTGGTGATCCCCAAGGTCCACCACCCGGACGCCGCGTCGCTGGCGGCCGCCGAGCCGCAGATCGCCGCGGACGTGCTGCGCGAGGCGGGCGAGGTCGCCGCCCAGGAAGGCGCCGACAGCCACCGCATCGTCTTCAACACCGGAACCGGCGCGGGCCAGACCGTCTTCCACGCGCACGCGCACGTCCTGGGCGGCCGCGGCCTCCAGTGGCCCCCCGGATAGCGGAGCCGACGCCTCTTGTCCGTACGTGAACTGGTGGTGCTCGGCACCGCCAGCCAGGTCCCCACCCGGCACCGCAACCACAACGGCTACGTCCTGCTCTGGGACGGCCAGGGCATCATGTTCGACCCCGGCGAGGGCACGCAGCGGCAGCTGCTGCGCGCCGGGGTCGCCGCCCACGACCTGCACCGGATCTGTGTGACGCACTTCCACGGCGACCACTCCCTCGGCCTCGCCGGGGTGATCCAGCGCATCAACCTCGACCGGGTCCCGCACCCCGTCACCGCCCACTACCCGGCGTCGGGGCAGCGCTTCTTCGACCGCCTGCGGTACGCGACGGCCTACCGCGAGACCGTGGCGCTCGGCGAGGCGCCGGTCGCCGCCGACGGGCCGCTCGCCGTCACCCCGGCGTACACCCTCGACGCGATGAAGCTCTCCCACCCGGTGGAGTCCTACGGCTACCGCGTCACCGAACCCGACGGCCGCCGCATGCTGCCCCGGCTGCTCGCCGAGCACGGCATCAAGGGCCCCGACGTCGGACGGCTCCAGAAGGAGGGCAGCCTCGGCGGCGTCACCCTCGACGAGGTCAGCGAGGTGCGGCGCGGGCAGCGGTTCGCCTTCGTCATGGACACCCGGCTCTGCGACGGCGTGCACGCGCTCGCCGAGGGCTGCGACATGCTCGTCATCGAGTCGACCTTCCTCGACGAGGACGAGCGACTCGCCACCGACCACGGGCATCTGACCGCAGGTCAGGCCGCGCGGGTCGCCGTCGACGCGGGCGTGCGCCATCTCGTGCTCACGCACTTCAGCCAGCGCTACCCCGATCCGTCCGCCTACGAGCGGCAGGCGCGCGCCGCCGGCTTCGACGGTGAACTCACCGTCGCCCGCGACCTGACCCGCGTCCCCCTCCCCAGACGGACCTGAACCACCGGCCGAACCACCCACCGGCCGAACCACCCTCCCCTCGAACCGAACCGAACTGAGCGAGACCGCACCATGCCGATCCCCAAGGCCGAACTCCACCTCCACATCGAAGGCACCCTCGAACCCGAGCTCGCCTTCGCGCTCGCCGCGCGGAACGGCGTCGAACTGCCCTACGCCGACACCGAAGAGCTCCGCAAGGCCTACCTCTTCGACGACCTCCAGACGTTCCTGGGCCTCTACTACAGCCTGATGGCCGTGCTGCGCACCGAGGCCGACTTCGAAGAGCTCGCGGAGGCCTATCTCGCCCGCGCCGCCGAGCAGGGCGTGCGCCACGCGGAGATCTTCTTCGACCCGCAGGCGCACACCGCGCGCGGCGTCCTCATCGCCACCGTCATCGAGGGCCTCTCCCGCGCCCTTGACCGCAGCGAGGAGCGGCACGGCGTCTCCACGCGGCTCATCATGTGCTTCCTGCGCGACGAGTCCGCCGAATCCGCCCTCCAGACCCTGGCGGACGCCGAGCCCCACCTCCACCGGATCATCGGCATCGGCCTGGACTCGGCCGAGGTCGGCCACCCGCCGGCCAAGTTCAAGGAGGTGTACGAGGCCGCCGCCGCCCGCGGTCTGCGCCTCGTCGCCCACGCGGGCGAGGAGGGCCCGCCCGCGTACATCACCGAGGCCCTGGACGTCCTGGGCGTCGAGCGCATCGACCACGGGCTGCGCTGCATGGAGGACCCGGCCCTCGTGGAGCGCCTGGTCCGCGACCGCGTGCCGCTCACGCTCTGCCCGCTCTCCAACGTCCGGCTGCGCGCCATCGACGTACTGGAGGAGCACCCGCTGGCGCGGATGCTCGAGGCCGGTTTGCTGTGCACCGTCAACTCCGACGACCCCGCCTACTTCGGCGGGTACGTCGACGACACCTTCCACGCCGTACGCGAAGCCCTCGGGCTCGACCAGGAGCGGCTGCGCACGCTCGCCCGGAACTCCTTCGAGGCGTCCTTCCTCGACCGCGACGAGGCCGACGAGGCGCTGAGGGCGCGCTACATCGCCGAGGTCGAGGCTTATTCGTTCGACTGAGGCCCGGCGACGGGTTACCGTCCTGCCCATGGACACCATCGCGCAGATCTACGGCTGACACGGCTCCCTGGCCCCGCCCGCCCCTTTCCGGGGCCGCGGCGGTGGGCCGCCGTGTCCAATTCCGTAGCTCTCTGTACGAAGGAACTCCCATGTCATCCCGACGTCCTGCCCGTCGCCGCGCCCACATCGCCATGGTCGGCGTCCCGATGGTCAGCCATGTGCTGCCCGGCCTCGAGGTCATCCGTGAGCTGGTGGCGCGCGGCCACCGCGTGACGTACGCCAACGACCCGGCCACCGCGGGGCTGATCGAGCCCACCGGCGCCGAACTCGTCGCGTACGAGTCGACGCTCCCGTTCCGCGACAACATCTGGCCCGAGGACCCGATCGAGGCCAGCGGGCTCTTCCTCGGCGAGGCGGCGGCGGTGCTCCCGCAGCTCCACGCCGCCTACGACGACGACCCCGCCGACCTCTACTTGTACGACATCGGCGCGTACGTCGCCCGTGCGCTCGCCGAGGCGCAGGGCCGGCCGCTCGTGCAGCTCTCGCCCACCTTCGTGGCCTGGGGCAGCTACCAGGAGGACGTCGGCGCGGTCCTCGCGCAACTGCCGGGCGCGGACGCGCTGGAGGCCCGGTTCAAGGAGTGGCTCGCCGGGAGCGGGGCCACCACGCTGGACGTCGCGGAGTTCTCCGGCGTGCCGCCGCGGGCCGTCGCCACCATCCCGCGGGCCATGCAGCCGCACGCCGACACGGTCGACGCCGAACGGATCGACTTCGTCGGGCCCTGCCTCGGCGAGCGTGCGCGGCGGGAGAGCTGGGCACGGCCCGAGGGCGTGGAGAAGGTGCTCCTGGTCTCGCTCGGCTCGGCGTACACCGTGCAGCCGGAGTTCTACCGGCAGTGCGTGGCCGCCTTCGGGGACCTGCCCGGCTGGCACGTGGTCCTCCAGATCGGCAAGCACGTGGACCCCGCGGAGCTGGGTGAGGATCTCCCGGCGAACGTCGAAGTCCGCTCGTGGGTGGCGCAGTTGGCGGTCCTGGAGCAGGCCGACGCGTTCGTCACGCATGCGGGGATGGGGAGCAGTTCGGAGGGGCTCTTCTGCGGCGTGCCGATGATCGCGGTGCCGCAGGGGGCCGAGCAGCCGATGAACGCGGACCGGCTCGTGGAGCTCGGTGTGGCACGCCGCGTCGATACGGAGGCCGCGACCGGGGACGTCCTGCGGTCGGCCCTGCTCGGCCTCGTGGCGGACCCTGATGTCGCCCGCAGGTGTGCCGAGTTGAAGGCGGAGGTCCGTGCGGAGGGCGGGGCTCGGCGGGCGGCCGACCTGATCGAGTCGGAGCTTTAGCGCTCCGCTGGGGGCGGGTGGGGAGCTGCGGGTCGGCTGTGGCTGGTCGCGCAGTTCCCCGCGCCCCTTCGCGGAGTTTCCCGCGCCCCTTCGGGGAGTTCCCCGCGCCCCTTGTCCTGCGCCGTTCCCCACCCCTGGCCGTTGACTCCGGCTCGTTCGTCTATCTACTCTCCGTTCTCATGTATGGACAGCGAAGTGGCGGTCTCGTCATCACCGATGTACGGCTCACTCCCGTTCTCGTTGCCGATCCGCCGCTGCTCAATACTCAGGGGGTCCATCAGCCCTACACGCCACGGCTGATCATCGAGGTGGTCACGCGGGGTGGGGTGAGCGGGATCGGGGAGACCTACGGGGACGGGAAGTACCTGGAGGTGGCGCGGCCCCTCGCCGAGCGGCTCGTGGGGCGGGAGGTCTCCGACCTGAACGGACTGTTCACACTTGTGGACGACGTGGGCGTCGACGCCGCGCGGGTCGACGACTCCCTGGACGTCGGCGGGCTGCGCGGCGTGCAGAGCGCCGAGAAGTTGCGGCTCTCCGTCGTCTCCGGGTTCGAGGTGGCCTGTCTGGACGCGCTCGGCAAGGCGCTCGGGCTGCCCGTGCACGCGCTGCTCGGCGGCAAGGTGCGCGACGCCGTGGAGTACAGCGCGTACCTCTTCTACAAATGGGCCGAGCACCCCGAGGGCGTCGCGTGCGAGCCGGACGCCGGGTGGGGCGCGGCCCTCGACCCGGCCGGGATCGTCGCGCAGGCCCGGCTCTTCACCGAGCGGTACGGCTTCTCCTCGTTCAAGCTCAAGGGCGGCGTCTTCCCGCCGGACGAGGAGATCGCCGCGATCCGCGCCCTGGCCGGGGCGTTCCCCGGCACGCCGTTGCGGCTCGACCCCAACGGGGCCTGGTCGGTGGCGACTTCGCTGAGGGTCGCGGCCGAGCTCGGGGACGTACTCGAATATCTGGAGGATCCGGCGCTCGGCACGCCCGCGATGGCCGAGGTCGCCGCGGGCACCCGGGTCCCGCTCGCCACGAACATGTGCGTGACGACCTTCGACGAGATACCGGAGGCCTTCGCGAAGAGGGCCGTGCAGGTGGTCCTCTCCGACCACCACTACTGGGGCGGACTGCGGCGCACACGTGAACTGGCCGCGGTCTGCCGGACGTTCGGCGTGAGCGTGTCGATGCACTCCAACACGCACCTGGGGATCAGCCTGGCCGCCATGACGCAGGTGGCGGCGACCGTGCCGGGCCTCGCGCACGCCTGCGACTCGCACTACCCGTGGCAGGCCGAGGACGTGCTGACCTCCCGGCCGCGGTTCGTGGCCGGGAAGGTCGCCGTCACCGACACCCCAGGCCTCGGCGTCGAGCTCGACCGGGCCAGGCTCGCGGCCCTGCACGCGCGCTGGCTGGACGACGGCTTCCGCGCGCTGCGGGAACGGGACGACGCGGCGGCGATGCGGGTGGCCGATCCGGCCTGGACGACACCGGCCGTACCGCGCTGGTAGTCCGGGCGCGGCGCCGCCGCCCGGCGTGCCACACGGAAGCCCCCAAGCCTCCCGCAGGGTCAGGGCCCTTGTGACGGATCTCCGTGGCGTCGCGACGCGCGTGCCGAACGCCGCTCCTTCTCCCACGGAGATCCGTCAGAAGGGCCCTGATCCGTTACGTTGCCTGCATGGTCGTACCACCAAAGCCCACCGTCGACCCGCTGAAGGCGGCCCGCAGAGCCGGTGATCCGGACTGCGACGTCTACCTCACCGGCACGGTCTTCCTCGACATCATCTTCACCGGGCTCGACTCCGCGCCCGTGCGCGGGACCGAGTCCTGGGCGCGCGGCATGGGGTCGAGCCCCGGCGGCGTCGCCAACATGGCGACCGCGCTCGCCCGGCTCGGCCTGCACACCTCGCTCGCCGCGGCCTTCGGCGACGACCACTACGGGGAGTACTGCTGGGACGCCCTCGAACAGGGTGAGGGCATCGACCTCACGCCGTCGCGCACCGTCCCCGGCTGGCACTCGCCGGTGACGGTCTCGATGGCGTACGAGGGCGAGCGGACCATGGTGAGCCACGGCCACGAGCCGCCGCTGGACGCGGCGGCGCCGGACCGGGGCGCCCCTTTCTGCCCGCCACGCGCGCGTGCCGCCGTCGCCTCGCTCACCCCAGGCAGCCGCGCCCCCTGGATCGCGCGGGCCGCGCGGAGCGGCACCCGGATCTTCGCCGACGTCGGATGGGACGACACCGGACGCTGGGACCTCGCGGCCCTGCCCGACCTGCGGCACTGCGAGGCGTTCCTGCCGAACGCCGAGGAGGCGATGCGCTACACGCGCACGTCGTGCCCGCGGGAGGCCGCACGGGCGCTGACCGAGCACGTGCCGCTCGCCGTGGTGACGCTGGGCGCGGAGGGCGCGTACGCGGTGGACCGGCGGACCGGCGAGACCGCGGAGGTCCCGGCCATCGAGGTCGAGGCGCTCGACCCCACCGGGGCCGGGGACGTCTTCGTCGCCGGATTCGTCACGGGGACGCTGGCGGAGTGGCCGCTCGCGGACCGGCTCGCCTTCGCGGGGCTGACGGCGGCCCTCTCGGTCCAGGAGTTCGGCGGGTCCCTCTCGGCGCCGGGATGGGCCGAGGTGGGGGCCTGGTGGAGCCGGGTGCGGGAAGTCGAGGACCAGGATCCGGTGGCGCTGCGGCGGTACGCGTTCCTGGAGAAGCTGCTGCCCGCCGCGACGCGGCCGTGGCCGCTGCGCAGGGCGGTGCCGACCATCGGTTTCCGCTCCCCGTAGAGGAGCACCGGCCGTCCGGCCGGCCGGTTTCGCCGGTGCGTGCCGGGCGTCCTGGCGCAGGCGGGGGCGCGGGGACGGGCTCCGAGCTGGCCGTGGGGAAGATCCGCCGCCCCGTGGTGGTTCAGGTCGTATGCGACGGGCGCGACGAAAAGGCCTACGGCCGGGACGGCGGCGCGTCGTACTCTTGGCAGTGCAAGGCTGTCGAGCGGCCACAAGCCCCGCACGAGGAGGATGAGCAGGCCTTCAGAGCCGGCCCATGACTCAGACACCCACGACTCACACCGACGCGCAGGACCAGGCCCGAGCCCACTTCACCGTCCCCGCCAGCCATCCCATGGTGACGGTCCTCGGCTCCGGCGACGCCCTGCTGCGGGTGATCGAGAAGGCCTTCCCGGCGGCCGACATCCATGTCCGGGGCAATGAGATCAGCGCCGTGGGGGATGCCCACGAAGTCGCCCTGATCCAGCGCTTGTTCGACCAGATGATGCTGGTGCTCCGCACCGGTCAGCCGATGACGGAGGACGCAGTGGAACGCTCGATCGCCATGCTGAGGGCGGACGAGAACGGCACGGGCTCGCCGGAGACCCCCGCCGAGGTCCTCACGCAGAACATCCTCTCCTCCCGCGGCCGCACCATCCGCCCCAAGACGCTGAACCAGAAGCGGTACGTCGACGCGATCGACAAGCACACCATCGTCTTCGGGATCGGCCCCGCCGGTACGGGCAAGACCTACCTCGCCATGGCCAAGGCCGTGCAGGCACTCCAGTCCAAGCAGGTCAACCGCATCATCCTGACCCGGCCCGCGGTCGAGGCCGGCGAGCGGCTCGGCTTCCTGCCCGGCACGCTCTACGAGAAGATCGACCCGTACCTGCGCCCGCTCTACGACGCCCTGCACGACATGCTCGACCCCGACTCCATCCCCCGGCTGATGGCCGCGGGCACGATCGAGGTCGCCCCGCTGGCGTACATGCGCGGCAGGACGCTGAACGACGCGTTCATCATCCTCGACGAGGCGCAGAACACCAGCGCCGAGCAGATGAAGATGTTCCTCACCCGCCTCGGCTTCGACTCCAAGATCGTCATCACTGGTGACGTCACCCAGGTCGACCTGCCGGGCGGCACCAAGAGCGGCCTGCGCGAGGTGCAGCGGATCCTGGACGGCGTCGAGGACATCCACTTCTCCCGGCTCACGTCGCACGATGTCGTCCGGCACAAGCTGGTCGGCCGTATCGTCGACGCGTACGAGAAGCACGACAGCCGCGACGGGAAGTAGACCAGCAGCACCATGTCGATCGACGTCAACAACGAATCCGGAACCGAGGTCGACGAGCAGGCGATCCTCGACATCGCCCGTTACGCCCTCGCGCGGATGCGCATCCACCCGCTCTCCGAGCTCTCGGTGATCGTCGTGGACGGCGACGCCATGGAGCAGCTGCACATGCAGTGGATGGACCTGCCCGGCCCGACGGACGTCATGTCCTTCCCGATGGACGAGCTGCGGCCGCCCATGAAGGACGACGAGCCCCCGCAGGGGCTTCTCGGGGACATCGTGCTCTGCCCCGAGGTCGCCGCCCAGCAGGGCAAGGACGCCCCGACGCAGCACTCCATGGACGAGGAGCTCCAGCTCCTCACCGTCCACGGAGTGCTGCACCTGCTCGGCTATGACCACGAGGAGCCGGACGAGAAGGCCGAGATGTTCTCCCTGCAGGCCGCGATCGTCGACGGCTGGCGTGCGGAGAAGGGCCTGACCGGGCCGTCCCCCGCGCCCACGGTCTCGTAGCGCCATGAGCCCTCAGCTGATCGCCGGCGCCGTCGCCCTCGTGGTCGTCGCCTGGCTCGCCGCGTGCGCCGAGGCGGGCATCGCGCGGGTCTCCAGCTTCCGCGCGGAGGAGGCCGCCCGCTCCGGGCGCCGCGGCAGCGCGAAGCTCGCGCAGGTCGCCGCGGACCCGACCCGCTATCTCAATGTGGCGCTGCTCGTGCGGGTGGCGTGCGAGATGGCGGCGTCGGCCCTGGTGACGTACGCCTGCCTGAAGGAGTTCGACGCGACCTGGCAGGCGCTCGCGGTCGCCATCGGCGTGATGGTCCTCGTCAGCTACGTCGCCGTGGGCGTCTCCCCGCGCACCATCGGCCGCCAGCACCCGCTGAACACGGCGACCGCCGCGGCGTACGTCCTGCTGCCGCTGGCCCGCGTCATGGGCCCGATCCCGCCCCTGCTGATCCTCATCGGCAACGCGCTCACGCCCGGCAAGGGCTTCAGGCGCGGCCCTTTCGCCTCCGAGGCCGAGCTGCGCGCGATGGTCGACCTGGCCGAGAAGGAGTCCCTCATCGAGGACGAGGAGCGGCGCATGGTCCACTCCGTCTTCGAGCTCGGGGACACGCTCGTACGGGAGGTCATGGTGCCCCGCACCGACCTGATCGCCATCGAGCGCTTCAAGACCATCCGCCAGGCGCTCACCCTCGCGCTGCGCTCCGGCTTCTCGCGGATCCCTGTGACGGGGGAGAGCGAGGACGACGTCGTCGGCATGGTGTACCTGAAGGACCTGGCCCGCAAGACGCACATCAACCGCGACGCCGAGTCCGAGCTCGTGTCGACGGCGATGCGCCCCGCGACCTTCGTGCCCGACACGAAGAACGCGGGCGACCTGCTGCGCGAGATGCAGCAGGAGCGCAACCACGTGGCCGTCGTCATCGACGAGTACGGCGGCACGGCCGGCATCGTGACGATCGAGGACATCCTTGAGGAGATCGTCGGTGAGATCACCGACGAGTACGACCGTGAGCTGCCGCCGGTCGAGGAGCTCGCCGACGGCTGCTACCGCGTCACGGCGCGCCTGGACATCGGCGACCTGGGCGAGCTCTTCGGGTTCGACGAGTTCGACGACGAGGACGTGGAGACGGTGGGCGGGCTGCTCGCCAAGCGGCTCGGCCGCGTCCCGATCGCGGGCGCCTCGGCGGCCGTGCCGCTGCCCGACGGGCGGGAGCTGAAGCTCACCGCGGAGTCCGCGGCGGGGCGCCGCAACCGGATCATGACCGTGCTCGTGGAGCCCGTCGCCGCCGACGGCGAGGAGCAGAGGGCGGGGGAGTCCGGGTGACGCCCGAGGCGCTGCGGGCGTTCTGCCTGTCCTTCAACGGCGTGGTGGAGGAGTTCCCCTTCAACCCGGAGACCTCGGTCTTCAAGGTGGCGGGGAAGGTGTTCGCGCTCACGGCCCTCGACGCGCGTCCGCTCACCGTCAACCTCAAGTGTGAGCCGGACATCGCCGTGCGGCTGCGGGCCGCCCATCCCGAGATCGTGCCGGGCTGGCACATGAACAAGCGCCACTGGAACACGGTCTCGGTCGCCGCGGGGCTCCCCGACCGGCAGGTCAGGGAGCTCATCGAGGATTCGTACGACCTGGTGGTGGCCGGGCTGCCACGGGCGGAGCGGCTGCGCCTCGACCGCCCCTGAGGGGCGTGCGCGAGCCGGGGTGCACCGTGCAGAGTGTCCCAACAGGCCCTCGCCATCGGGGACATGGGGCGGCAGAATGGAGCGGGAGGCGGATCCGAAACGCTCCCACTCCGGGCTGCCGGCCAAGGGAACTCGGAGTGGAAACGTCGTGCGATGGCGTCCGCCGCAGCTGGTCCCGGCCTGGAGGCCGGGACCAGTCTCCGTTCACACGTGGGGCAGTACCCACCTGTCGATGATCTCCTGGACCATGATCAGAAGGCTCACCCACGGGGCCGACAGTGCGACCCGGTCGGTCCACGTGCGGATGGTGCGACGCCCGTCCGGCTTCTCGGCCATCGGGCTGTTCTCCTCCCTGGTTCCACGCGAGTCGTGGATACCGCGGCGAGCCACGAACGGGTGGCGCCAGGAAGGGCGAACCAGCGGTGGCCGACACTCGACGGAGTGAGGCCGGACCCTGCCGGTGCTGTTCCCAACCTCCTTGCGGTGATGGTCAGTTGAGCAGGCTACCCTCTGCCGTATCGTAGCCTGCAGGATGCGACATGGGTAGTACTGTCGGGCACGTTGCTCATCGAGGGCTCGCCAAGTGCGATATAGCTATCCGGCAACTGTCGATCCCGGGCCGTCGCTCCGGTTGCGCACCCACGGGGTTCGGGGTCTCCTGGGCAGTGGCGTGAACTGTCGTCCCGAAAGGTCTCGATGAGTAAGCTGCTAGTCTGCTATGTTGCACCTCGCACCATCCGGTCGGAGGTGAAGCCATCATGAGCGCGCCAAGTGCGGCACTTCAGCGGCTGAGGCTGCGCACAGAGCTCCGGAAGGCGCGGACCGCCGCGCATCTCACGCAGCGCCAGGTCGCCGCGAAGATGGAGTGGAGCCCCTCCAAACTGATCCGGATCGAGGCCGGCGAGGTCGGCGTCTCGGTCAATGACCTGCGGCCGCTCCTGGAGGCGTACGGGATCCGGGACCGCCGCAAGATCGAGGAGCTGCTCGACCTCGCGCGGGGCAGCCGGAAGATGCCGTACACGGAGTACCGCGACCTGTACAGCAAGGAGTTCCTGCAGTTCCTCGCCCTCGAGTCGTCGGCGTCGATCGTCCGGGCGTACAACTCCCTGCAAGTGCCGGGGCCGTTGCAGACCGAGGAGTACGGCCGCGCCATCATGCGGGCGTACGACAAGGGCATCGCCGACGAGATGATCGAGCGGGCCGTCGAGGTGCGGCTCTCCCGCCAGGAGATGCTGACGTCCGGCGATCGCGAGGTGTTCTACATCCTCGACGAGGCGGTCCTGCGCCGCCAGATCGGCGGACGCGGCGTCATGCGCGCCCAGTTGGAGCGGCTCGCGGAACTGGCGGCCCTGCCGAAGTTCACCATCCAGATCCTGCCGTTCAGCGTCGGCGGGCACCCCGGGGTCCAGGGGCCCTTCACGCTCTTCGAGTTCGAGGCGGACGAGATGCCGGACTCGCTCTACCTGGAGAACCCGCGGGGCGATTCCTACAGCACCAGCGCGCCCGAGGAGAGCGGGCGTTATCTGGAGAGGTTCTGGGAGCTGGAGGACCTCGCCGTCAAGGAGCGCACCGTGGACATCCTCAGGGCTCTGGCGGTCAGGGCCGAGGAGGGCGCCGACGATCTGGAGAGGCTCCTGCCGCCCGCCGAGGCTGCCTGACGCCCCATCAACCCCGCTTGCATCACAGGACCTTGGCGCATTTCGAGTCGTTCGGAAGTGTATGACGCGCCGTTATCCTGGAAGAGGTGCTACGTCCCTGTGCACCAGCCGTGCTGGGCCGGCTGGCCTTCCGCACCCGGGGTGGAGGAGAAGCGTGGTCAGCACGTGGGGATGGCGCAAGAGCAGTGCGAGCGGGGCGTCCAACGACGACTGCGTGGAGATCGCCTGGACCGGCGGGACGGTCCTGATCCGTGACTCGGCGCGCCCCCGGGGCGCGGTCGTCGCGGTGGGCCCGGACACCTGGGAGGCGTTCCTCTCCTCCCTGGCCCGGCCTTCGGTGCGTGATGTGACGTCGGCCCGCCCCTGACCGGGCCGGGCCGACGTCACGCGAGGACTCGGCGGGCTCAACCGCGCTTGCGTCCGCCGAGTCCGGCCGCCACCGCGGCCGCCGTCGCGAGGACCACCGCCGCGTCGATCAGGAGGACCGTCCGCGTGCCCGCCAGCAGGTCCGGGCCCGTCGTCGAGAGGACACCGAGCAGCGGGATGCCGATCGTGATGCCCACCTGCTGGGTGGAGGTGACCAGGCCGGTCGCCAGGCCCTGCTCCTCGTCGGGGACGCCCGAGGTGACGGTCACGCCGTACGAGACGATCGCGCCCAGGTGGAACATGCTCGCCAGCGACACCGCGGCCGTGGCGAGCCACACCGACCAGCCGCTCTCCCCGATACCCAGCAGCGCGAGCCCGAACAGGCCCTGGCCGCACAGCGAGACGACCAGCGTGCGGCGCGCGCCGAAGCGGCCGATGACCTTCGGCGCGTAGGACCCCGCGACCACCGAGACGACGCCCTGCACGCCGAAGACGAGGCCGGCCCTGAGCGCGGAGAGGTGCAGGATCTCCTGCAGGTAGAGGGTGAGCACGAAGACGACCGTCGACATCATCGAGAACGTGACCAGACCGCCGAGGTTGCCCCACGCCACCGTGCGGCGGCGCAGCATCGGCAGCGAGACGAGGGGCGCGGCGGCGCGTGACTCGACGTACCCGAAGGCCGCGAGCAGCAGCACGCCCGCCACCAGGGTGACGACGACGTCCGCGCCGCCGAAGCCGCGCTCGGCCGCCGTGGAGAGCGCGTAGATCAGGGAGAGCAGGCCGCCGGTGACCGTCACGGCCCCCGGGATGTCCAGGCGCGGGCGGTCCGGGGTGCGGGACTCGGGCAGCAGTCCGGGCGCCAGCGGCAGCACGATCAGCGCGAAGAGGGTCAGCAGGCCCATCGTGGAGCGCCAGCCGAGGGTGTCGGTCAGTACGCCGCCGAGCACCATGCCGACCGTGAAGCCGAGCGAGAGCAGCGTGCCGGAGATGCCGAGCGCCCGGTCGCGCTGCGGGCCCTCGGGGAACGTGGTCGTCAGGAGCGACATGCCGGTCGGCACGATCGCCGCCGCGCCGACCCCTTGCAGGGCACGCCCGGCCAGGAACGACGCCGGGTCCCACGCGAAGGTGGCGAGCAGCGAGGCCAGGCCGAAGAGGGCGAGGCCCGCGAGGAACAGCTTGCGGCGCCCGAAGAGGTCGCCGGCCCTGCCGAAGAGCAGCAGGAAGCCGCCCGAGGGCAGCGCGAAGGCGGTCACCGCCCACTGCAGCGCGGACTGGCTCATGCCGAGGTCGGCGCCGAGCACGGGCAGCGCCACGTTCAGCACGGAGAAGTCGAGCGCGACCATGAACTGCGCGGCGCAGAGCACGAAGAGGACGAGCTTGTCGCGGGAGGAGAGCCTGGGGTTCTGCGGTCGCGGCGCCGGTGGGGCGGCCTGGGCGGATGGGGCGGTGGTGGTGTCGATCGCCATGGTCAAGAGCTTGCGGTGGCCGGAATAGTCGTGGGGAGCGGGAACTTATGCTGGTGGTCGGAACACCAGTCAGTGCTTGGGGGAGCGCCATATGGCAACGGCAGCAGCAGCGGGTGCGGAGTCGGACACCGGCGCATCCAAGGCGCATCGGCTCGGGGAGCTGCGGGAGTTCCTGATGAGCCGTCGCGCGCGGGTCAGCCCCGCGGAGGCCGGGCTTCCGGACGGCGGTGGCCGTCGTCGTACGCCCGGTCTGCGCCGCGAGGAGGTCGCCGTGCTCGCCGGGGTCGGGGCGTCCTGGTACCAGTGGCTGGAGCAGGGCCGGGACATCTCCGTCTCGCCGCAGGTCCTGGACTCCGTGGCGCGGGTCCTGAAGCTGAGCAGCGCGGAGCGGCGCCATCTGTACGTCCTGTCCGGGCTCAACCCGCCCGCGCCCGAGGTCGCGCAGACCGACCGGGGCATGTGCCAAGGGCTGAACCGGCTCATCGACGCGTGGCTGCCGTACCCGGCGCACATCATGGACGCGTACTGGAACTGCGTCATGTACAACGACGCGGCCGCTTCGGTGCTCGGCATGCGCTCGGAGACCTCCGAGAACTGCCTGCTCAGCTTCTTCACCGACGCCATCTACCGCGCCCGCGCGAAGAGTTGGGAGCGGAACGCCCCGCAGGTCGTGGCCATGTACCGGGCCGCGTGCTCGGAGCACCCCCAGGACGACGGCTTCGCCGCGGTGATCGCCGGGGCGAAGTCGGTCAGCGCGGAGTTCACGGAGCTGTGGGAACGGCGGGACATCCTGCCCGGCGGGCAGCTCGCCAAGGAGATCGAGCACCCCGTGGTGGGCGCGCTGAACCTGGAGTCGACGCAGCTGAAGGTGCCTGCCAGGCCCGACCTCACGATCGTGCTGCACACGCCGCTGCCGGACGCCGAGGTGGACACGGCGGGGAAGCTGGCGTGGCTCGCCTCGCCCGAGGGGCGCCGGGGATCGATCCATCCGGTGGCGATGTAGCGGTGCGTGCTCCGTATGCTCGGTCCATGACTGAGAGCGCCGCGCTGGACCCCGAGGACCGCAAGATCGTCACCCTGGCTCGTTCCGCCCGGGCCCGCAATGGTGTGCCCGAGGGGGCGGCTGTGCGGGACGAGACGGGGCGTACGTATGTCGCGGGGACCGTGGCGCTCGACTCGCTCCAGCTGTCCGCGCTGCGGACCGCCGTGGCGATGGCGGTGGCGTCCGGCGCGGAGTCGTTGGAGGCGGCGGCGGTCGTCTCCGGCGAGACGGCCGTGCGGGACGAGGATCTCGCGGCGGTACGGGACCTCGGCGGGGCCGGGACGCCGGTGTTCCTCGCGGGGGCGGACGGGGAGGTCCGGGAGCGGGTGGCGGCGGGCTGAGGCCTTCGGCGGGGCTCCGCCCCGGACCCCCGCTCCTCAAACGCCGGAGGGGCTGAAATCGACGGGCCCGTCACACCGCGTCGGGACCCCGTTCCCCCGTCCGCACCCGGACCACCGTCTCCACCGGCACCGCCCACACCTTGCCGTCGCCGATCTTGCCCGTGTGTGCGGCGCGCACGATCGCGTCGATGACCGGGTCCGCGTCAGGGTCGTCGACGACGACTTCGATGCGGACCTTGGGGACCAGGTCGACCTGGTACTCCGCGCCCCGGTACACCTCCGTGTGGCCCCGCTGGCGGCCGTAGCCGCTCGCCTCGGTGACCGTCAGGCCGTGTACGCCGAGTTCCTGGAGGGCCGTCTTCACCTCGTCCAGACGGAACGGCTTGATGACCGCGGTGATCAGCTTCATGCGACGGGGCTCCCCTTCTTGACCGAGGCGGAGCCCACGGGACTCGCCAGGACGCCGTGATCGTAGGCGCTCTCCGCGTGCTGTGTCTGGTCGAGGCCCGTCACCTCGTCCTCGGCCGACGCCCGGAAGCCCAGGAGCCCGTCGATCGCCTTCCCGAGGGCGTACGTGAGCGTGAACGTGTACGAAGCCACCGCGGCGACCGCCACCGCCTGCTTGCCGAGCTGCGCCGCACCGCCACCGTGGAACAGGCCCTCGGCGCCGCCCGTCATCGTGGCCGTCGCGAACAGGCCGATCAGGAGGGTGCCGATCACGCCGCCCACCAGGTGCACGCCGACGACGTCGAGCGAGTCGTCGTAACCGAGGCGGAACTTCCACGCGACCGCGTACGAGCAGACGACGCCCGCCGCGAGTCCGATCACCGCCGCGCCGAGGATGTCGACCACGCCGCACGACGGGGTGATCGCGACCAGGCCCGCCACCGCGCCCGACGCCGCGCCGAAGGTGGTGGGGTGGCCGTCGCGCCGCTGCTCCACGAAGAGCCAGCCGAGCAGGCCCGTGCAGCCCGCGACCAGCGTGTTGAGGAGGGAGGCGGCGGCGAGGCCGTTCGCGCCGAGGGCCGAGCCGCCGTTGAAGCCGAGCCAGCCGAACCAGAGCAGCCCCGCGCCCATCAGGACCATCGGGAGGTTGTGCGGGCGCATCGCCTCCTTGCGGAAACCGATGCGCGGGCCGAGCACCAGGCACAGGGCGAGGCCCGAGGCGCCCGACGCGATCTCCACGACCAGGCCGCCCGCGAAGTCGAGCGCGCCGAGCGAGTCCGCGATCCAGCCGCCGGGACCCCACACCCAGTGCGCCACGGGAACGTATACGACGAGCGTCCAGACCGGTACGAAGACCAGCCAGGCCGCGAACTTCGTGCGGTCCGCGATCGCGCCGCTGATCAGCGCCGCCGTGATCACCGCGAAGGTGAGCTGGAAGGTGGTGAAGAGGAGGGTGGGGACCGTGCCGGTGAGGGTGTCCGGGCCGATGCCCGCCATGCCGAGGTGGCCGACGCCGCCGATCAGGCCCGCGAAGGCGTCGTCCCCGAAGGCCAGCGAGTACCCCGCGACCAGCCACACCACGGTGACCAGCGCGATCGCCACGAAGGACATGAGCAGCATGTTCAGGACGCTCTTCGTGCGGACCATGCCGCCGTAGAACAGGGCGAGGCCCGGCGTCATCAGGAGGACGAGCGCGGTGGCGGCGAGCAGCCAGGCGGTGTCGCCGGTGTCGAGGTGGGGGGCGGCGAAGGTCGTCATGGGGGGAGAGCGTCACGCGCCCGCGTTTCGTAACGGGCACCCACGGGTTTCCGCCGTGTTTCGTGTTGCCGAGCCGCTTGTGGGGGGCTCATGGGGCGGGCTCGGGCGCCGTACGGCGGGCCCCTGCGGGCCGGGCTGTGCGGCGGGGCTTCCGGGATCAGGGACAATGGGCGCCATGAGCGTTCGTACCCCGTCATCAGCCGAGCCGTCCGAGGCCGTCCACCGCGCCGGCTTCGCCTGCTTCGTCGGCCGCCCCAACGCGGGCAAGTCCACCCTCACGAACGCTCTGGTCGGCAAGAAGGTCGCGATCACCGCGAACCAGCCGCAGACCACGCGGCACACCGTGCGCGGCATCGTGCACCGGCCCGACGCCCAGATGATCCTGGTCGACACCCCCGGCCTGCACAAGCCGCGCACGCTCCTCGGCGAGCGGCTCAACGACGTCGTGCGCACGACGTGGGCCGAGGTCGACGTCATCGGCTTCTGCCTGCCCGCCAACGAGAAGCTCGGCCCCGGCGACCGCTTCATCGCCAAGGAGCTCGCCTCCATCAAGAAGACGCCGAAGATCGCGATCGTCACCAAGACGGACCTCGTCGACAGCAAGACCCTCGCCGAGCAGCTCATCGCCATCGACCAGCTCGGTGCGGAGCTCGGCTTCGAGTGGGCCGAGATCGTGCCGGTCTCCGCCGTCGGCGACCAGCAGATCGGCCTCCTCGCCGACCTCATCGTGCCGCTGCTGCCCGAGGGCCCCGCGCTCTACCCCGAGGGCGACCTCACGGACGAGCCCGAGCAGGTCATGGTCGCGGAGCTGATCCGCGAGGCGGCGCTGGAGGGTGTGCGCGACGAACTGCCGCACTCCATCGCGGTCGTCGTCGAGGAGATGCTGCCGCGCGAGGACCGGCCGGCCGACAAGCCGCTGCTCGACATCCACGCGTTCGTCTACATCGAGCGGCCCAGCCAGAAGGGGATCATCATCGGTCCCAAGGGCAAGCGGCTCAAGGATGTGGGGATCAAGTCGCGGAAGCAGATCGAGGCGCTGCTGGGTACGCCGGTCTTCCTCGACCTGCACGTCAAGGTCGCGAAGGACTGGCAGCGGGACCCCCGTCAGCTGCGCAAGCTCGGGTTCTGAGGACGGGCTCTACTCCACCCCTCCGATCCGCGTCACAAGGCCCGCCCCCACCAGCCCGATCACCGCCGCCGTCACGTACAGCACCCGGTAGCCGCCCAGGTACGTGACGATCGGGGCCGCCATCGCGGGGGCCGCCACCTGGGGCAGGGAGTTGGCGATGTTGATGACGCCGAGGTCCTTGCCGCGGTCCATGGCCGTGGGCAGGACGTCCGTCATCAGGGCGAAGTCCACCGACGTGAAGACGCCGAAGCCGATGCCGAGCACAGCAGCCGCGACGACCGCGCCGGGCCAGGTCTGCCAGCAGGCGAGCAGGCCCGTCGCGACCGCCATCAGCGCCCCCGACCAGATCACGAAGGGCTTGCGGCGGCCCACCCGGTCCGACCAGGCGCCGCCCACCACGACCGTGGCGAGCATCGTCGCGCCGTTCACCGCCGTCAGGATCAGCACGCCCTGCTCCGGGTCGGCGTACGCCAGGCGGTCGCGCAGGAAGTACAGCAGGTAGAGCAGCACCACCGAGTTGCTGACGTTGATCAGGAAGCGGGTCAGCCAGGCCCAGGCCAGGTCCGGGTGGCCGCGGGGGCTGAGCCGGAAGCCCGCCAGGAACTCCCGGCGGTTCCACGGCGGCCGGTCGGCCGGTGTCAGGCGCAGGTCACGGTGGCGTACGACGTAGGGCAGCACGCCCGCCGCCGTGCAGAGCGCGCAGGCGGCGTACCCCGCGACCGTCCCGCCCGCCGCCGTCGCGAGCCCCGTGCCGACGACCACGCCGAGCAGCTGCGCCGCGCCGAGCCAGCCGCCCACCGAGCCACGCTGCGGACGCGGCACGCGGTCGGGGACGGCGGCCGTGACCGCGGCGAAGGCGGCGTTCAGGGTGAGCTGGACCAGGCACCAGCCCGCCGCGAGCCACCACACCGAGCCCGCCGCGGAGAGCAGCAGCAGCGCTGCGGCGCCGCCCGCCGTGCCCGCCACGATCCACGGGGTGCGCCGGCCCCACCGGGACGTGGTGCGGTCCGAGAGCGCGCCGAAGAGCGGGTTCGCGGCCAGTGAGACGACCGCGCCCGCGCCCGTCACCCAGGCGAGGACCGTCTCCTTGGAGGTGCCCGCGGGGGCCAGGTCCTCCGCCTGGAGGGCGAGCAGGATCTGCAGCGGGCCGTACCAGCCGACCCAGATCGCGCCGTTGGCGAGGGACAGGGAAGCCGTCCAGCCGCGGCCGACCCGCTCCGTCGGTTCCCGCAGTGCGACCGTGGTCACGGGCGCCGCGCCCGCAGGGTCTCGCGCAGCCAGTGGTACGACGCCTTGGGCGTGCGCTCCTGGGTGGCGTGGTCGACGTGGACGAGGCCGAACCGCTGCCGGTAGCCCTCCGCCCACTCGAAGTTGTCGATCAGCGACCAGACGAAGTACCCGCGCACGTCGACGCCCGCCTCCAGCGCCCGGTGCAGCGCCCGCAGGTGGCCGTCCAGGTAGGCGATCCGCTCCTGGTCGTCGAGGCCGTCGTACGAGCAGCCGTTCTCGGTGATCACGAGGGGCGGGAGGCGGTCGCCGTAGCGGTCGCGGAACGCGGTGAGCAGTTCGGTGAAGGCCTCCGGGACGACCGGCCAGCCGAAGTCCGTGACCGGGTACCCCTCGATCTCCCGGGGGGCGAAGGGGAGTTCGGGCGGGAGTGTGACGCCGGAGAACTCGGCGGCCGTGCCCTCGGGCGGTGGGGCGCCCACCTTCGTCGGCTGGTAGAAGTTGATCCCGTACCAGTCGAGGGGCTCGGCGATGACCTTCAGGTCCGCTTCGAGGTCGTCCGTCGGCATCAGCTCCCCGAAGCCCTCCGGGTAGCGGCCGAGGAGCAGCGGGTCGGCGAAGAGGCGGTTGAGGAGTACGTCGTAGAGGTCCGCCGCGGCGCGGTCGCCCTCGGCGCCGGAGGCCGGCCAGGTCGGGCCGTGCGAGTTGGCGATGCCTATGTCGTGGGCGCCCGCCGCGCGCAGCGCCCGTACGGCGAGGCCGTGCGCGAGGAGCTGGTGGTGGGCGGCGGGCAGCGCGTCGAAGAGGAGCCGCTCGCCGGGGGCGTGCTGGCCGAGCGCGTGGCCGAGCAGGGTGTGTTCCGCGGGCTCATTGAGGGTGATCCACTTGGTGACGCGGTCACCGATGCGGGCCGCCACCACGGCCGCGTACTCGGCGAACCGCTCGGCGGTCCGCCGCTCCAGCCAGCCGCCGGCCCGCTGGAGGGCGAGCGGGGTGTCCCAGTGGAAGAGGGTGGCGACGGGGCGTACGCCCGACGCGCACAGCTCGTCGACGAGGCGGTCGTAGAAGTCGAGTCCCGCGGGGTTCAGCGCCCCCGCGCCGGCGGGCAGCACGCGCGGCCAGGAGACCGAGAAGCGGTAGGCGTCCACGCCGAGGTCCCGGACGAGCGCCACGTCCTGGCGGTAGCGGTGGTAATGGTCGCAGGCGACCTCGGCCGTCGAGCCGTCCTTCACGTTCCCCGGCTCGGCCGTGAACGCGTCCCAGACCGAGGCGCCGCGCTGGTCGGCGGCGCCCTCGATCTGATGGGCCGATGTGGAGACGCCCCACAGGAAACCGTGGGGGAACTGGGGGAACGGTTCTCTCGCCGGTGTCGCCGCGCTCGCTGCCATGGGCGGGATCTTCCGGACCGGCCGGTACGGAAGTCAATGGGTGCGCCGAAGAAAGATGAACAACCCTCAGGTTCCAGTCCTCGGCGCCCCTCAAGGGCCTCAGGCGCCTTCCTTCAGCACCCGCGAGATCAGCCTCCGCTGCGGCTCCGTCAGCCGCGGGTCCGAGCAGTACACCGTCCGCCCGTCCACCGTCAGCTGGTAGTTGAAGCCGTCGGGCACCCCTATCCGCGGGGCGTCCCGCCCGTCGGCCAGGGCCTTCTCGGCCAGGGCGTGCCATTCCGGGGCATCGGCCAGCAGCGAGGTGTCCACCTCGGCGTGCCGGTCGATGCCCGCGAAACCTCCGGTCCGCTTCACCTGGATACGCATGGGTCCTGTCTACTGCACCCGGTGGGCGGCCGGTAGCGCGTCATCAGCCGTTGGTGGGCACCTTGACCGTGGACCACGCGTCGATGACGGCCTTGAGCTCGTCGCCGTCGCCGAACTTCGCCCGCGCGGCGGCCACCGTCAGCTTCGCGAAGTCCGTGAAGGACGCGTCCTGCGCCAGCTCGCCGCCGGTCAGGACGGCGTACCAGATCTCTCCCGCACGCTCCCACGAGTGACCGCCGAGGGCGTTGGCGACCAGGTAGAACGCGCGGTTGGGGATGCCGGAGTTGATGTGCACGCCGCCGTTGTCGCGGCCCGTGTTGACGAAGTGGTCCATGTCGGCGGGTTGCGGGTCCTTGCCGAGCACGTCGTCGTCGTACGCGGTGCCGGGCTCCTTCATCGAGCGCAGCGCCTTGCCGGTGACGCGCGGGGCGAGCAGCCCCGCGCCGATCAGCCAGTCGGCGTCGGCGGCGGTCTGGCCGAGCGTGTACTGCTTGATCATCGAGCCGAACACGTCCGAGAGGGACTCGTTCAGGGCGCCCGGCTGGCCGAAGTAGGTGAGGTTCGCCGTGTACTGCGTGACGCCGTGGGTGAGCTCGTGGCCGATGACGTCCACGGGGATGGTGAAGTCCAGGAAGATCTCCTGGTCGCCGTCGCCGAACACCATCTGCTCGCCGTTCCAGAAGGCGTTGTTGTACTCCTCGGAGTAGTGGACGGTCGCGATCAGCGGCAGGCCGTTGTTGTCGATGGAGTTGCGCTCGTACGCCTTCTGGTAGAGCTCGAAGGTCGCGCCGAGGCCCGCGTACGCGCGGTTCACGGTGGCGTCCTTGCCGGGCTTCTCGCCCTCGCCGCGGACCTTGCGGCCCGGCAGCTCCGTGCGGTGCCGTGCGTCGTGGATGGTGCGGTGCGGCTTGCCCGCCGCGGCTTCCTTGGGCGGGCTCACGCTGGGCGCGCCGATGACGGTCGTCAGGCGGCGCTGGGTGCGCTCGAAGGCGTCCCGCTGCAGGGTGCGGCGGGCGGGTGCGGCGAGCGCGGGGTCCTGGCTCCGGGCGAGGGCGTCCAGGACGTGCGGTGGCACGATGGAGCAGAAGACAGGCTCGAAGCCTGCCGGATTGGTGGTCATGGCGGCAATGTGGCACTGGGTCATGCCGCTGTCACTACCAGCCACCATGATTGGTGAAATAGAGGCATACGGGGGCCTGAGCTTCGCTCAGCGTGGTACAGGGCACTTTCCGGCCGGAATCCGACACCGGTCCCGCATACTGATACGGGCCCGCGCACGGAACGCGGCTCGGCTAGGCTGCGGCACATCATGCGATTCGGGCTGCTTCTCCTTAGCTGCCGCGGCGAGGGCCTGTAGTCGAGGCCGACCCCCTCCCCGCGGAGTTCGGCGTTGCGCTAAGACCGTCGGCCGTCCTTCAGGACACTTCCGAGGAGCCCCGCACATGCCGAACTTCCAGCGCCCCACGTCCCTGCCGGTCCACAAGTACGGGCAGTACGAGCAGGTCGACATCCCCGACCGCACCTGGCCGGACAAGCGGATCACCGTAGCCCCCCGCTGGCTCTCCACCGACCTGCGCGACGGCAACCAGGCGCTGATCGACCCGATGTCCCCGGCCCGCAAGCGCGCCATGTTCGACCTGCTGGTGCGGATGGGCTACAAGGAGATCGAGGTCGGCTTCCCCTCCTCGGGCCAGACCGACTTCGATTTCGTACGCTCGATCATCGAGGACGAGGACGCGATCCCCGAGGACGTGACGATCTCCGTCCTGACCCAGGCCCGCGAGGAGCTCATCGAGCGGACCGTGGAATCCCTGAAGGGCGCCCGGCGCGCGACGGTCCACCTGTACAACGCCACCGCCCCCGTCTGGCGCGACGTCGTCTTCCGCGGCTCGCGCGACGCCGTCAGGCAGATCGCCGTCGACGGCACACGCCTGGTCATGGAGTACGCGGACAAGCTGCTCGACGACCGTACGACCTTCGGCTACCAGTACAGCCCGGAGATCTTCACCGACACCGAGCTGGACTTCGCCCTGGAGGTCTGCGAGGGCGTCATGGACGTCTGGCAGCCCGACGCCGAGCGCGAGATCATCCTCAACCTGCCCGCCACCGTGGAGCGCTCGACGCCCTCGACCCACGCGGACCGCTTCGAGTGGATGTCCCGCCACCTGTCCCGGCGCGAGTTCGTCTGCCTCTCCATCCACCCGCACAACGACCGCGGCACCGCCGTCGCCGCCGCCGAACTGGCCGTGATGGCCGGCGGCGACCGCGTCGAGGGCTGCCTGTTCGGCCAGGGCGAGCGCACCGGCAACGTCGACCTGGTCACCCTGGGCATGAACCTCTTCAGCCAGGGCGTCGACCCGCAGATCGACTTCTCGGACATCGACGAGGTCCGCCGCGTCTACGAGTACTGCAACCAGATGGAGGTCCACCCCCGCCACCCCTACGCGGGCGACCTCGTCTACACCGCCTTCTCCGGCTCCCACCAGGACGCCATCAAGAAGGGCTTCGACGCGATGGAGTCCCGGGCCGCCGCCGCGGGCAAGACCGTCGACGACATCGAGTGGGCCGTGCCGTACCTGCCCATCGACCCCAAGGACGTCGGCCGCTCCTACGAGGCCGTCATCCGCGTCAACTCGCAGTCCGGCAAGGGCGGCATCGCGTACGTCCTCAAGAACGACCACAAGCTGGACCTGCCGCGCCGGATGCAGGTGGAGTTCTCGAAGATCATCCAGAGCAAGACGGACGCCGAGGGCGGCGAGGTCACGCCCGCCGCGATCTGGAGCGTCTTCAAGGACGAGTACCTGCCCAACCCCGAGAACCCCTGGGGTCGGATTCAGGTCAAGAACGGCCAGACGACGACCGACACGGACGGCGTCGACACCCTCACCGTCGAGGCGACCCTGGACGGCGATGACACCGTCCTGACCGGTACGGGCAACGGCCCGATCTCCGCGTTCTTCGACGCGCTGCAGGGCATCGGCATCGACGTACGCCTCCTGGACTACCAGGAGCACACGATGAGCGAGGGCGCGTCCGCGCAGGCCGCCTCGTACATCGAGTGCGCGATCGGCGACAAGGTGCTGTGGGGCATCGGCATCGACGCCAACACGACACGCGCGTCCCTGAAGGCCGCCGTCTCCGCCGTCAACCGCGCGGCACGCTGATCCACCGACCGGTTCCGCCCGGTTTCATCCGGCCCCGTCCGCCGATCCGGCGGGCGGGGCCGCGTCGTCTCCCGGCCATGTCCGGCCCGCTCTCCCGTACGAGGTGCTGACGCCACATCATCGATGTGGCTAACATCACGCCAACACGGCAATGCAGCCGGGGAGTTACGGAGGTGCGTGGTGCTGCCAGCTCGGGGACAGGACGGCCGGAATACCCGCATCCCCGCCAAACCGGTCTCGCGCGGGCGAGCGCTGTGCAGGCGCGTGATCGGCATGCACACCGCCTGGGACACCGTCGGCGACGGCGAGTTCTTCTGTCCGGGCTGCGGCGGCGACCGCAACTACCAGCGGCTCACAGGACGGCGCCGCTTCGTCCTGCTCGGCCTGCCCGTCGTGCCGCGCGGCACCCGCGGACCCGTCGTCCAGTGCGCCGCCTGCCAGGACCTCTTCGACCCGGACGTCCTGGACCACCCCACCACCACCCGGCTCGCCGCGATGCTCCGCGACGCCGTGCACACCCTCGTCCTCGCGGTCCTCTCCGCCGGTGGCACCGCCTCGCGCTGCACCCTGGACACGGCCGTCGCCGCACTGCACGGCGCCGGGCACGACGACTGCACCGAGGAACAGCTCGTCGCCCTCGTCGAGGCGCTCGCCACCGACGCCGGACGCGCCACCGGGCCCGACTGCGACCCCGGCCTCGCCATAGAACTCCACGAGGCGCTCGGCCCGCTGGCCCCGCACCTCGCTCCCGCGGGCCGCGAGGCCCTGCTCCTCAAGGGCGCCCGCATCGCCCTCGCCGACGGCCCGTACACCACGGCCGAGCGGGACGTGCTCGCCACGGCGGGCTGCGCGCTGACGATCTGCTCGGAGGACGTGACGCGCCTCCTCGCGACGGCGCGGACACCTTCCTGACGGCAGACGTCCTGCCGAGGACGGGCGGCGGTCTCCCGCGCCCTTCCGCGTACCGGAAGATGGTGGGGTGGAATTACCTGTCGCGGTCCGGGGCACTGCGTCGGGCGCCGCCGCCCGCCGCGACCTCGTCGAGCGTCTCCTCGGGCCCGCGGCCCCCGGCGAACGGCTGCGCGCCGACGCCCTGCTCGCCGCGGCCATGGCCGTGAGCGCCCTCGTGGTCGTGCGGGCCGTGCGGGACAACGGCAGGACGCCCGACGCGTACGGCTGGGCGCTGCTGCTCGCCGCCCACGTCCTCATCGTGTGGCGCCGGCGCGCCCCGATGCGCGTCATGATCGCCATGCTGGCGATCCTGCTGCCCTACCACTACCTGGAGAACAACCACACCGCGCCGATGGCCGTGACGATGGCCGCGCTGTTCACCGTGGCCTCCCGCTCCCGCCCCCGGCACACCGTCCTGGTCGGCGCCGCGGGCATGGCCGTCATGCTCGGCGTCAAGTTCCACCAGGGCATGGCCCAGGGCGCGGAGACCCTGCGCATCTCCGGCTGGGTCGTCGCCTTCCTGCTGCTCGGCGTGTACGTACGCATCCACCGCCAGTACGTCACCTCGGTGGTGGAGCGGGCCGAGCGCGCGGAACGCACCCGCGAGCAGGAGGCGCGCCGCCGGGTCGCCGAGGAGCGGCTGCGGGTCGCCCGCGACCTGCACGACCTGCTCGCGCACAGCATCACCCTCGTGGGCGTCCAGACGTCCGTCGCCGCGCACGTGCTGACCGCCGACCCGGAACGGCTCGACCGCGCGGCCGTCGCCAAGGCACTCGACGACGTCGCCGAGACCTGCCGCAGCGCCCGCGGCGAACTCCGTGCCACCCTCCAGGTGCTGCGCTCCGGCACGGAGGACGAGGCCAGAGGGCCGTTGCCGGGCCTCGACGGGCTGCCCGACCTCGCCGCAGCGGCCCGCGTGTCGGGCGCCCGCGTGGAGCTCGCGGTCGCGGAGTGCGAGGCCCCCGCCGCCGTGGGCGCGGCGGCCTACCGCATCGTGCAGGAGGCGCTCACCAACGTCGTACGGCACGCGGGTCCCGGCAGCACCGTGCGGGTGTCGGTCGGCACCGCGGACGCGGCGCTTTGCGTGCGGGTCACGGACGACGGGGGCGGCGGCAGGACCGAAGAGGCGGGGCACGCGCCGGGGTTCGGGCTCGTCGGGATGCGGGAGCGGGCCCGCTCGGTCGGCGGCACCCTGGACGCGGGGCCGCGGCCCGAGGGGGGTTTCATGGTGTCGGCGGTGCTGCCCCTCGTACCCCTGTCCCTGGGAGGCCCCCGATGACCATCCGTGTGCTGCTCGCCGACGACCAGACGCTGGTGCGCGCCGCGTTCGCGATGCTCGTCGACTCGGCGCCCGGCATGGAGGTCGTGGGGCAGGCGGGCACGGGACGCTCGGCGGTCGACCTGGCACGCACCGAGCGCGCGGACCTCGTCGTCATGGACATCCGCATGCCCGACCTCGACGGCATCGAGGCGACGCGGCTGCTCGTGGCCGACAGGGACCTCGCGGGCGTGAAGGTCCTGATCCTGACGACGTACGACACGGACGAGCATGTCGTCGACGCGCTCCGCGCCGGCGCGTCCGGCTTCCTGGTCAAGGACACCAGACCCGCCGAACTCCTCGACGCCATCCGCACGGTGGCCGCCGGCGACGCGCTCCTGTCACCGGGGCCCACGGCCCGCCTCATCGCCCGGGTGCTGCGGGCGCCGGACGCCGGGCAGCCCGTGACGGGCGGCCCCGAGGGCCTCTCGGAGCGGGAGCGGCAGGTCCTGCGGCTCGTCGCGCGCGGCCTGAACAACCAGGAGATCGCCGACACGCTCGGCCTGAGCCCGCTGACCGCGAAGACGCACGTGAGCCGCATCATGGGCAAGCTGAGCGCCCGCGACAGGGCCCAACTCGTCATCATGGCCTACGAGTCGGGGCTGGTGGCGCCCGGCTCGGTGGCGGCGCCCTGACGGCCCGCGTCATGTCCCCGGCCCTCCGTGCCCGTCACAGCAGCCCCGCCGCCGCCAGGTGCTCGCCCACCCGCGCCGTCTCCGCCGCCGACAGCGGAATCTGCGGCTCCGCCGTGGCCGGGCAGTCGATCACCCCGCGCAGATGCAGCGCCGCCTTGAACGCGCCGAGCGCCGCGGAGCTGCCGCCCATCCGCGCCGGATCCCCGGCCGTGACCATCCCGAACAGCCCGCACAGCCGCTCCTGTTCGGCCCGCGCCCGCTCCCAGTCGCCGTCCTTGCAGGCGCGGTAGAGGGCCGCGTACCCCCGCGGGTCCACGTTTCCGAGACCGGGCACGATGCCGTCCGCGCCCATCGCGAGCGCCGCGTCGGCCGTCACCTCGGACCCGGTGAGCACACTGAACCCCGCGAGCCCCGGCTCCGAGCGCTTGCCGAGGACGACGCCGCGGAAGGCGCCCTCGTCGCCGCTGGAGTCCTTCAGGCCCGCGATGACGCCCTCCCCGGCCAGGCGGAGGACCAGCTGCGCGCCCAGCTTGGTGTGGACGGCGACCGGAATGTCGTACGCGAGGACCGGCACCGCGCAGCCCCGCGCGACCAGCCGGAAGTGCCGGGCGATCTCGGCGGGATGGGTCCGCGTGTAGAAGGGGGCGGTGACCACGACGGCGTCCGCGCCCGCACCGGCGAGGGCCCGCGCGTGGTCGAGGACGCGCGGCGTCGTCATGTCGATGGCCCCGGCCAGGACGGGCAGCTCACCGCCGACGTGACGTACGACCGTGTCGACGACGAGGGCGCGCTGCCGGTCCGTCAGGTACGCCGCCTCCGAGGTCGAGCCCAGCACGAAGAGACCGTCGACGCCGCCCGTCACCAAGTGGTCGACGAGCCGGACGAGTGAGGCCGTGTCGACCTCGCGGTCCGGTGTCAGCGGGGTGCAGACGGGCGGGACGACACCGGTCAGCGGGGTGGGGACGGGCATGGACGCTCCCTGGACTGGGCGGAGGCCGTGGCGGCGGCCTGGGTGACGAGGTCGTGGGTCGACTCTGCCTCGTCGACGGGGTGGAAGCAGCGGAACTCGTGCCCCGGCCCCGCCGCCCGGGCGTCCGGCATGGCGGTGGCGCACACGTCGTCCGCCTTCCAGCAGCGGGTGCGGAACGGACAGCCGCTCGGCGGCCGGGTCGCCGAGGGCACGGGCCCGGCCAGCGGGATCGGGTCGATGGGGTCGAGCAGGCCCGGCGTGGCGGAGAACAGGGCGCGCGTGTACGGGTGCCGGGCCCGGTCCAGGACCTCCCCGGCCGGCGACTCCTCGACGATCCGCCCGAGGTACATCGTGACGACGCGGTCGCTCATCCTGCGTACGGTCTGGATGTCGTGGGAGACGAAGACCAGGGCGAGGCCCAGGCGCTCCTTCAGGTCGAGCAGCAGGTTGAGGATCTGGGCCCGCACCGACACGTCCAGGGCGCTCGTCGGCTCGTCGGCGACCACGAGGGAGGGTTCGAGGGCCAGCGCGCGGGCGATCGCCACGCGCTGCCGCTGGCCGCCGCTGAGCTGGCCGGGCACGCCGTCCGCGAGGCCGGGCGGCAGGCCGACAAGCGCCATCAGTTCGCGTACGCGCGCGTCCCGCTGGGCCCTGGTGCCGCGCCGGTGGACGTCCAGGGGGTCCCGGAGGATCCGGCCGACCGGGAGCCTGCGGTTCAGGGCGGTCGACGGGTCCTGGAAGATCATGCCGGTGTGGGTGCCGATGGAGCCGCGGCGTTCTGCCGGGTCCATCGCCCACAGGTCGCGGCCGCGGAACGAGACGGTGCCGGTGGTCGGGCGCTGGGCGCCGACGAGGACTTTGGCCAGGGTGGATTTGCCGCAGCCGGATTCGCCCACGATCCCGACGGTTTCGCCGGGGGCGGCCTTGAGGGTGGCTTCGGTGAGGGCGTACACGTGGTCCCGGGAGAAGAGACCTCCCGACCTCGCCCTGTGGACCACGTGGACGTTGTCCAACTGCACGATGGGGGTCGTCATTCGGCTTGCCCTCCGTCGTGGCTCGCCGCGCGGTTCCCCGCGCCCCTGCGGGGCACGGTCGCCGGGTGGTGGCAGGCCGTGGTGTGGGTGCGGGGGCCCGTCAGCGCGGGAGGCTCGGAACGGCACACCGCGCTCGCCATCGGGCACCGGTCCGTGAACCTGCACCCCGCGGGGAAGTCCGCAGGGGACGGCACCACGCCCTTGATCTGGGTGAGGCGTTGTGCCGCCGACTCCAGGGAGAGCACCGAGCCGAGCAGGCCGCGTGTGTAGTGGTGGGACGGGGATTCGACGAGGTCGGCCGTGACGCCGGTCTCGACGATCTGGCCGCCGTACATCACCACCACCCGGTCGGTGACGTCGGCGACCAGGGCCAGGTCGTGCGAGACGAGGATCAGCGCGAAGCCCAGCTCCTCGCGCAGTCGGAGCAGGAGCTGGATGATCTGGGCCTGCACGGTGACGTCGAGGGCGGTGGTCGGCTCGTCGGCGACGATCAGTTTCGGGTCGCGGGAGAGGGCCATGGCGATCAGGACGCGCTGGCGCTGGCCGCCGGAGAGTTCGTGCGGGTAGCTGCGCAGGGTGCGGGCGGGGTCGAGGCCGACCAGTTCGAGGAGTTCGACAGGGGTGCGGCGGCCACCCCTGCGTACGACCTGCTTGAGCTGGGAGCGGACCGTCATGGCGGGGTTCAGCGACGACAGCGCGTCCTGGTAGATCATCGCCATGTCGTGGCCGAGCAGGCGGCGCCGGGCGCGCATGGGCAGGCCGATGAGCTCCCGGCCGTCGAAGGTGACGCGGCCGCCGACCTCGGCGCCCTTCGGTTCGAGGCCCATCACGGTCAGCGCGGTCAGCGACTTGCCGCAGCCCGATTCGCCGACCAGGCCGAGGACTTCACCGGGCCGTACGTCGAAGCTGATGCCGTCGACGATGTCCCTGCCGCCGTGGCGCCGGGGGAAGGAGACGGTGAGGCGGTCGACGCAGAGGACGGGGGCGCCTGTCGGCAGGGGGCGGGCGCGGGAGCGGAGGCGGTCCGCCGCCTCGGTCAGGCCGGGCAGTTCGAGGACGTGGCCGCTGCCCGGCTCGGGGGTCTCCAGGCGGTCCTTCGCGCGCGCCGCGCCCGCGACGTCCCGGCCGGAAGGCGCCGCCCACGCATCCGACACGCCCTCGGAGAGGACGTTCAGGGAGAGGACCGTGAGCAGCATCAGGAGGCCGGGGAAGACGGTCGCCCACCAGCCGCCGATCAGGACCATGTTCTTGCCGTCGGCGATGACGCTGCCCCAGGACGGGTCGGGGGGCCGCACCCCCGCGCCGATGAAGGAGAGCGACGCCTCGAAGACGATGGCCTCGGCGACCTGCACCGTGCAGAAGACGAGGATGGGCGCGGCACAGTTGACGGCGACGTGACGGATCAGGATGTGCGGGGTGCGGGCGCCGATGACGCGTTCGGCGACGACGTAGTCCTCGCCGTACTGGTCGAGCACGTTGGCCCGTACGACCCGGGCGACGGGTGGGGTGAACAGGAAGGCGATGGCGCAGATCAGGACGAGGATGCCGCCGCCGAAGACCGCGACGAGCACGGCGGCGAGCGCGATGCCGGGGAACGCCATGACGACGTCGAGGCAGCGCATCAGCGTCTCGTCGACGGCCTTGCGGGAGGTCGCGGCGACCGCGCCGATCACGGCACCGACGACGAGGGCGAGCAGGGTGGCGCCGAGCCCGATCGCCAGCGACCAGCGCGCCCCGTACATCAGTCGGCTGAGGATGTCGCGGCCCAGGCTGTCCTGGCCCATCCAGTGGCTGCCGGAGGGGTGGCCGGTGCCGTCGGTCTGCGGCTGCTGGTCGAGCGGGTCGTAGGGGGCGAGGAGCGGGGCGAACAGGGCCACAAGGACGACGAGGGCGATGACGCCGACCGCGACCCGGGACAGCGCGGGAAGGTTCCGCAGCGAGCGCAGCCGGAGGCCGGGCACGGAGAGCCGCTCGGTCAGTTCCTTGCGCGAGGCGGGCATCAACTCGTCCCCCTCAGGCGCGGGTTGACCAGGAGGTGGAGGATGTCGATGGCGAGGTTCACGACGACGAATCCGACGGCGGTGGTGATGACGACGCCCTGCACGACGGCCGGATCGCCGTTTTTCACGGCGTCGATCATCAGCTTCCCCATGCCGGGCAGCGAGAAGATCGTCTCGATGACCACCGCGCCGCCGAGCAGGTAGCCGACGCGCAGGCCGAGGACGGTGAGCGGGTTGATGAGGGCGTTGCGCAGGACGTTGCGGCCCACGACCACCACCGGCGGCAGACCGCAGCCGATCGCCGTGCGCACGTAGTCCTTGTCCAGCTCCTCGACCACCGCCGTGCGGATGATGCGGGTGAGGCCGGCCGCCACCGGCAGCGAGAGCGCGAAGGCGGGCAGCGTCATGGTTCTGAGCCACCCGGTGAAGGAGTCGGCGGGGTTGATGTAGCCGCCGGTCGGGAACCAGCCGAGGTCCACCGCCAGGTACTGGATCATGAGGAGCGCCAGCCAGAAGCCGGGCGCCGCGACACCGGTCAGGGAGACGACGCGGATCAGCTGGTCCGGCAGCCGGTCGCGGTAGATGGCGGCGGTGACGCCGAGGGTGAGGGAGAGCACCACGGCGATGCCGAGGCCGAGGAAGGTGAGCTGCACGGTGAGCGGCAGGGCGGTGGTGACCTGGTCGACGACGGGGGAGCGGTTGAGGACGCTGATGCCCATGTCGCCTCGCAGGAGGTCGCCGACAAAGGCGATGTAGCGCACGGGCAGCGGGTCGAGAAGCCCGTTCTCCTCGCGGAAGTCGTGCAGCTGCTCGGGGGTCGGGTTGGCGCCCTGGAAGAACGCGGACGCCGGGTCGACGTCCGAGAAGCGCATCACGAGGAAGACGAAGAGGACGATGCCGAGCAGCAGCGGGACGAGGAGGGCGACGCGGCGGGCCAGGATTCTGAGGACTGCGGTCACGGCGTGGAGCTCCTGAACCGGTCGGGTGTCAGACCCACTTGGCCTGCAGCAGATTGATCCCCGGGTAGGGCTGGGCCTTGACGCCGGTGATCTTCTTCGGGTCCCAGGCGGTCATGAGTTCGTTGTGGACCACCGGGTAGAGCACGGCCTGTTCCGCGACGACGTCGATGTACTCCTGGACCATGGCCTTCTTCTTGCTCGCATCGGGCTCGCGGGTCGCCTGGTCCATGTCCTTGAAGAGCTTCTTGGCGACCGGGTCGTCGGCCCAGCGCGCGTAGCCCATCCACAGGTTCTCGGCGCCGTAGTTGTAGTGCATGATCAGGTCGGCGTCGAGCCCGAACTGGTTGGGGTTGGAGGCGGCGGCGACCACCTGGAAGTCCTTCTTCTGGTCCAGCTTGCTGAAGACGGCGGTGGTCTCCTGCGGGTCGAGGGTGACCTCGACGCCGAGCTTCTCCCAGCCGTCCTGGATGGTCGGCAGGCAGTCGACGATCCAACTGACGTTGACCGCCATGAGGTTGACCTTCAGCTTGCCGACTCCGGCCGCCTTCAGGAGCTTCTTCGCCTTCGCCAGGTCGTAGCCGTAGACGGTCTTCGCGGGCCGGTAGGAGGGGTTGGCCTCGTTGAGGAAGGACGTCGACGCCTTGCCGTGGCCCCGGAGGGCGGCCCGGATCATCTTCTCGCGGTCGATGGCGTAGTGCAGTGCCTGGCGGACGCGGGCGTCGTCGAACGGTTGGTGCGCGGTGTTGAAGAGCAGGAAGAGGTTGTTCATGCCCGCGCCGCCCTCGACGGTCATCCCGCCCCTCTTGAGCTGCTCGATGTTGGCGTACGGGATGTTGTCGGCGATCTCCGCGTCCGCGCTGCCCCCGGAGATCTTCGCGACGCGCGGCGCCGCGTCCACGATGGTCAGCCAGTTCATCTTCTTGAACGCGGCCTTGCGCGGGCCGTTGTAGTCGTCGAAGGCCTCGAAGGTCGTGTTCGACTTCGGGTGGTGCGAGGCCTGCCTGTACGGTCCCGAGCCCACCGCCTTCCCCTTGGTCGCGTCGTCCCAGGCGCCCGGCCTCGAGAAGACGTGCTTCGGCATGATCTTGGCCAGGGAGAGGCGCGCGGCGCCGTCGGGGAAGGGGAACTTGAGGATCAGCTCGACGGAGGTGGCGCCGGTCTTCCTGACCTCCTTGAGCCAGCTCGCGAAGAAGCCCTTGGCGAGTGTCTGGGTCTTCGGGTCGAGGATGCGGTCGAAGACGAACACCACGTCGTCGGCGGTGACGGGCTTGCCGTCGTGCCACTTGGCTCCCGGCCGCAGGGTGAACTTCCACGTGGTCGCCCGGAGGTCGTTCGGGATCTCGGTGGCGAGCGCCGCGTAGGGCTCGCGGGTGATCGGGTCGGTGCCGAGGAGCCCCTCGTAGATGTGCTCGTTGCCTGCCATCGCGAAGGCCGACGCGGTCTGCGTCGGGTCCCAGCTGCCGTCGTTGCCGTAGCCGATGACGGCGGTCAGCGTCGAGCTGCCGCCCTGCCCTCCGCCCCCGGTCTCGTTGGTGGACTCGGGCCCCGACGAGCAGGCGGAGAGCGTGGCGGTGACGGCGGCTCCCGCGCTGAGCGCGCCGGTGTACCTGAGGAAGGAGCGGCGGTCCGGCGCGAGCGCGCGGCGCACCGTACGAGAGGTCGGATCGGTCACTGTGTCTCCCTTGCCTCCCTGAGAGGTCCCACGTCCTACGTCGTGGGTGGCGTGGCGACGATAGGAGGGGGAAGAGGGCCGGTCAAGGCCTCCGGCACGGGCGCGCGGAGGGGTGGGCCGGATGAGGTGCGGGGGCCAACCGGCGGCCCGGCCAGGGGTATTGGGGGCGGCGACCGGTCGTGAGGGAGGCGTCGGGCAGGGGTGCGGGGGGTGCTGAGGCGATCATGAGGGTGACATCGGGAAAAGATGTGCGGGACGCGGCACCGGTCGCGCGGCCCGTGACCACGCAGGTCGGCACAGGCTCTGAGGGGTCACAGCGAATGGTCGCGGGGATGCACCGGCCCCCCGACGTCACGGTCGCGAAGCGGTCGTCCGCGCCCCGGCCCCGGCCGGCTTTGTATCCTCGGCGGGCGCCAACCACCGAAAGCGGCACCTGCGAGAGGCACCACCATGACCACCGAGCTGAGCCCCGACACCCAGGCCCTGGCCGGGCTGCTTGAGCAGGCCAGGAAGGAGTACGCGGACCTCGCCGGGCGCGGACTCTCCCTCGACCTGACCCGGGGCAAGCCGGCGCCCGAGCAGCTCGACCTCGCCGAGGAGCTGCTGAGCCTGCCCGGCGGGCGGTACACGGCCGCCGACGGCACCGACGTACGCAACTACGGCGGGCTCCAGGGGCTGCCCGAGCTCCGCGAGATCTTCGCCGAACTGCTCCAGGTGCCCGCGGGGCAGCTGCTCGCCCTCGGCAACTCCAGCCTGGAGCTGATGCACGACTGCCTCGTGCACGCCCTGCTCGGCGTTCTGCCCGGCGCCGAGTCCCGCTGGGTGGAGCAGGAGCGGATCGCGTTCCTGTGCCCGGTGCCCGGCTACGACCGGCACTTCGCGCTCTGCCAGCGCTTCGGCATCGACATGATCCCCGTGCCGATGACGGCGGACGGTCCCGACATGGACGAGGTCGAGCGGCTCGTCGCCGAGGACCCCGCGGTCAAGGGCATCTGGTGCGTGCCGAAGTACAGCAACCCCGACGGCGTCGTCTACAGCGACGAGACCGTGGCGCGGCTCGCCGCGATGCCCACCGCCGCGCCCGACTTCCGCGTCTTCTGGGACAACGCGTACGCCGTCCACCACCTCACCGACGAGCCCGCCGGGATCGCCGACCTGCTCGCCGCCTGCGCGCGGGCCGGGCACGAGGACCGGGCGTTCGTCTTCGGCTCCACCTCGAAGATCACCGCGGCGGGCGCGGGCGTCGCGTTCTTCGGCTCGTCGCCCGCCAACGTGAAGTGGCTGCTCGCGGCCAACCAGAAGCGGTCCATCGGCCCCGACAAGGTCAACCAGCTGCGGCACGTGATGTTCCTGAAGGACGCGGACGGCGTACGCGCGCACATGGAGCGCCAGCGTGCCCTGCTGCAGCCCAAGTTCGCGGCGGTCGCGCGGATCCTGGAGGCCGAGCTGGGCGGCACCGGCCTCGCCACGTGGACCTCGCCGAAGGGCGGCTACTTCGTGACGCTGACGGTCCCGGACGGCTGCGCCAAGGAGGTCGTACGCCGCGCCGCGGAGGCCGGCATCGTGCTGACCCCGGCCGGTGCGACGCACCCCTACGGGGACGACCCGCGCGACGCGGTCATTCGCGTGGCGCCCAGCTATCCGAACCTCGCGGAGCTTGAGCAGGCGATCTTGGGGCTGGCGGTGTGTGTGCGGCTCGTTGGCTATGAGCGGGGCGTGGTGGCGGTGCGCTAGGGGGAGTTTCAGGGGCGTGGGCGTCCGTTTATCTGTGCGGGTCGGCTGTGGTTGGGTGCGCAGTTCCCCGCGCCCCTTGGGGGGTGGGCGTCCGTTTACCTGTGACGGTCGGCTGTGGCTCGGCGCGCAGTTCCTCGCGCCCCTGGGGGGTCCGGGGTCTCTTCCAGGAATGGGGTCAGGAGGCCCGGGACCGCTCGTTCCGCGAAGGTCAGGCCCTCGCCCTCGTCCACGTCGTACGCCGCGTACTCCTGCGCGCCCGCCGCCGTCGTCGCGCTCAGCGTCACCAGGCCCGCCCGGCGTTGCAGCACGGACTGCTTGACGGTCCAGCCGATCACCCCGCCGCGCCGCAGGGCCACCGTGGACCGCCGCAGCGTCCCGGACCGCACCACGAGATAGTCGCCGTCGAGCGCGTGCCCCAGGCTGCGGTACGCGTCGCACGCGAGCGCCACCGCGAGCGGCACGAGGACCACCGCGGCCCCCGCCCCGAGATAGTTCAGGACCGGCACGCCGAGCAGCACCCCGAGCAGGACCAGGAGGAGGGCGGGCGTGAGCGCCGCCGACACCGCCCAGCGGATCCGCCGGGCCCGCGCCGCCCGCGGATGCGGCGTGAGCCGCGCGGCGGTGGGCGTCTCCGGCTCCCGCAGGACCCGTGCCGCCACCTCCGCGGCGAGTGCGCGGGGCGCCGCGGGCAGCAGGGTGCCCGGACCCGCCTGGTCCTCCTCGTCCCGGCGGGAGAGCCCCGTGGCGACCGCGTCCACGCGGGCCGCCCCGGACAGCCGCAGGCCGAGCGGCTCCACCACGTCGACGCCGCGCAGCCGCGCCTCCTCAAGGGAGACGGAACGGGTCGTGAAGAGCCCGCGCCGCACCCGCAGCGTCCCGCCGGGCTCGCGCTCCAGGCGGTAGTTCCACCACATCTCGACCCAGAGCCCGAGCGCCCCCACGGAACCGGCCGCCAGCGCCCCCACGATCAGGGCGAGCACCATGCCCGCGACCGACATCCCGCGAAAGACGTCACCCACCCACTCGATGACCTCATCCTGCACCCCGAACCACTCGCTGACCTGCATGATCGCCCCGCCCGCCGCGGCGGCGAGCGCCGAGGTGACGAAGGACAGTGGGGCGTAGCGTATCCAGCGGAGGTCGAGCGCGGCGATGGCGCCCGAGGCGTCGGCGGCGGCACTCGGAGCCGTCCGGCTCAGCAGTTCGCGCCGCAGCCGTTCGCCCTCCGCCCTGCGCACGGGCCTGAGTTCGAGCGTGGCCTCCTGCCCCGCGCTCTGCTCACCGGTGCCGATGCGGACCTCGACCAGGCCGAGGAGGCGCAGCAGCGGGTGGGCGACGAGGTCGACGGAGCGGATGCGCTCCCGGCTGAGGGAGCGGTGTTTGGCGAAGAGGATGCCGCTGCGCAGCTCGGCGCGTTCGGGGCCGATGCGGTAGCGGCTGTGGCGCAGCCGCAGCGCGTCGAGGCCCACGCCGCTCGCGATGAGCAGCGCGCTCAGGCCGACCGCCCAGGCGATCACGGGGCCCATGGGCACCCAGCCCTGGAAGCTGAGGGTGACCGGCAGGCCGACGGCGGTCACCACACCGCCCGTCATCTGGACGGTGACGAGCAGCGAACGGCGGTCGAGCCGCCGCCAGTCGTGGTCCTCGGCGAGCTCGCCGCTCACGTCGCGTCGCCCGGTGTCGCCTGGGTGACGAGCGCGAGCCGCTCGGCGAGTTCCGCCGCCGTCGCGTGGTCCAGGCCCTTGACCTTGAGCGCGCCCTTGGCGGACGCCGTGGTGACCGTGACGGTGGAGAGCCCGAAGACGCGCTGCACGGGTCCGCGCATCGTGTCGACGGTCTGGAGCCGCGACATGGGCGCGATCCGGCCCTCCGTCCAGAAGAAGCCGGTCCGCACGTACACCGCGTCGTCCGTGACCTCCCAGCGGTGGACCTTGTACCACCACAGCGGCAGCAGCGCCCCGACCGGCAGACCGCCCGCCGCGATCACCGCGGCGGGTAGCAGGAGCCAGAACCTGGCAGGGGTGATGAGCACGCCGAGCAGGCCGAAGAGCGCCACCGGGGCGGCGGCCGTCAGCAGCAGCTGCGTACGCCACCAGGCGACGGCACGGCGGTCCAGGGGGTGGCGCGGTGGCCGCAGCCGCACGCCTGCCCCCGGAGTTCTCGCGGCTTCCCCGGCTCCCTCGACTCCTTGGTCAACAACGTCAACAACCATGAGACGAAAGGTACTTGCCCGCCCGAGTTGCCTGCTCACCGGCTGTAGCCGGACTCGGCCGATCGTCGACCGCGACCGGCGCCGATCCGGCCACCTCCTAGTGCTGCTGCGCCTTCTGCGGCGTCGCCTCGCTGGGCCGCACGATGACGTGCCCCTCACCCTCCAGCTTCAGCTGCACGGCCTCGCCCGAGCCGCCGCGGAGCATCGAGCCGATGGACTGCGAGCGGTGCAGGGAGGTGCTGAGGTGGGCGGTCCAGCCGACCACCGCGTCCGTGTCGACGTACACCGGCTGCTGCGGCGAGACGGGAATGACCAGCGGGCTGCCCTCACACATCAGCCCGAGCTGGCCCGCGCCCGTGAAGACGCTGTTGAACAGCCCGCCGCCGGTCATCCCCGCGCCCTTCACGGTCTTGATCTCGTACGAGAGGGTCGCGTCGAAGCAGAGGACGTTGCGGCCGTTGACCGTGAGGACGTCGCCGGGCTCGACGTCGACGATGAAGCAGTTCTGCGCCTCGTGCGCGAACCACGCCTCGCCCTGGCCGCGCACGGCCATCAGCGGCAGCCCCTCACCGGTCATGGCACGCTTGAGCATGCCGCCCACACCCTGCCCCTTGCGCTCGAACTGCAGGTCGCCGCGGTAGGCGATCATCGCGCCCTGCCGGGCGAACATCTCACCGCTCACGGCGTACTTGACGGATTTGGCGTTCTGCAAGGTCATGCCGGGGGCGTGGGCCGGCTGGGCCATGTGGTCGCTGGAGAACAGGTCACTCTTCATGCCGGTATCTTGGGCCACTTGTCGTGATCGGGGAAGCGTGGCCCCTCCGTGGGCCGTGAAACGCGGCGGTGACGTTTCGGCCCGCGCCGAAATGTGACGCTCTTACGGTCGTGGCATGACGCTTGCCCACGAGGAGTTCCGCGACCTGCACCGCGCCGGTGCGCCCCTGCTGCTGCCCAACGCCTGGGACCACGCATCGGCCGCCGCGTTCGTCGCCGCCGGGTTCCGCGCGGTCGGCACGACCAGCCTGGGGGTGGCGGCCGCGGCGGGGCTGCCGGACGGGGCGGGCGCCGCGCGCGCCGAGACCGTCCGCCTGGCGCGCGGCTTGACCCGGCTCGACGCGCTGGTCAGCGTCGACATAGAGGGCGGCTTCAGCGACCGGCCCGAGGAAGTGGCCGCACTGGTCGCCGAGTTGGCGGACATGGGGGTCGTCGGGGTCAACATCGAGGACGGTCGCGCGGACGGCACGCTGCGGGACGCCACGCACCAGTGCGAGATCCTCGGCGCCGTCCGGGAGGCGGTCGCGGGGCGGCTCTTCGTCAACGCCCGCACGGACACGTACTGGTTGCGGGACGCGGAGTGGGCGGACCAGACGGCGGACCGGCTCGCCGCCTACCGACAGGCGGGCGCGGACGGGCTCTTCGTGCCGGGAGTACGGGATGTGCGGGGTGCCAGGGACGCGCGGGGTGCCCGAGACGCCCGGGATGCCAGGGACATCCGCGTCATCGCGGAGCTGGTCGCGGGCCTCGACGCCCCGCTCAACGTCCTCCACACCCCCGGCGGCCCCGCCCTCCCGGCGCTGGCCGAAGCGGGCGTGGCGCGGGTCAGCTGCGGTTCGCTGCTGTTCAGGGCGGCGCTGCGGGGGGCCTTGGCGGCCGTCGAAGCGGTGGCGCGGAGCACGCCGTTGGCCTCGGGCATCCCTTCGTACGCGAAGACGCAGGCGTTGTCGGACGCCTTCGCCTAGAGTCCGGGCGGTGGAGATCACGGAACTGACCGACGCCGAAAGGCGGGTGTGGGAGGCGGTCCCGCTGGGGCGGACCGTCGACTTCCGGGAGCGGGACGGGGAGACCGCGGCGCTCGGCGCGGAGTGGGGCGCCGAGAGGACCGTACGCGCCGAGGTCCTGCGGGCACTGCTGCTCGGCGCCGCCCGGCGGGACGGCGAGATCCCCGTCCTCCGGGTCACCGGCGCGCGGATCACCGGCCGGCTGAACCTCCAGTACGCGGAGGTCGCGGGCCCGATCCACCTGTGGGCCTGCTACTTCGACGAGGCGCCCGACCTGTACGGGGCGCGGCTGCGCCAGCTGTACCTGGGCCGCTCCGTGCTGCCCGGCCTGCACGCCGTCGCGCTGCGCGTCGACGGTTCGCTGCGGATGACCGGGTGCCGGGTGCGGGGGCCCGTCAGGCTCGGCGGGGCGCGGATCTCCGGGGCGGTCTTCTTCGACGGCGCGCGCATCGGGGAGGAGGGGGTGCGCCATTCCGAGCCCGTCCTGGCGCTCAATCGCGTCACCATAGACGACGAGTTCCAGGCGAACGCGGGCTTCACGGCCCACGGCATGGTCCGCCTCACCGGTTCGGTCATCGCGGGGAACATCACGCTCGACGACGCGGTGCTCAGCAACCCGGGTTCCACGGCGCTGCACGCGGCGAACTTGAGCGGGGGCGCGGATCTGCATGCGATGCGGGCCAGGGTGTACGGGCGGATCAGCCTGCGGGGCGCCCGTATCCCGGGACAGCTCAACTTCGCCCATGCCCGTCTGTCCAACCCGGGCGACATGGCTCTGCACGCCAGCAGTGTGACCGTCGGTGAGTTGTGGTTGCGTGAGGCCGCGCCCGTCGAAGGCTCGGTCAATCTGCGCCGGGCCCAACTGGACCTGCTGCACATCGCCCCCGAGACCTGGCCGGACGAGGTCCGCCTCAGCGGCATGACGTACAACACGCTCGATCCGCACGAACCGGCCGCGCGACGGCTCCAGGCCTTGGAACGGGACACCGACGGGTTCATCCCGTTCGCGTACGAGCAGCTGACCGCCGCGTACCGTCGCAGCGGCGACGACGCGGCGGCGCGGACCGTCCAGCTGGCCAAGGAGCGGCGGCACCGGGCGACGCTGGCGTGGTACGCCCGGCTCTGGGGCCATCTCCAGGACGTGACCGTCGGCTACGGGTTCCGGCCCACGCGGGCGGCGGCCTGGCTGCTGTCGTTGCTGCTTGTGGGGACCGTCACGTACGCGATACGGCAGCCGCCCGCGCTGAAGCCGGAGGAGTCACCGGAGTTCAACCCCCTCTTCTACACGCTGGACCTGCTGCTCCCGATCGTCGACTTCGGGCAGGAGCGGGCGTACGCCGCGCAGGGGGCGTACCAGTGGTTCGGGTATGCCTTGGTCGTGCTGGGGTGGACCCTCGCGACGACGATCGCGGCGGGCGTCACTCGGGCGATCAGCCGTCAGTAGGTGCCATGGCCAACGGCCTTTCACTGCGCCCCAGTTGTCGAGGACGGACCCCTGCCGAGTCTAGACACAAAACGTCACCGCAGGGGTGCGAAGAGTGAAAGCCGACGGCGACGGGGAGCCACGTGTAGGCGGATGGAAAGCATCACGCAGTGGCATGTATCGAACATGCGGAGGAAACCGTGAAGGAATTGCGCGCCGCGCTCACGCAGGCGGAAATCACGCTGCCGTCACTGGGGATCGGTACCGCGGCCCGGCTCGCGGCGGCGCCGAGGAGGCCCGTGTGAGTCTCGACCTGCCCATCGGGGCGTACGTGGTGGACACCCGTAGTGGTCAGGTGGGCCGGGTCATGGGGCACGAGGGGCCGTACGTCCAGTTGCGCCCCTACGGAGGGGGCCGCGAGTGGGACTGCGCTCCGGAGGTGATCCGCACGGCGACGACCGCGGAGCGGCTGAGCGCGGCGACGGCGTACGCGAACGCCCGGAGCCGGGGCGAGGTGCCTTGACGGACAGCCGGCGGGTACCGGGGCCCGCCACCCCGCCGGGATACGCGAGAATGGCCCCATGAGTCTGTTCCGCGACGACGGCATCGTGCTGCGCACCCAGAAGCTGGGCGAAGCGGACCGCATCATGCTGCTGTCTTCCGGGGGGCGACCCCCGTACCCCCGGCCGGGCACCCGTGGGGGTCGGCAATGAGTCTGTTCCGCGACGACGGCATTGTGCTGCGCACCCAGAAGCTGGGCGAAGCGGACCGCATCATGCTGCTGTCTTCCGGGGGGCGACCCCCGTACCCCCGGCCGGGCACCCGTGGGGG
>NZ_JBHVYE010000009.1:190873-256078 GCF_042881135.1 Streptomyces sp. NPDC058284
TCGGCAATGAGTCTCTTCAGGGACGACGGCATCGTGTTGCGCACCCAGAAGCTGGGCGAAGCGGACCGCATCATCACGCTGCTCACGCGCGGTCACGGGCGGGTACGCGCCGTGGCTCGCGGGGTGCGCCGCACCAAGTCCAAGTTCGGGGCGCGGCTCGAACCCTTCTCCCACGTCGACGTGCAGTTCTTCGCGCGGGGGAGCGAACTCGTCGGGCGCGGGCTTCCCCTGTGTACGCAGAGTGAGACGATCGCCCCGTACGGCAGCGGGATTGTCACGGACTACGCGCGCTACACGGCCGGGACGGCCATGCTGGAGACCGCCGAGCGGTTCACCGACCACGAGGGTGAGCCGGCCGTGCAGCAGTATCTGCTGCTCGTCGGCGCGCTGCGGGTCCTGGCCCGCGGCGAGCACGAGCCCCACCTCGTGCTCGACGCCTTCCTGCTCCGCTCCCTGGCCGTCAACGGCTACGCGCCGAGCTTCACCGACTGCGCGAAGTGCGGCATGCCGGGACCGAACCGCTTCTTCTCCGTCGCGGCGGGCGGATCGATTTGCGTCGACTGCCGGGTGCCCGGCAGCGTCGTGCCGTCGGCGGAGACGCTCACGCTGCTCGGCGCGCTGCTGACCGGCGACTGGGAGACGGCGGACGCGTGCGAGGCGCGGCACGCCAGGGAGGGCAGCGGGCTTGTTTCCGCCTATCTGCACTGGCACCTGGAGCGCGGACTGCGCTCCCTGCGGTACGTAGAGAAAAGTACGTGAGCACGTGAGTACGTCGCGTGCGGTGAACAGCTAGGTAGGAGAGAGCCCCCCATGGCACGACGCGGAATCCTCGGACGGTCCCGCCGTGAGTACACGCAGCCCGAGCCGCACCCCTCGGGCGCCCGGCCGCCGAAGATCCCCGGTGAGCTCGTCCCGCGGCACGTGGCGATCGTCATGGACGGCAACGGACGCTGGGCCAAGGACCGTGGCCTGCCGCGCACCGAGGGGCACAAGGTCGGCGCCGAGCGCGTCCTCGACGTGCTCCAGGGCAGCATCGAGATGGGCGTCGGGGCGATCTCGCTGTACGCCTTCTCCACGGAGAACTGGAAGCGGTCCCCGGACGAGGTGAAGTTCCTGATGAACTTCAACCGCGACTTCATCCGCAAGACCCGCGACCAGCTGGACGACCTCGGCGTGCGGGTGCGCTGGGTGGGCCGGATGCCCAAGCTGTGGAAGTCGGTCGCCAGGGAGCTGGAGATCTCCCAGGAGCAGACCAAGGACAACGACAGGCTCACTCTGTACTTCTGCATGAACTACGGCGGCCGCGCCGAGATCGCGGACGCCGCCCAGGCGATGGCGGAGGACGTGAAGGCGGGGCGGCTCAACCCGTCCAAGGTCAACGAGAAGACCTTCGCCAAGTACCTGTACTACCCGGACATGCCGGACGTCGACCTCTTCCTGCGCCCGAGCGGCGAGCAGCGCACGTCCAACTACCTGCTCTGGCAGAGCGCCTACGCCGAGATGGTCTTCCAGGACGTCCTGTGGCCGGACTTCGACCGGCGCGACCTGTGGCGGGCCTGCCTCGAATACGCCGGGCGCGACCGCCGCTTCGGCGGCGCGATCCCCAACGAGGAGCAGATCGCGAACAGTTAGGGACCCAGGCGCAGGGACACGGACAGGGCCCGTACCGTCACACCGACGGTACGGGCCCTGTTCACGTCCGTACGGGACGGCTGCGCGTTACTTGTTCGCGCACTCCTGGCACGTGCCGAAGATCTCCACCGTGTGCGCCACGTTCACGAAGCCGTGCTCGCCCGCGATCGACTCGGCCCACTTCTCGACCGCCGGGCCCTCGACCTCGACCGCCTTGCCGCAGACGCGGCAGACCAGGTGGTGATGGTGGTCGCCGGTCGAGCAGCGGCGGTAGACCGTCTCGCCCTCGTTGGTGCGCAGGGCGTCGACCTCGCCCGCGTCGGCGAGGGACTGGAGGGTGCGGTAGACCGTGGTCAGACCGACCGAGTCGCCCTTGTGCTTGAGCATGTCGTGCAGCTCCTGGGCGCTGCGGAATTCGTCCACGTCGTCGAGCGCCGCGGCCACCGCCGCACGCTGGCGGGTCGACCTGCCTCGAACCGGGGCTCCCACGGTTGCCTCCTCGCGTTGCGCTCTGGTCTGGGCCTGCCGGGCCATTGTGCCAGGTCGGCCCGGAGCCAGGTCAGGTCTTGGCCACCGGCTGGGCCGGGACCGAGCACTCCGCGGGTTCACCGGCCGCCTCCGCGGCGGCCACGGCCCGCGCCCTGCGCCTGGCCAGCGGCGTCGCGAGCACGGTGAGGACGATGAAGGCACCGATGGTGAGCAGCACGATCGTCGCGCCGGGCGGGACGTCCTGGTAGTACGACGTCACCGTGCCGCCGAGCGTCGTCGCGATGCCGAGCGCCACCGAGATCACGAAGGTCGCCGCGAAGCTCCGGGTCAGCTGCTGCGCCGCCGCCACCGGCACCACCATCAGCGCGGAGACCAGGAGCAGGCCGACGACGCGCATGGCGACGGTGACGGTGACCGCCGCGGTGACGGCGGTGAGCAGGTTCAGGGCGCGCACCGGGAGCCCGGTCACGCGCGCGAACTCCTCGTCCTGGCTGACCGCGAAGAGCTGGCGGCGCAGCCCGACCGTGACGAGGACCACAAAGGCGGCGAGCAGGCAGATCGCCGTGACGTCCTCCTCGGAGACGGTCGAGAGCGAGCCGAAGAGGTACGACTGGAGGTTGGCGTTCGAGCCGCCGGGGGCGAGGTTGATGAACATGACGCCGCCCGCCATGCCGCCGTAGAAGAGCATCGCCAGGGCGATGTCGCCGCGCGTCTTGCCGTACCAGCGGATCAGCTCCATGACGACGGCGCCGACGATGGCGACCGCCGTCGCCATCCACACCGGCGAGGCCGAGAGCAGGAAGCCGAGGCCGACGCCGGTCATCGCGACGTGGCCGATGCCGTCGCCCATCAGGGCCTGGCGGCGCTGGACGAGGTAGATGCCGACGGCGGGCGCGGTGATGCCGACCAGGACGGCGGCGAGCAGCGCCCGCTGCATGAAGGCGTATTCGAGGATTTCCATGATTCTTCGCCCTCGGTCAGGTCAGCAGGCCGGTGCGGACCGGTTCCGCGTCGGCGGTGTGCGGGTGGACGTGGTCGTGGCCCGGCAGGGCGTGCTGCCCGACCGCGTGCGGCGGCGGGCCGTCGTGCATGACGCAGCCGTCGCGCAGGACCACGGCGCGGTCGATCAGCGGCTCGAGAGGGCCCAGTTCGTGCAGGACGAGCAGGACGGAGGCGCCCTCGGCGACCTGCTGGCGCAGGGTGGAGGCGAGCACCTCCTGGCTGGCCAGGTCGACGCCCGCCATCGGCTCGTCCATGATCAGCAGCTCCGGCCTGGAGGCCAGGGCGCGGGCGATGAGGACGCGCTGGTGCTGGCCGCCGGAGAGCGCGTTCACGGAGTCCTTGGCGCGGTCGGTGAGGCCGACGAGGTCGATGGCGCGGGCGACGGCCTCGCGGTCGGCCTTGCGGAGCACGCCGAAGCGGGCGCGGGAGAGCCGCCCGGAGGTGACGACCTCGTTGATCGTCGCGGGCACGCCGCCCGCCGCGGTGGTGCGCTGCGGTACGTACCCGACGCGGGCCCAGTCGCGGAAGCGGCGGCGCGGGGTGCCGAAGATCTCGACCTCGCCGCCGGTGACGGGGACCTGCCCTATGACGGTGCGTACGGCGGTGGACTTGCCCGAGCCGTTGGCGCCGAGCAGGGCGACGACCTCGCCGCGGCGCACGGTGAGGTCGATGCCGCGCAGGACGGGGCGCGAGCCGAGCTCGGCCGTCACCTTGCGCAGGGATATGACGGCTTCGCCGCCGTGCCTGCCGTCACCGGAACCGGCTGTCTCGCTCATGGGTCGTGCCTCCGTAGCCGCGGGAGAGGGGGTCACTTGGCGCCCAGGGCCTTCTGCAGGGCCTTGAGGTTGGACTCCATGACCTGGATGTAGTCGTCACCCTTGGACTTGCCGCGGACGATGCCCTCGATGGGGTCGAGCACGTCGGTCTTCAGGCCGGTGTCCTTGGCGAGCGTCCGCGCCGTCTTCTCGTTGACGAGCGTCTCGTAGAAGACCGTGGTGGCGCCGTCGGCCTTCGCCATCCTCTGGAGGTCCTTGACGCGCTTGGCGCTGGGCTCGGCCTCGGGGTCCAGGCCGCTGATGGCCTCCTCGGTGAGGCCGTAGCGCTCGGCGAGGTAGCCGAAGGCGGCGTGGGTGGTGATGAAGACCTTGGAGTCGGTGTCCTTCAGGCCGTTCTTGAAGGACGTGTCCAGGCCGCCGAGCTTCTTCACGAGCTTCGCGGTGTTCTTCTTGTACGTGGCCGCGTGGTCCGGGTCGGCCTTCTCCAGGGCCTTGCCGACGCCCTCGGCGACCTCGGCGTACTTCACCGGGTCGAGCCAGATGTGCGGGTCGGCGCCGTCGTGGGAGTGGCCGTGGTCCTCTTCGTCGCCGTGGTCGTGGTCGTGCTCGTCGGCGTGGCCGCCGACCTCGTTGCCGTGCTTCTCCAGGCTGGTGAGCGAGGCGGCGTCGACCTTGGTCTCGATGCCCGACTGGTCGATCGCGTCGTCCACGGCGGGCTGCAGGCCCTTGAGGTAGAGGGCGACGTCGGACTCCTCCAGCTGTCCGCGCTGCCTGGCGGACACGTCGAGGTCGTGCGGCTCCTGGCCGGGCTCGGTGAGAGTGGTGACGGAGACGTGGTCGCCGCCGATCTGCTCCGCGAGGTACTGCATGGGATAGAACGACGCCGTCACGGCCAGCTTGCCGTCCTTGCCGGCCGCGGTGGAGGTGGTGCAGGCGGTCAGGGCCGTGAGGCCGAGGACCGTCGCGGAGGCGAGGGCGGTGGCGGGTATGAGGCGTCGTACGTTCATGACAGTCATTTTCAACAAAAGTGGAAACGATTGTCAACAAGGGGTCCTGGCCAAGGCTGTAGCGGAACCGATTTGATTAGGGGGGTGAGGCCGCCGGTAACCTGAAGCATTCGCTCCCGAAGCCGCTGCTTTGGCAGTTACCGCTTCGCCCGCCGTCGTCATGAAGAGAGCACCGTGGCCGCCGACAAGATCGACACCATCGTCAGCCTGAGCAAGCGCCGTGGCTTTGTTTTCCCCTGTAGTGAGATCTACGGCGGACAGCGTGCCGCCTGGGACTACGGTCCGCTCGGCGTCGAGCTGAAGGAGAACCTGAAGCGCCAGTGGTGGCGCTACATGGTCACCTCGCGTGAGGACGTCGTCGGCATCGACTCGTCCGTGATCCTGGCCAGCGAGGTCTGGCAGGCCTCCGGCCACATCGCCACCTTCACGGACCCCCTCACCGAGTGCACCTCCTGCCACAAGCGCTTCCGCGCGGACCACCTGGAAGAGGCGTACGAGGAGAAGAAGGGCCGCGCCCCGGAGTCCCTCGCCGACGTCAACTGCCCCAACTGCGGCAACAAGGGCCAGTTCACCGAGCCCAAGCAGTTCTCCGGCCTGCTCTCCACCCACCTCGGCCCGACCCAGGACAGCGGCTCCGTCGCCTACCTGCGCCCCGAGACCGCGCAGGGCATCTTCACCAACTTCGCCCAGGTCCAGCAGACCTCGCGCCGCAAGCCGCCGTTCGGCATCGCGCAGATGGGCAAGTCCTTCCGCAACGAGATCACGCCCGGCAACTTCATCTTCCGCACCCGCGAGTTCGAGCAGATGGAGATGGAGTTCTTCGTCAAGCCGGGCGAGGACGAGAAGTGGCAGGAGTACTGGATGGAGCAGCGCTGGAACTGGTACACCGGCCTGGGCCTGCGCGAGGAGAACATGCGGTGGTTCGAGCACCCGCAGGAGAAGCTCTCCCACTACTCCAAGCGCACCGCTGACATCGAGTACCGCTTCCAGTTCGGCGGCAGCGAGTGGGGCGAGCTGGAAGGCGTCGCCAACCGCACCGACTACGACCTGTCGGCGCACTCCAAGGCCTCCGGCCAGGACCTCTCCTACTTCGACCAGGAGGCCGGCGAGCGCTACACGCCGTACGTCATCGAGCCCGCGGCCGGTGTCGGCCGCACCATGCTCGCGTTCCTGCTCGACTCGTACTTCGAGGATGAGGCGCCCAACGCCAAGGGCAAGCTGGAGAAGCGCACGGTCATGCGCTTCGACCACCGCCTCGCTCCGGTGAAGGTCGCCGTCCTGCCGCTCTCCCGTAACCCTGAGCTGTCCCCGAAGGCCAAGGGCCTCGCGGCGGCCCTCCGGCAGAACTGGAACATCGATTTCGACGACGCGGGCGCCATCGGCCGCCGCTACCGCCGCCAGGACGAGATCGGCACGCCGTACTGCGTCACCGTCGACTTCGACACCCTCGACGACAACGCCGTGACGGTGCGCGAGCGCGACTCGATGAAGCAGGAGCGGGTCTCCCTCGACCAGATCGAGGGCTACCTCGCCACGCGCCTCGTGGGCTGCTGACGCGCGTACGCCCCCTGGGTGAGATCCACGCGAAGCCCCCGGTTCCGGGTCACGGAACCGGGGGCTTCGCGCGCACGGCGGGGCTGCGGGGAGTCTGGACGAGGACCGACGCGTCCTGCGGCTGAGGGGTGAGGAGCAGCGTCATGTCGTACGCCCGGGGCGCGCTGCCGTCCCGCGGTGTGAGCTCGATGGTCCGCGGGGCGAACTCGCCGACCGACCTGCAGGCCCACCAGTCGTCCAAGTCCGGCCGCACGGATCGCAGTTGCGCCGTGAGCCGCAGGAAGCTCGCGTCCCCGGGCCGGCGGTCGGCGTGCGTGCGCAGGTGCCGGTAGAGGTCCATGGCCACGGACTCCCAGCCGGGCAGCAGCCGCTGGTGCCGTTCGTCGCCGACGAGCAGGAGCAGCAGATTGCGCCGCTCGGCGGGGAGCTCCGCGGGGTCGGGCCACACGTCGGCGTACGCGCGGTTCCGGGCGAGGATGTCCAGGGCGGGGCCGAGGAGCAGCGCCGGGCTGTCGGGCCAGCTGTCGAGCACGGCGCGGAGTGCGGGGGCGACCGGGGCGGGCGGCTCCTCGGCGGGGGGAGCGGATCCGGCGGGAGCGAACCCGACGGGAGCGAATCCGGCGAGGGCGAGGGCGTGCCGGTGGGAGGCGTCGTCGAGGCGCAGGGCGCGGGCCACGGCGTCGAGCACCTGCCGCGAGGTGTCGACGCGGCCCTGTTCAAGCCAGGTGTACCAGGCGACGGAGACCCCCGAGAGCACGGCGACCTCCTCGCGGCGCAGCCCCGAGGTGCGTCGGCGGGCGGTAGTGGGCAGCCCCACGTCGCCGGGGGAGGTCCGCTCCCGGTGGGCCCGCAGAAACCCGCCGAGTCCGCGCCGGAGCGCGGCGGTCGCGGTCGCGGCGGCGGTCTCGTTGGTGGTTGCGGTGACGGTCTCCGTCGTGGTCGCCATGGCGCCAGCCTATGACCCGGACTCACCCCCACAGATGCCCCACTGGTTGCGGTGCCCGCCGGGCCGGAGGCTGGACCCATGACTCAAACCCCTGTGATGTGGCGCCGCCGCAACGACTCCACGGACCTGACCGAACCCCGCCCCTTCATCCGCGTCTACACGGGCCCCGGCACGCTGGACGCCCTGGCCGCGTCGTACGAACGGCTGCTCGGCACCGAACGCGACATGTGGTTCACCTACCCCGAGAAGAACCTCGCCCTCGCGGCGGTCGGCGCCTTCCTCCTGATAGAGGGCACGGAGGAGACCCTGGCGCCGTTCCGCGCGACGCACGGCACACTCCTGGTCGACTCGGCGGCCACGTACCTGGACCGGCTTGCGGCGGAGGGCGCGGAGATCACCGAACCGCTGATCAAGGTCCCGACGGGCTCGGGCTTCACGGCGCGGCACCGGGACGGCACGGTGATCGAGTACGTGGAGCACCGGCCGAGGGACGACGGGCGCTAGGCGGGCCTAGTCCTCCACGTCCTCGTCCTCGTCCTCGCCCTGGGACCACGCGGCGACCGGAAGCGACAGGTAGATGCCGAAGTCGTCGCATCCGGTCGCGGCCCTGACGCCGTCGTGCAGCCGGTCCACCCGCTCCTGGCGGTTGCCGGCCCGGCTCTCGAACCACTTCGACCGGATCTCGATCACGAAGTCGAGGCCGCTGCGGTCCCACGGCCCGAGCTCACGGAAGCGCAGCTCCACGTCGCCAGGCCGCAGATCGCCGTCGTAGGGCTCCTCGGGGCACTCCACCGCCAGGGACACCAGGTGGGGGAGGACCGAACCGAGTTCGCGGAGCGTCGCTTCGGGGACGTGGGGCGCGTAAGTGATCTCGACGAGCGGCATCCGATCACTGTATCCGCGGCTCCCCGGCCCCTGTTGTGGCCCTCCCTAGGCCCGCAGGCCCCGCAGGGTCAGGTCGAGGACCGCCGTGAACGCGTCCTCGATGCCGGGGCGGGACCAGTGCGGCGCGTAGGACGGGTCGTGGAAGCGGGAGGTGGCGTCGAAGACGGCGCGGGCCGTCACCGCGGGGTCGGCGGACGCGAAGTCGCCGCTGTCCACGCCCTGTTGCACGATCGCGGTCAGCTGTCCCGTGAGTTCGGCGATGTGGTGGTCGACCACGTCGCTGTTCTCGTCGGTCAACACCAGGTACGTGGCGAAGAGTTCGGGATCGTCACCGGCCTTGTGCTGCTTGGCCTCGAAGAGCCCTGTCAGCCAGAGCCGCAGCTTCGTCGCGGGCGGCTCGGCGCCGGTGACGATCCCGGAGAGCGACTCGGACGTACGGTCCAGCCAGCGCCGTGTCACCGCGCCGCGCAGCTCCGCCTTCGTGCGGAAGTGGCGGTACACCGTGCCGTGGCTCACCCCGAGGGCGCGGGCCACGTCGACGACCGTGGCCTTGGCCGCACCGTGCCTGCGCAGCACCTCCTCGGTCGCTTCGAGGATGCGCTCGGGGGTCAGGGGAGCCGCGGTTTCCATGGCACAGACCGTACCCGTGGCCGGTTCAGCGCTCGCTGTCGAGGTGTGCCATCTGCGCCTGCGGGTAGCGCGCGCCGGCCGCCGCGTCCGCGGGCACGGCCGCCTCGATCGCCGCCAGGTCCGCGTCGTCGAGCGTCACGTCGAGGGCGCCGAGCGCCTCGTCGAGCCGGTCCCTGCGGCGCGCGCCGACCAGTGGCACGACGGCCGCGCCGTGCCGGGGGCCCTGCGCGAGGACCCAGGCGATGGCGGTCTGCGCGACGCTGACGCCCTTCTGGTCGGCGATCTTCCGCAGGGCGTCGACCAGGTCGAGGTTGCGGTCGAGGTTCTCGCCCTGGAAGCGGGGGCTCATCGAGCGGAAGTCGTTCGCGGCGAGCTGCCGGTCGCGGGTGAAGTGGCCGGAGATCAGGCCGCGCGAGAGCACGCCGTACGCCGTGACGCCGATACCCAGCCCGGCGACGGTCGGCAGGATCTCCGCCTCGATGCCGCGCGAGATGAGGGAGTACTCGATCTGCAGGTCGGAGATGGGGGCCGTGGCCGCCGCCCGGCGGATCGTGTCGGCGCCGACCTCGGAGAGGCCGATGTGCCGTACGTACCCCTTCTCGACCAGCTCCGCGATGGCGCCCACCGTCTCCTCGATCGGGACGTCGGGGTCGATGCGGGCGATGCGGTAGACGTCGATGTGGTCGACGCCGAGGCGCTGCAGCGAGTACGCGGCGAAGTTCCTGACCGCGGCCGGGCGGCCGTCGTACCCCGACCAGCCGCCGTCCGGATCGCGCAGGGCGCCGAACTTGACGCTGGTCAGCGCCTGCTCGCGGCGGGCGGCCGGGGCGGTGCGCAGGGCCTCGCCGATCAGCATTTCGTTGTGGCCCATGGCGTAGAAGTCGCCGGTGTCCAGGAGGGTGACGCCCGCTTCGAGGGCGGCGTGGATCGTCGCGATCGATTCGGTGCGGTCCGCGTCCCCGTAGAGCGCGGACATGCCCATGCAGCCGAGGCCGAGGGCGGCGGTGCGGGGGCCGGTGGTTCCGAGAGTGAGAGTGCGCATGCGTCCACGATGACATGACAGATGACAGATTTCAATATCTGTCATCTGTCAGTCGTTCCTCGCGAGCTGTCGGCTCCCGTCTGTCACCTCGCCACAGCCACCGCCTCCGGCCGCGCCTCCTTCTCCAGCCGCTCCGCCGTCCTGCGTGCCGAGTCGCGCGCCCACCGTCCGCTGGTCAGCGCCCCGAGCAGCAGTACGGCCAGACCGCAGCCCGCGATGATCCACCAGGCGGGGCGGCTCGCCTGTGTGAAGTCGTCCGCGTACGAGGAGGACGCCACGCCCGAGGCGAGGACCGCGCCGATCACCGCGACGCCCAGCGTCGTGCCGATCTGGCGGCTGGTGGACGCGACGGCCGCGGCGACGCCCGCCTGGGCACGCGGCATCCCGGAGACCGCCGTGTTGGTGATCGGCGCGTTCACGAAGCCGAAGCCGAGGCCGAAGAGGAGGTAGCCGAGGAGGCGCGTCCCGCTGGAGGCCGCCGCGTCGAACCCGGCGAAGAGGACGCCCGACGCCGTCATCGTCACCCCCGCGATCAGCAGCGGGATCCGTGGGCCGCGGCTGCCCACCAGACGGCCCGACAGCGGCCCGCAGACCAGCGCCATGGCCGCGATCGGCAGCATCCACAGCCCGGCGTGCAGGGCGTCGAGACGCAGCACGTCCTGGAGGTAGAGCGTGGAGAGGAAGAGGAAGCCGCTGAGCGACGCGAAGGCGCAGACCGCGATCACCGTCGCCCCGCTGAACGGCACCGACCGGAAGAAGCGCAGGTCGATGAGGGGCTGATCGCGGCGCGGCTCGTACCGCAGCAGCCCGGCAAGGCCGAGCACCGCCGTGCCCGCGGAGGCGAGGATCAGCGGTGAGGTCCAGCCGGCCCGCGGCGCCTCGATGATCGCGTACGTCAGCGCGCCGAGCAGCACGATCACGAGCAACTGCCCCACCGGGTCGGGGCGGCGCGGCTGCGGGGCGCGCGATTCGGGGACGTACCGCAGGGTGAGGAGGAGCGCGGCGAGGCCCACCGGCACGTTGATCAGGAAGATCGAGCGCCAGCCGACCGAGTCCACGAGGACGCCGCCGACCAGCGGGCCCGCCGCGAGCGAGATTCCGGACACGCCGCCCCAGACGCCGATGGCACGGGCCCGCTCGCGCGGCTCGGTGAACGTGTTCGTGATGATCGACATGGCGACCGGGTTGAGCATGGAGCCGCCGACCGCCTGCACCATGCGGAAGGCCACCAGGAATTCGAGGCTGGGGGCGACCGAGCAGAGCACCGAACCGAGTGTGAAGATCACGAGCCCCGCCAGGAAGATCTTGCGGCGGCCGATCCGGTCGGCGGTCGAGCCCGCGAGCATCAGGAGCGAGGCGAGGACGAGCGTGTACGCGTCCACCGTCCACTGCATCCCCGAGACGCTCGCGTCGAACTCCTTCTGCAGGGTGGGCAGCGCGACGTTCAGGACCGTGTTGTCGAGGGTGACGATGAGCAGGCTCGAACAGCAGATCGCCAGGACGAGCATCCGTCGGCGGTGAGTGAGTTCATCGGGCATCTTTCGACGGTAGTTCGGCGGAGCGCTCAGGGCGCGGGGTGGGACCGGGCGAGAGCAACGGGTGGGGGAGAGAGTGACGGGTGGGGGAGGGGGGTGACGGCCGGGAGGGTGTGACGGCCGGGAGGGGGGTGACGGGGTTGAGCGCCGGGCTCAGCTCAGCGTTCGCGGCAACCGCAGGCTCAGCAGGGCCAGGCCGAGCAGGCCCGCGAGCTGCACGCCGAGCCCGCTCACGAACGCGTCCCGCATGCCGAGGTCCGGCACCAGCGCCAGGAAGAGCGAGCCGATCGTCGCCACCCCCACGGCCAGGCACGACTGCTGCACGGTCGCGGCGAGCCCGCTGCCCGCGCCCGCCCGCGCGGCCGGAACGGCGGCGAGCGCGACGCGGTAGTAGAGCGCGAGCTGGACGCCCTGGCCGAGGCCGCAGAGGAGCAGCCCGGGGGCGAGGGCGAGAGGGTCGAGGGCGGACCACGGCGTCCACAGCACCGTAAGGCCGAGCACGGTGAGGCCCGCGACGTGCACGAGGGCGGCGCGGGTCATCGCGCGGGTGCCCCAGCGCCGCACCAGACGCGGCACGAGCATCGACGCCGGAATCTGCGTCAGACCCATCGGGACCACCGCAAGGCCCGCCTTCAACGCCCCGTAACCCAGGCCCTGCTGAAGAATGATCGCGAACCCGAACATGAAGCCGCTGAACCCGATGAAGATCGGCACACCGAGAACCAGACTCCTGCGTACGCCCGGCTCGCGCAGCAGCGACGGAGGCAGCAGCGGACTCCCACCGGTGTGCTCGGCGCGCCGCTCCACGGCCCCGAACGCCCAGCCGAGCAGCGGCGCCGCGACCAGCAGCAGTACGGACCACAGCGGCCAGCCCGTCGCGCGGCCCTCCGTCAGGGGCAGCAGCAGCGCGGTCAGCGCGCAGGCGAACAGGACCGTGCCGAGGACATCGCTCCGCGCGGGCCGCTCGGCACGGCTGTCGGGCACCGCGCGCCCGCCGATGAGCAGGGCCGCCACCGCGACCGGCACGTTGACGAGGAACACGGCGCGCCAGCCGGTACCGCCCAGGTCGGCGGCGACCAGGGCGCCGCCGAGCGCCTGCCCGAGCAGACCCGCGATACCGCTCACGGCGCCGTACAGGGCGACGGTCCGCGCTCGCCGCTCGCCGCGCGTCGTCGCGTGGATGGTCCCGAGAACCTGCGGCAGCATCAGCGCGGACGCGGCACCCTGGGCCACCCGCGCCCCCACCAGCCACCACGCGCCGGGCGCGACCCCGCAGGCCAACGAGGTCAGCCCGAAGGCGGCCACACCCCACAGGAACAGCTTCCTGCGCCCGTACGTATCGCCGAGCCGCCCCCCGAGCACGAGCAGCACGGCGTACGCCACCGCGTAGCCCGCGACGACCATCTCCAACGTGGCGGGGGAGGCGTTCAGGTCGCGCTCGATGCTGGGCAGGGCGACGTTGACGATGAAGAAGTCGATGCTGGAGAGGGAGGCGCCGAGGAGGAGGGTGAGGAGGGCGAGGGGGGTGAGGGAGGGACTGAGGGGGGTGAGGGGCGGGGTCGGACTCGCGTGGGGCTTGTCTGAGGAGTACTTGTACGAGGAGTACTTGTCCGACGGGCTGCGGCTCAGCTTGTCGGAGGAGCTGCGGACCAGCTTGCCGGGTGAGCTGCAGTCCAGGTTGTCGGAGGAGCTGCGGACCAGCTTGTCGGGTGAGCTGCAGTCCAGGTTGTCGGAGGAGCTGCGGCCCAGCTTGTCGGAGGAGTACTTGTCGGAGCGGTTGCCGTCGGAAGCGTTGCCGGTTGGCGTCGCGGGATGAGTCACGGATCGACTCTGTTCCGGTCCTCAGAGGGGTACCAGAGTGTCTTTATCCTGGTACCAGGCGAACCTGGAAACAGGCTGCGGGATGGCGCAGCCTGGACACGTGACGACGACCACGACCACGACGACTACCAGGACCACACCCACCACACCCACCACGCCCACCACGCCCACCACATCCGCCACATCCGCCCCCGCCTCGCCCTCCGCCCCGTCGGCAACCGGCGCCGAGATCCGCAGGCAGGAGCTCGCCGCCTTCCTCCGCAGCCGCCGTGAACGCGTCACGCCCGAGCAGGTGGGCCTGCCCCGCGGCACCCGGCGCCGTACGCCGGGCCTGCGCCGCGAGGAGGTCGCGCAGCTCGCCTGCGTGGGCGTCACCTGGTACACGTGGCTGGAGCAGGCGCGGTCCATCAAGGTGTCCGCGCAGGTCATCGACGCGATCGCCCGGGCGCTCCTGATGGACCCCAGCGAGCGCGCCCACCTCTTCGCGCTCGCCGGAGCCGTGGACCCGCGCCCCGAGGCGGAGTGCACCGCGCTCTCCGCGGAGGTCCGGCGGCTGCTGCGCCGCCTCGCCCCGTATCCGGCCAACGTGCAGAACGGCCGCTACGACGTGCTCGCGTACAACCGTTCCTGGACGCACGTCTTCGGCGACTTCGACGCGATGCCGCAGCGCGACCGCAACTGCCTGTGGCTCCTGGCCACCAGTGAGCGATGGCGCGCGACCTTCATCGACCGCGACGAGATGCTGCGCGATCTGGTCGCCAAGTTCCGCGGTTCCATGGCCGAGCACGGGGCCGAACCGGCCTGGAAGGAGCTGCGCGACCGGCTGGCCGGGGTCTCCGCCGAGTTCCGCGAGCTGTGGGAGCGGCACGAGGTGGCGACCATGTCTCCGCACGTCAAGCGCTACCAGCACCCCCAGGTCGGCCTGCTCCGCCTGGAACACCGCATGCTGTGGATGGCCCCGCTGACGCAGGCGTACCGCCTCATCGCCTACGTCCCCGCCGACGACGCGACGGAGGAGCGTCTGGAGCGGCTGGCGGAGCTGTCCGAGGAGTGAGGGACAATGAAGGGTCCCGTCATACGTTCCGGAGATCATCGATGCCGTCCCAGCCGCAGCCCCTGTCGATCGGCCCGCACACCGTGCAGCCGCCGGTCGTGCTCGCCCCCATGGCGGGCATCACGAACGCGCCTTTCCGGACGCTGTGCCGGGAGTTCAGTGGAGGCAAGGGCCTCTTCGTCAGCGAGATGATCACCACGCGCGCCCTGGTGGAGCGCAACGAGAAGACGATGCAGCTGATCCACTTCGACGCGACGGAGAAGCCGCGCTCGATCCAGCTGTACGGCGTCGACCCGGCGACCGTCGGCAAGGCCGTCCGCATGATCGCGGAAGAGGACCTGGCCGACCACATCGACCTGAACTTCGGCTGCCCCGTCCCCAAGGTCACCCGCAAGGGCGGCGGCTCCGCGCTGCCGTACAAGCGCCCCCTGCTCCGCGCGATCCTGCGCGAGGCGGTCAGCGGCGCGGGCGACCTGCCGGTCACCATGAAGATGCGCAAGGGCATCAACGACGAGCACATCACCTTCCTCGACGCGGGCCGCATCGCCGTCGAGGAAGGCGTGACGGCCATCGCCCTGCACGGCCGCACCGCCGCCCAGCACTACGGCGGCACCGCCGACTGGGACGCCATCGCGCGCCTCAAGGAGCACGTCCCCGAGATCCCGGTGCTCGGCAACGGCGACATCTGGTCGGCCGCCGACGCGGTCCGCATGATGAACGAGACCGGCTGCGACGGCGTCGTCGTGGGCCGTGGCTGCCTCGGCCGCCCCTGGCTCTTCGGCGACCTGGTCGCCGCCTTCGAGGGTACGGGCGCACCCAAGGCCCCCGACCTGCGCGAGGTCGCCGCCGTCATGTTGCGGCACGCCACCCTCCTCGGCGAGTGGATCGGCGACGAGGCGCGCGGCGTCATCGACTTCCGTAAGCACGTCGCGTGGTACCTGAAGGGCTTCGCGGTCGGTTCGGAGATGCGCAAGCGCCTCGCGATCACCTCCTCGCTCGCCGAACTGGAGGACGGACTCGGCGAGTTGGACCTCGACCAGGCGTGGCCGGCGGGCGCGGACGGCCCACGCGGCCGCACCTCGGGCAACAACCGGGTCGTCCTGCCGGACGGCTGGCTGAAGGACCCCTACGACTGCGCGGGCGTGAGCGAGGACGCGGAACTGGACACGTCGGGCGGCTGAGGCCCGGCGCCGACGACCTGGCCCGCACGCAGCGATGTGCTCACTGGTCACCGGACGCCTGGAGCATCTGGACGACGGCCGCGTTCCCTGCGGCGCTCGGCCGGGCAAGGAGACGCGCCGGACCGGTCGTACGCGAGGATGTCGGGGCCTACGCGTCGGGGCAGCATCCCCGCACAGGATGCTGCCCCTTCTTCGCGGACCGGAGCCGACGCCGTATCGGTACTGAGGGTCGGGGACACGGCGTCGGCCCCGGGGCTCTACCGGTGGTCGCTGCCCGTCGAGTGGGACGCGGCGCGGCCGGCCTCCAGGCGGGCCACCGGGATGCGGAACGGTGAGCAGGAGACGTAGTCCAGGCCCACCTCGTGGAAGAAGTGCACGGACTCCGGGTCGCCGCCGTGCTCGCCGCAGACGCCGAGCTTCAGGTCGGGACGGGTCTCGCGGCCCGCCTTGACCGCGTCGCGGACCAGCTTGCCGACGCCGTCCTTGTCGATGGTCTCGAAGGGCGAGACCCCGAAGATGCCCTTCTCCAGGTACGCGGTGAAGAACGAAGCCTCCACGTCGTCGCGCGAGAAGCCCCAGACCGTCTGCGTGAGGTCGTTCGTGCCGAAGGAGAAGAACTCGGCGGCCTCGGCGATCTGGTCGGCGGTGAGCGCGGCGCGCGGCAGCTCGATCATCGTGCCGAGCGCCAGCTTCAGGTCGACGCCGGTCGTCTCGATGACCTCCGCGATGACCTGCTCGGCCTCGTCACGGACGATCTCCAGCTCCTGGACCGTGCCGACGAGCGGAATCATGATCTCCGCGCGCGGGTCGCCCTTGGCGCTCTTGCGCTCGGCCGCCGCCTCCGCGATGGCCCGCACCTGCATGGTGAAGAGGCCAGGGATGACCAGGCCGAGGCGTACGCCGCGCAGGCCGAGCATCGGGTTCTGCTCGTGCAGCCGGTGCACGGCCTGGAGCAGGCGCAGGTCGTTCTCGTTGGCGTCCTTGCGGGACTCGGCGAGCGCGACGCGGACGGACAGCTCGGTGATGTCCGGCAGGAACTCGTGCAGCGGCGGGTCCAGGAGGCGCACGGTGACCGGCAGGCCGTCCATCGCCTCGAAGAGCTCCACGAAGTCCTGCTTCTGGAGCGGGAGGAGCTCCTTGAGCGCGTCCTCGCGCTCGTCGTCCGCGTCGGCGAGGATCAGCCGCTCGACCATCTCGCGGCGCTCGCCGAGGAACATGTGCTCGGTGCGGCACAGGCCGATGCCCTGCGCGCCGAAGCGGCGGGCGCGCAGCGCGTCCTCGGCGTTGTCCGCGTTGGCGCGCACCCGCAGGCGGCGCACCCGGTCCGCGTACGCCATGATCCGGTGCACGGCGGCGACCAGCTCGTCGGCGTCGTCGGCGCCGGCGTGCATGCGGCCCTCGAAGTACTCGACGACGGGGGAGGGGACCACGGGCACCTCGCCCAGGTAGACCTTGCCCGTCGAACCGTCGATGGAGACGGTGTCGCCCTCCTCGACGACCACGCCGCCCGGCGCGGTGAGGCAGCGCCGCTTGGTGTCGACCTCCAGCTCCTCGGCGCCGCAGACACAGGTCTTGCCCATGCCGCGCGCCACGACGGCGGCGTGCGAGGTCTTGCCGCCGCGCGAGGTCAGGATGCCCTCGGCGGCGATCATGCCGTCGAGGTCGTCGGGGTTGGTCTCGCGGCGGATCAGGATCACCTTCTCGCCCGAACGCGACCACTTGATCGCGGTGTACGAGTCGAAGACCGCCTTGCCGACCGCGGCACCCGGTGACGCGGCGATGCCCCGGCCGAGCTGCTCGACCTTCGCGTTCTCGTCGAAGCGGGGGAACATCAGCTGCGCGAGCTGCGCGCCGTTGACGCGCTGGAGCGCCTCGGCCTCGTCGATCAGGCCCTGGTCCACGAGCTGCGTCGCGATGCGGAAGGCGGCACCCGCGGTGCGCTTGCCGACGCGGGTCTGGAGCATCCACAGCTGGCCGCGCTCGATGGTGAACTCGATGTCGCAGAGGTCCTTGTAGTGCGTCTCAAGGGTCTCCATGATCTGCATGAGCTGGTCGTACGACTTCTTGTCGATCTGCTCGAGATCGGCGAGCGGCACGGTGTTGCGGATGCCCGCGACGACGTCCTCGCCCTGCGCGTTCTGGAGGTAGTCGCCGTACACGCCCTGATGGCCGCTGGCCGGGTCGCGGGTGAACGCGACGCCCGTGCCGGAGTCGGGGCCGAGGTTGCCGAAGACCATCGAGCAGACGTTGACGGCCGTGCCGAGGTCGTGCGGGATGCGCTCCTGGCGGCGGTAGAGCTTGGCGCGGTCGGTGTTCCACGATTCGAAGACCGAACGGATCGCGAGGTCCATCTGCTCGCGCGGGTCCTGCGGGAAGTCCCGCCCGGCCTCCGTCTTGACGATCTTCTTGAACCTGGTGACCAGCTTCTTCAGGTCGGCGGCCTCGAGGTCGGTGTCGACCGTGACCTTCTTGGCCTCCTTGGCCTTCTCCAGCGCGTCCTCGAAGAGGTCACCGTCGACGCCGAGTACGGTCTTGCCGAACATCTGGATGAGGCGGCGGTAGGAGTCCCACGCGAAGCGGTCGTCGCCGGACTGCTTGGCGAGGCCCGTCACGGACTTGTCGGAGAGCCCGATGTTCAGGACGGTGTCCATCATGCCGGGCATGGAGAACTTGGCGCCGGAGCGGACCGAGACGAGCAGCGGGTCGTCGGCCTGGCCGAGCTTCTTGCCCATCTTCTTCTCGAGGGCGTCGAGGTGCGCACTCACCTCGTCCCGCAGCTCGACGGGCTCCTCGCCGCTGCCGAGGTAGGTCTTGCAGGCCTCGGTGGTGATGGTGAAGCCCGGCGGGACGGGCAGCCCGAGGTTGGTCATCTCGGCGAGGTTCGCGCCCTTCCCGCCGAGAAGGTCCTTGAGGTCCCTGTTGCCCTCGGTGAAGTCGTAAACGAACTTCACGTCCGCGGTCGTCTCACTCGTGTGAGCTACGTGGGAATCTTTGTTTTCCGACACGGGTCTCGACTCCTCGAGGACTCGGTGGCTGCCCTGACGGCGAGGAACATACCCAGATCGAAGGCTCATGGGTACGTCCACTTGTGCGTCATACGGCCGTAACCACCCGTCCGCCGCTAGATCGAAAGTGACTGAGCGGTAGCCAAGACCTCCTTCGTTCGTTCAAGTCTTGAACACACACCGCCCTCTGTACTCACTAAACGCTCAGGTGAGCGGGGAAATCTCAGATGTGAGTTCACCTCGTGAATGATCGAGCAGTGGCACTGAGTGCCACCCTTTGGAGAAGTGCACCCGCTCATGAAGCGCTCATCTGAGCGCAAGGCCTATCAGGGGTGGCGAGAATCACGCCGTTTGGAGGGGCCGAATGTCGGCATCCGGACCCTCTGAAGAGGGTCCGGACTCCCTGAAGTGCGGTGGAGTACTTCGCGGACGCCGGTGAGGAAGGGAGTTCCGGACAGATCTCAGTCGTCGATCCCCGACCTCTCCACCCCCGCCACGATCCACCGTTGGAAGAACAGGAACACGACCAGGAGCGGCACGATCGACACCGCCGCCGCGACGAACAGTTCGTGCAGGCGGATGACCTGGGACGTGGTGAACGTGGCCAGGGCCACCTGGACCGTCCACGCGTCGCGGTCCTGGCCGATCACCAGGGGCCACAGGAAGGAGTTCCAGGCGCCGATGAACACGATCGTGCCGACCGCGGCGAAGACGGGACGGGAGTTGGGCACCACCACCCGCCAGTACGTGCGCCAGTAGCCGAGGCCGTCCACCCGTGCCGCGTCCTCCAGTTCCCTGGGGAAGCCCAGGAAGTACTGGCGGAAGATGAAGCAGGCGAAGGCCGAGAACAGGGTGGGGACGATCAGGCCGCGCAGGGTCGACACCCAGCCGAGCGACGAGACCAGGACGAAGCTCGGTACGAAGGTGACGGCGGCCGGGACCATCATCGTGCCGAGGATCGCGTAGAAGACCTGGTTCGCGAACCGGTAGGGGATGCGCGCCAGGCCGTACCCGGCGAGCGAGGCGAGGACGAGGGTGCCCAGCGTCGTCGCGACCGCGATCAGCGTCGAGTTGAGCAGGGCCCTCGCCATCGGCACCGTCGGGTCGTCGAACAGCTCGGAGAGGTTCGACCAGTGCAGGGTGGAGGGGAAGAACGTCCAGTCGGGGGACGTGATGTCGTCCTCGGACGCGAGGCCGTTGCGTACGAGGAGGTAGAAGGGGATCAGGAAGAGGAGCGCCAGGGCGATCAGCAGGACGAGGCGCAGGGCGCGGCCCGTGCGGACCAGGGCGTCGTCCATGGGGCGGTGCGGAGCCTTCGCCGGGTTCCCCGGCCTCTTCGGGTCGGCACGCTTCGCGGATGTGGTCATGGCGCTCAGTCCTCCTTTCCGCCGAGGCCGAACCAGCGCGCCTGGCCGATCGTCACCACCGCGATGATCAGGGCGAGGATCACCGCGCCCGCGCTGCCGAAGCCGAGGTTCTGCTCCTGGCCGAGCGCTGTGTAGTAGAGGTAGACGAGCGGCGGACGGGCGTAGGGCGGGTAGCCCTGGGAGTCCGAGAGCAGGTTGTAGAACTCGTCGAAGGCCTGGAAGGCGTTGATGACCAGGAGCAGCGTCACGGCGACCGAGGTGGTGCGCAGCTGCGGGAGCGTGATGTGGCGAAGCACCTGCCAGCCGGGCCGCGCCCCGTCCACCGCAGCCGCCTCGTAGAGGGTGGGGGAGATCCGTTGCAGGCCGGCCAGGAAGAGGATCATGTAGAAGCCGGCCTGGAGCCAGAGCCGTACGGTGACGATGACCAGCCAGTACCAGGGCGGGTCCGTCGTCGAGAGCCAGGCGGTCTGGTCGGCGCCGAACCAGCCGAGGACGGTGTTGGCGAGCCCGAACCGCACCCCGTTGAAGATCGACAGCTTCCAGATCAGCGCCGCCACGACGTAGCTGCACGCCGCCGGGAGGAAGAAGACCGAGCGGAAGAACGCCTGCGCGCGGCGCATCCGGTTCACCATCAGCGCGAGCGCGAGGGACAGCACGAACGTCGTCGGCACGATGAAGGCGGAGAACACCGCGAAGGTGACGAGGCTGTCGGTGAAAGCGTCGTTCCGCAGCATCGACGTGTAGTTGTCGAATCCGATGAAGTCGGTCGGCGAGACCGTGTTGTGGGCGTCGAAGAAGCTCAGGTAGACGCTCCAGGCGAGCGGTACGTACGTGAAGAGGATCAGGCCGAGCGCGAAGGGGCCGACGAAGACCCAGAACCAGAGGGTGCGGTTCTGGGTGCCGAGCAGGGCTTTCGCGGGGCGGCGGCGCGTCTTCGGCGTATCCGGCCCAGCTGACGCCTTGGGCTCGGAGTTCGCGGAGTTCGCGGCGGGACCCGTGGCCAACGCCCGCCTCACGACTTCTTCTTGGCGCGGTCCAGCTCCGCCCGCACCTTGCGTACGACGGACTTCAGCTCGCTCTCCGGGTTCGCGCCGGACTTGATGATCCGGCTCAGCGCGTCCTGGTACGCGGTGCGGCTCGGCGGAGTCCACAGCAGCGGCTGGGCGTAGCCGTACTGTGTGGAGTAGCGCACGGCGTCCGCCGCAGGGCCCTCCTTCAGCTTGTCGGCCTTCTTCGCCAGGGAGAGCCTGGCCGGGATGTGGAAGCCGTACGACAGCGCGAAGTCCTCCTGGTACTCCGTCCTGTCGATCCACAGCCACTTCAGGAAGTCCTTCGCCTCCTTCTTGTGGTCGCTGCGGGCGCTCACCGCCGCGCCGTACGCCCCCACGGGCAGCGCCGGTTTCCCGCCCGGCCCGTCGGCGGGCAGCGCCAGCACGCCGAAGTCGTCGCCAAGCTCCTTGCGCACGGCGGGCAGCGCCCACAGCCCGCACCACTGCATGGCGGTCAGCTCCTGCACGAACGCCGACGGGTCCGACCAGTCGGCGGGCGCGCCGAGCAGCAGCGACTTGTCGGCGTACAGCTGGCGCAGCTTGCCCAGGACGCGGGCGGCCGCCGGGTCGTCGAAGCCGACCTCGCCGTCCTCGGTGACGGAGGAGAGACCGGCCGCGTACAGGGGTGTGATGCCCAGCGCACCGGCGCCGCCGTCATTGCCGAGGAAGAGGCCCTTCACCTTCTTCGTGGTGGTCGCCTTCGCCGCGTCGACCAGCTCGTCCATGCTCTTCGGCGGCTGCACGCCCGCGTCGTCGAGCAGGCTCTTGCGGTAGTAGAGCAGGTGCATGTCGGCGACCTGCGGAATGGCCCAGATCTTGCCGTCGTACGTTTTGGGAGCGAGCAGCACCGGGTTGAAGTCGTCCTTCACACCCTCGAACAGGTCGGTGAGGTCGACGACCTGGCCGCCCCTGATCTGGTCCAGGGACGGGCCGTTGACCTCGAAGACGTCGGGCCCCGAGTCGGTGAGCAGGGACGCGGCGGTCTGCTCGTCGTAGTTGCCCGGGCGCCACTGGACGCTGACGTCCGCCTTCTTGTACGCGGCGGCGTACCGCTTCACGGCCTGCTCGGTGCCCGCCTCGCCGTACTGGTGGTACCACTGCGCGAGCCGCGGGCCCTTGCCGCCCGAACCGCCGCCGTCGCGCCCGGTGTTGGACCCGCACGCGCTGAGCAGCCCGAGCGCCGCGCCGGCCGCGACCGTCGTGCCCGTCCCGAGCAGTGTCCTGCGGCTGATGGTCATGCTGGTCGTCCCCCTGCGTGGTGTGTCGGAACTCCGTGGCGTGGCCTTGTGTGCCCGGCTCAACGATCAACCATGCAGAGGGATTACGACAGGGGTGTTGCGGCCGAGTGTCACCCTGCGGACACCCGGGCCGCCCCGACGAGTGTCAACGGGCCGTCAAGGTGTGCCGACGGTGTGTATATGCCTCGTCAACGGGCGACGACGTGGGCACGCGGCCGTTCTACCGTGCCGCACATGGGACACGACATGGCAGGTTGGGGCGCTGTCCGCGGCGGTGCCGCCCACGGCGGCAGAAGTCGTCGGGGCGGCGAAGGAGCGGCGGGGCAGACCACGTCGGACCGCGGCTGGGCCGCCTCGGTGCGGGGCGCCGTCTTCTGCGCGTGCGCGCTCTTCGTGCTCGTCCTGCTCATCGACCGGGCGGACGACACGCTCACCCCCGCGCGGGCGTGCCTGTGGGCCGCGCTCGCCGTGCTGCTCTACCTGGTGCTGCACCCCGTACGGGTGACCGCGGGCCCCGGCTGGCTGGCCGTACAGGGGCTCGGCCGCCGCAGACACGTCTGCACCTGCCTGCTGACCGCCGTGCGGCGCAGCGAGGGCGTCGCCGCCCGCCTGGTCCTCTGCGACTCACTCGGCAACCGCGTCGAACTCGACCCGCAGATCCTCGTCGACAACCCCCTGCTCCTGCACCGCCTCGACACCGGCGCCCGCACCGCGCGGGAGAACGGGCTGCTCAGGACCGGCTGCACCGAACTGCGCCGGCTGGCCACGCGGGCCGACCGCGCGGCGGCCAAGGCCGTCTTCGAGGCGTCGGACCTGCGCTGAGCGCACGAGCGCACATGGACGCGTCGGACCTGCGCTGAGCACACCCGGAAATGCCCCGCACGCACGCCGTCCCTGATGCTGCCCCGCACACTGCCCCTGATGCTGCCCCGCACACCGCCCCTGATGCCGACCCGCACACGCCCCCCTTTCGTCCCGCGCGCCCCGGACATCCCCCGTTCACCCGACATCCCGCCGCCCGGTCGTGGCACAGTCGTATGTGTGGATATCGTCAGCCGTGCCGATCTGGACGTACTGCTCCGCCGCTTCTACGCGGCGGCCTTCGTCGACCCGCTGATCGGCCCCTTCTTCACGGAGATCGCCGGGACGGACCTCGACGCGCATCTGCCGCACATCACCGACTTCTGGGAGCGCGCGCTCTTCCGCACCGCCGAGTACCGCCGTGACGCCTTTGCCCCGCACGCCGCCCTGCACGCCGCGCGGTCGCTGACCGCCGAGCACTTCGGCCGCTGGGTGCAGCTGTGGCACGCCAGTGTCGACGGCCTGCACCGCGGATCGAACGCCGACCGCGCCAAGGCGCAGGGGGAGCGGATAGCGCTCGCCCTGCTGCGGCGCCTCGGGGGCAAGGACGTGTCGACCACCGGTGCGGGCCCCGGCTTCGTCCCGCTGGCCGCCCTGGAGCTGCGCGGAGCGGCGTGAGCCGTACGGCGCGGGGGCGTCAGGCCGCCGCGCCGCCGTCGATCACCAGGTCCGCGCCGACCACCGAGCCGGACTCGTCGGACGCCAGGTAGAGCACGGCCGCGGCGACCTCCTCGGTCGTGGAGACGCGGCCCAGCGGCGTCGACTCCTTCATCCGGGCCGCCCGGTCGGCCTCGGTCTCGCCGGGGCGGAACGACATGGTGGTGTCGGAGGAGCCGGGGCTGACGGTGTTGATGCGGACGCCGTCCCTGATGTGCTCGGCGGCGGCCGCGCGGCTCAGCGCGGAGACGGCGGCCTTGGTCGCCCCGTAGGCGGCCGTGCCCGGCGTGCTGGTGTGCGCGCCGAGGGTGGAGCCGATGTTGACGATGGTGCCGCCCGCGGGCTGCGTGCGCATCTGCTTCACCTCGGCCTGGAGGGCGAGGAGTACGCCGGTGACGTTGATGTCGAGCATCGTGCGCCAGTCCTCCTCGGGCAGCTCGGCGACCGGCTGTCCGGCGCGCAGGATGCCCGCGTTGTTCACTGCCACGTCCAGGGAGCCGAAGCGGTCGACGGTGGCGGCGACGAGCGCGGCGAGGTCGGCGGAGCGGGAGACGTCGGCGGTGACGGCGAGGGCGGTGCCGCCGACGGCCTCCACGAGGTCCGCGGTCTCCTTCAGCGGGCCCTCGGTGCGCCCGGCGACGACGACGTTCGCGCCCTCGGCCGCGAGGGCGAGGGCGATGGCCCGGCCGAGGCCGGAGCCACCGCCGGTGACGAGGGCGGTACGGCCGGTGAAGCGGTGCCGGGCGACGGAAGCAGTCATGGCGGAGTCTCTCTTTTCTTGACCGATCGGTTCAATATCAAGGCGTGAAGAAGTCGGCCCTACGGATACGGATACGGATACGGATACGGAGGCGGATGCGGATGCGGCTCAGTCGAGCAGGGTCAGCGCCTGCTCCACCGCGTCCCGTACCCGCGCCGGGTCCGTGGAGGCCTTGCCGACCACCCGCAGGCCCTGCATCACGACGAGCAGCATGCGGGCGAGGGTCAGCGGATCGCGGTTCCCGGGCAGCTCGCCCTGGGCCTGCGCGCGGACGAGCGCGGAGTGCATCAGCGTCTCCAGGCGCTCCCAGCTCCGCTCGACGCAGCGGGCGGCGGACTCGTCGTGCGGGCCCAGCTCGGCCGCGGTGTTGGTGATGAAGCAGCCGTTGAGGCGCGCCTCGGCGGAGGTCGCCTCGGCTCCGAAGCGGCGTACGAGCGCGCGGACGGCGGGCAGTGCGGGGCCCGGCTGCGAGAGCTCGGTCAGCAGGCGCGGGTCCTGGAGCGTGGCGTACCGCTCCAGCGCCTTCAGGTACAGCTCGTGCTTGTTCCCGAAGGTCGCGTAGATGCTGGCGCGCCCGATGCCGAGCGCCTCGACGAGGTCCGCCATCGACGTCGCCTCGTAGCCGCGCCGCCAGAACAGCTCCAGGGCCGACTGCAGCGCGGTGTCCGGATCGAATTCCTTGGTCCTGGCCACGAAGGGAACAGTACGCAATTCTGGAATGACCGGTCAAGAGGGATCAGGCGATGCGCACCGCGTGCACCGCCACCGCCACCTCCTCGTCGTCCAGGCACCGCCCGGTCTCCAGGTCGAACCGCTGCTTCAGCAGCGGCGAGGCGACGAACGGCCGTCCCCGCTCCGTTCCGAGCAGGCCCCGGGAGAGGACCGCGGCGCCCGTGAACGGGTCACGGTTGTCGATCGCGTACGTACGGCCCTCGCGGTCGAGGAAGAGCGCGGCCTGGCGGCCGTCGGGCAGCAGGGCGGCGAGGCCCCGGCCCGGCATCAGCTGCGTACGGTCGCAGATCGCGAACCAGTCGTCGTCCAGGCGCAGTTGGACACGGGGGGCGGGCGAAGCGGTCGAGTCGCTCATCGTGCGGCTCCTTCCAGGGGGCGGGGGCTGATGGACAGCAGGGGCAGGTCGGGCTTGATCTGGTCGCGCTCGGGGACGAAGCCGACCGTGGGGTCGGGCACACCGGGCGCGTTGACGAAGGAGACGAAGCGAGCGAGGCGCTCCGGGTCGTCGAGGGTCTCGGCCCACTCGTCGCGGTAGTGCGTGACGTGGGCGGCCATCAGTGACTCCAGCTCGTCACAGATGCCAAGGGAGTCGTGGACGACGACGTCGCGGACGTGGTCGAGGCCGCCGTCGATCCGGTCGAGCCAGGCGGCGGTGCGCTCCAGGCGGTCGGCGGTGCGGATGTAGAACATGAGGAACCGGTCGATGAGACGGACCAGTTCGGCGTCGTCGAGGTCCTGGGCGAGCAGGTCGGCGTGGCGCGGGGTCGCGCCGCCGTTGCCGCCGACGTACAGGTTCCAGCCGCTCGCCGTGGCGATCACGCCGAAGTCCTTGGACTGCGCCTCGGCGCACTCGCGGGCGCAGCCGGAGACCGCCGACTTCAGTTTGTGCGGGGCGCGCAGGCCGCGGTAGCGCAGCTCCAGGTCGATGGCCATGCGGACGGAGTCCTGAACGCCGTAGCGGCACCAGGTCTGCCCGACGCAGGACTTCACCGTGCGCAGCGCCTTGCCGTACGCGTGGCCCGACTCGAAGCCCGCATCCACCAATCGCGCCCAGATGACCGGCAGTTGTTCGACGCGCGCGCCGAACAGGTCGATGCGCTGACCGCCGGTGATCTTCGTGTAGAGCCCGAAGTCCCGCGCCACCTCACCGATCACGATGAGCTTCTCCGGCGTGATCTCGCCGCCGGGGATGCGCGGGACCACCGAGTAGGAGCCGTTCTTCTGGAGGTTGGCGAGGAAGTGGTCGTTGGTGTCCTGGAGCGCGGCCTGTTCGCCGTCCAGGACGTAGCCGCCGGCGCCGATGGCCGGGGCGAGGGACGCGATGATCGAACCGACCGCCGGCTTGCACTCGTCACAGCCCTCGCCGCCGCGCGCCTCCTCGCGGCCGTGCGCGTCGAGCAGTTCGCGGAAGGAGGTGACGCGCAGGGCGCGCACGATCTCGTACAGCTCCTGGCGGGTCTGCGCGAAGCAGCCGCACAGCCCGTCGTCACCGCTCTTCGGCAGCAACTGCCCGATCACCTTCAGGCAACTGCCGCACCCCGTACCGGCCTTGGTGCACTTCTTGACCTCGGGCAGCGAGGAGCAGGCGCAGATCTGGTCCTTGGTGACGTTGTGGCAGTTGCAGATGACCGCGGAGCCGGGCAGGGCCTCGGGGCCGAGCGCGACCGGGGCGCCCGCGCCCGCGGGGAGCACCAACTGCTCGGCGGGCACCGGAGGTACGGACCCGGTGAGCGGGCGCAGCACCCCGTACGCCTCGGCGTCGCCGACGAGGATCCCGCCGAGCAGTTCACCGCCCGGCGCCATCACCAGCTTCTTGTACGTGCCCGAGCGCGAGTCGGTGTAGACGACGTCGAGGCAGCCCTCGGCCGTGCCGTGCGCGTCGCCGAACGACGCCACGTCGACACCGAGGAGCTTCAGCTTGGTGGAGAGGTCGGCGCCGGTGAAGCTCGCCTCGCGGGAGGCGATGGCGGCGGCGGCCGTCTGCGCCATCTCGTAGCCGGGCGCGACCAGGCCGTACACCCGGCCGTCCGCCGCGAGGGCGCACTCGCCGATCGCGTACACGTGCGGGTCGCTGGTGCGGCACTGCTCGTCGACCGTGATGCCGCCGCGCTCGCCGACCGCCAGGCCGTGCGCGCGGGCGAGCTGATCGCGCGGGCGGACGCCCGCCGAGAACACCACCAGGTCCGTGGCGACCTCGCTGCCGTCGGACAGCTTCATGCCGGTCACGGCGCCGTCCTCGCCGGTCACGATCTCCTGCGTGCCGGTGCCGGTGTGCACGGTCAGGCCCATGCCGGTGATGGTGCGCAGGAGCGCGGCGCCGCCGCCCTCGTCGACCTGCACCGGCATCAGGCGCGGCGCGAACTCCACGACGTGCGTGGCCAGTCCGAGCCCCTTCAGCGCGCCCGCCGCCTCCAGGCCGAGCAGCCCGCCGCCGACGACCGCGCCGGTCGTGGCGCGCCGCTTCGCGTACTCCTCGATGGCGAGCAGGTCCTCGATGGTGCGGTAGACGAAACAGCCCGTCGCGTCCTTGCCCGGCACGGGCGGCACGAACGGGTAGGAGCCGGTCGCGAGCACCAGCGTGTCGTACGCGAAGACGGCGCCCGAGCGCGCGGTGACCGTCCTGGCCTCGCGGTCGAGGCTCTCCGCCGCGTCACCCACGTACAGCTCGATGCCGTGCTCGTCGAGGAACTCCCGGTCGGTGACGGAGAGTTCGTCCGGCGTGCGGCCCGAGAAGTACGAGGTGAGCTGCACGCGGTCGTAGGCGGGGCGCGGCTCCTCGCACAGCACCACGATCCGGTGGCTCGCCGTGAGGCCCTGCCCGGCGGCGGCTTCGAGGAAGCGCTGGCCGACCATGCCGTGTCCGACGAGCACGAGGGTGGGGCGGGGGTTCGGGGGCGGTACGGGCGTGGGCATGTCAGCGGCCTCCGTCGTGGGTGAGTCCGTCGTGGGTGAGCAGGTGGAGCAGAGGGCTGTCGTCGTCGGGCAGCGGATCGTCGGCCTCCCAGGCGCGGGCCAGCGCGCCGACCGCCGCGAGCTCGCCGAGCAGGACGCCGCCGACGAGGCGGCCCTCGCGGACGACGACCTTGCGGTACGTGCCGCGGGTGGCGTCGGCGAGCTGGACGACATCGTCATCGGGGCGGGGCTCCGGGTCGCCGAAGGCCGCGAGGTCCAGCGGCCCCGGGCCCGGCAGGGTGAGGCGGGTCAGCGTGCGGGAGCCGGTGTAGGGGCGCGCGCCGTTCCGGCCGGCCGCTTCGCGCGTCAGCGCGTCGGCGAGCGCGTCGGCCTGCTCGACGGCGGGCGTCGCGAGGCCGTACACGCGGCCCCCGTGCTCCGCGCAGTCGCCGACGGCCCGGATGTGCGGGTCGGAGGTCCGCAGCAGGTCGTCCACGACGATGCCCCGGCGCACGTCGAGCCCGGCGGCCCGCGCCAGACCGGTGCGGGGCCGCACGCCGCAGGCCAGGACGGTCAGATCGGTGTCCAGGAGGTAGCCGTCGGCGAGTTCTACGTGGCGTACGGCGCCGTCGGTGACACCGACCCCGCGCACCCGGCACTCGGTGTGCACCTCGACGCCGAGGTCCGTGAGATGCCGGTGCACCAGCCGCGACGACATGGGGTCGAGCTGCCGTTCCATGAGCCGCTCGGCCTGCTGGGTCAGGACGACCTGGGCGCCACGCCGGGCGAGGGCGCGGGCCGCCGACACGCCGAGGAGGCCGCCGCCGATGACGACGACGCGGACGCCCGGCGCCACGGCGGCGGAGAGGGCGAGACAGTCGTCCAGGGTCCGGAACGCGTGCACGCCACCGGGCAGTTCACCGGCGCCGGGCGCGAACAGGCCGCGCAGCGGAGGCAGTACGGGGTTCGAGCCCGTCGCGAGGACGAGCGTGCCGTACGCGACGACGCTGCCGTCGGCGCAGTGCACCCGGCGCTCGGTCCGGTCGACGCGGACCGCGCGGGTGCGCAGGGCCGGGCCCGGCGGGCGCGGCAGGGCGATCACGTCGGGGCCGTACCGGCCCGCGAGGACCTCGGCGAGCAGGACGCGGTTGTACGGGGAATGGTCCTCCTCGCCGATCAGCACGGTCCCTGCGCCGAGCCGCTGCGCCAGCCGGGCACCGGCGAGACCCGCGCCGATCACGACGACACCGTCGGCCGGTGCGGGGCCGGTGGCGGTCGGCTGCGCTGATGAGGTCATGCACAGCAGCGTGCGGTGCCGGTGTTACCCGGCAGGATCGGACCTGTTTCCCGCGGGGAACGCTGCGCTCAGCGGGGGCGGGGGAGGGCTGTGAGGGGCGGCGGGGCCGACGGCGGGGAGCGGTGGGGCCGACGGCCGGAGCGGTGGGGGCGGTCGTGGAGCCTCGGTGCCCCAGCCCCGCCGGGCCCCCTTGCTTAACCCCCGTTGAGCCGATCCTCAAGGGCGCCTTAAGGATCGCGGGAACGCCGTTGACCAGCGACTTCCGACGAGTTCCGGCGCCTAGTGTGCCGCCGTGACCACCGAGGCAGCCGACCCCCGACTCGACGCGTACCCCGCCCTGGCCGCGTACCTGCGTCAGCTGGACGCCACACCGGACCCCGGCATTCCGCCGATGCCCGAGGCGCCGCCGAGGGTGCCGCCGCAGGGCGCTCCCCGAAGGCCCGGAGGGCGGCGCCGAGGACGCCGGGCCACCATCCGCGCCACCGCCACCGCCACCGCCGCCACCGCCGCCGCCACCGCCACCACCCCCGCCCTCGCCCCGCCCCTCCGCGTCCCGCCCCGGACCCTGCGTACCGGAATCCTCGGCGGCGGTCTCGTCGTCACCGCGCTGTGGGCCGCCCAAGTGGCGCCGTCCGCCCGGCTCGACGCGCTGTTCGCCACCGGGGCGCACCTCACGGGACTGCTCGCCGGGTACGGGATCCTCGTCATGCTGTTCCTGATGGCCCGTGTCCCCGCCGTCGAACACGGCGTCGGCGCCGACCGCCTCGCGCGACTGCACGCCCTCGGCGGCCGGTACGTCCTTGGCCTCTGCGCCGCCCACGCCCTCCTCGCCGTCTGCGGATACGCCGCCCACACCGGCACCGACCCACTGCGCACCGCCCTCGGCCTGCTCGGCTACCCCGGCATCGCGGCGGCCACCACGGGCACCGCCCTGCTCGCCGCGGTCGGCGCCACCTCCGCCCGCGCCCTGCGCCGCCGCGTCCCGCACGAGATCTGGCGCGCCGCGCACCAGCTCACCTACCTCGGCGCCGCCCTCGCCTTCGCCCACCAGCTCGCCGGCCCTGACCTCGCGGACGGCGTCCTCACCCGGTGGTTCTGGTCGCTGGCGCACGCCACCGTCGCCGTCCTGCTCGCCTGGTACCGCGTCGTCGTCCCCGTACGGCAGGCGCTGCGCCACAGCCTGCGCGTCGTCGACGTACGGAGTGAGGGCCCCGGCGTCGTCTCGGTCCTCGTGCAGGGCATCGGCGTCGACCAACTGCGCGCCGAACCCGGGCAGTTCTTCCGCTGGCGCTTCCTGCGGCACGGACTGTGGCACACCGCGCTGCCCTTCTCGCTCTCCGCGCCGGTCCGCGACGACCTGCTGCGCATCACCGTCAAGGCGGCGGGCGACCACACCCGGCGGATGCGGCGTCTCAGGCCCGGTACGCGTGTGCTGGCCACCGGCCCCTTCGGCGCGCTCACCGCACACCGGCGCACGCGGCGCAAGGTGCTGCTCCTCGCGGGCGGTGTCGGCATCACGCCGTTGCGGGCCCTGTTCGAGACGCTCCCCGGCGGGCCCGGCGACATCACCCTGCTCTACCGAGCGGGCAGCGCGGGGCAACTCGTCCTCAGGCAGGAGCTTGAGGCCATCGCCGAGCGCAGACGGGCCGGCCTGCACTTCCTGCTCGGCCCCTCCGACGCCGCCTTCACCCCGCTCGCCCCGCAGGCGCTGCGCAACCTGGTCCCCGACCTCGCCGAGCACGACGTGTACCTGTGCGGCCCGCCCGGCATGTCCGCCGCGGCGACGGTGGCGCTGGTGCGGGCGGGCGTCCCGGAGGAGCACATCCATGCGGAGCGCTTCACGTTCTGAACACCGCGCCGCACGCTCGCGTACGCCGCTTCCGCCCCCGCGCCGCTCCCCTCACCCCCCACCCCTCACCCCTCACCCCCCACCCCGAGTACGAGAAAGCTGGTCAGCCGGTCCATGGGACGCCACCGCAAACCCGTCGCCCCCGCCCCGGGCCCCACCCTCCGGGCCCGCCGCGGGCTCGCCACGGGCCTCGCGGGGGCGAGCGCGCTCGTCGCCACGGCCCTCGCCCTCGCCATCGACCCGGCGGCACCCCCGGCCCCCGACCGCGCCCCGGCGGGCGCCCCCGCGCCACGGGCGGCGCCATGAGTACGTGACCCCGGGCGTGGCGACCTCAGAAGACGCTCAACTCTCACCGATTACGTGGACGGCGTGATCATCCCTTGCCTAGGGTCGCGATCATGCCTGACATATCCCTGACCACGGTCGTCGTCCTCTGCCTGGCCGCACTCGCGGCCGGCTGGATCGACGCCGTGGTCGGCGGCGGCGGACTGCTGCTGCTCCCCGCCCTGCTGCTCGGCCTGCCGGGCGGCACCCCCGCCGCGCACGCCCTCGGCACGAACAAGGCCGTCGCGATCGTCGGGACGACAGGCGCCGCCGTGACGTACGTCAGGAAGACCCGCGTCGACGTGCCGACCGCGGTACGGATCGGCCTCGCCGCGCTCGCCGGTTCGATGGGCGGCGCCTTCTTCGCGGCCGGGATGAGCACCGAGGTCCTCAAGCCCGTGATCATGGTGGTGCTGCTCGCCGTCGCCGCCTTCGTGATCCTCAGGCCCGCCTTCGGCACCGCGCCCGCCGCGGGACCCGCGTCCCGGCGGCGCGTCCTCGCCGCGATCGGCCTCGCGGGCCTCGGCATCGGCTTCTACGACGGTCTCATCGGCCCCGGCACCGGCACGTTCCTCGTGCTCGCCCTGACCGCCGTGCTCCACCTCGACCTCGTCTCCGCCTCCGCCACCGCGAAGATCGTCAACTGCTGCACCAACGCGGGCGCCCTCGCGATGTTCGCCTGGCAGGGCGCGGTCCTGTGGCAGCTGGCCGCTCTGATGGCCGTCTTCAACCTCGCGGGCGGCATGTTCGGCGCGCACACGGCGCTGAAGAAGGGCAGCGGCTTCGTCCGGGTCGTCCTGCTGACCACCGTCTTCGCGCTCGTGGTGAAGATGGCGTACGAGCAGTGGCTGGCCTGAGGCCTGGCGCACGCGCCGGAAAGCGGTCAGACACGCGCCGGAAGGCGGCCGGTTCTCAGCGCACGCCGGTGAGGTGCGCGAAGACCACCACGTTGCCCTGGTACCCGGTCTGCCTGGAGTACTTCCCGCCGCAGGTGATGACCCGCAGCTCCGGCCGGGACGCGGCGCCGTACACCTTCTCGTCGGGGAAGTCCTTGGCGTCGTACACCTCGTTCGCGTCGACGGTGAAGACGGCCACGCTGCCGTCCCTGCGCCGGACCTCGATCCTGCTGCCCTTCCGTACCGCACCCAGCTCGTAGAAGACGGCGGGACCCTCCTTGTTGTCGACGTGACCGGCGACGATGGCGGTGCCGCGTTCGCCCGGCGTGGTGCCCGCCTCGTACCAGCCCGCCAGGTTCTTCCGGTTCAGGGGCGGCACGTCGAGGCTGCCCTGCCGGGTGAGGCCGAGCCCCATCAGCGGTGTGTCGACGCCGATCGCGGGGATGCGCACCCGATCGGGCGGGGACGGCGGGAGCGGCGGTGTGCCGTGGTCGTGAGGGGTGGCAGGCTCGGGGCGCCGGGTGCCCGGCCCGGCCGACGCGGCCTGGGCGGCGGAGGGCTGGGGCGGGCGCGACTCGGCGCCGCTGCTCAGCAGCCAGGCCCCGGCGCACAGCGCCACGGCGGTGACGGCTCCTATGGCGGCGTTGCCGACCTTCCTGCGGGCGCGGGGTCCCGTACCGGACTGCGTACGGGGCCGGGGTACGCGGCGGGTACGGCGCATACGGCATCCCCCTCGGGGTCGGAACGGTCCTGTCCCTCGTCCCCTCCCGCCCACGAGGGGACACGGGCGGGAGGGGGCAAGGGGTGGCGGTACCGGCGGACAGCGGAGGGTGTCCGTCAGATCCTGTCGCCTCTCGCCCGGCGGTGCAGGAGCCAGGTACCGCCCGCGGCGGCGACGGCCAGGGCCGCCACTCCCGCCGCGGTCTGCACGGGGTCGGGGCCGAGTGCGCCGCCGACCCCCGTCTTGACGTGTCCTCTCGGATGCTGCCGCGGCTCCACGCCCGCCGCCGCGGTGGAGGTGATCGTGACCACCAGGTCGCCCGCGACGCGCTTGCCCTTCACGCCTGAGCCGCCGGACCCGGAGCACTTCGCGACGATCTCGTACGTGCCGGGCTGCGCGGACGGCGGCACCTCGAAGCGGCCGGACGCGGCCTCGCCGCCCTCCTCCTGCGCGCCGGGCGCCAGCGAGAAGCTGCCCGCGCCCACCGCGCTCGCGTCACCCGCCGCGGTCCCGCCGGGGCCGCAGGCGGTGGTGTGCACGGTGACGGTGGTGCCGGGGGTGACGGTGGCGGGCTGGATGCGCAGTTCACCGGCGGGCGGTCCTGGAGCGGCCGATGCGGGGAGGGCCAGGGCGCCCGCCGCCACGGCGAGAGCGGTACCGGTCAGCAGGCGGGCGTTGCGCATTGCTCGTTCCTCCGAGGGCCTTCGCGCGAGCACGGCCCGCGGCACCCCCAAGTGCCGCTGCGTCGGTCGAACCCCGCTCTACCGAGGTAAGTGGCACTCGGCGCCGCACGCCTCCCGGTGAGCCGCCAAAAGGGCGAGGTACGGGGCACTTCTCGTGCGGCGCCGACCACGTTCCAGCAGGTCACCGGCGTATCGGAGGAAGGCGGACGAAGGGTGGGCGCGGCACCGGTGAATGGGTGACACCGGCGCGGCGACGCGTGGCGGGCGGGTTTGAGGACGGGCTCTCAGAGCGTGTCCCACGGCACGGCCTCGTAGGACCCGGCCACCGTCGCCATCAGCTTCTCGTCGATCCCGTACACGGTGTCGTCGATCCGCCGCACGGGGCGGACCCCCCACGCGTTGGTGACGAAGGCCGCCGCGTACGACGGGAGGTCGGCGAGGGTCACCGGGGCGTGCCGGGTCGGCAGACCGGCGGCGGGCAGGACGGCCTGGACCAGTTGCATCGTGATGCCGGACAGGTGCGGGGCGGTCGGCCACACGACTTCCCGGCCGTCGAAGAAGGCGATGTTCGTGACGGCGCCCTCGCTGACCTCGCCACCCGGTCCCGTGAGCAGCGCCTCGTCGAAGCCCGCGCGCCGGACGAGGTCGGCGTGGCGGGCCTGCCCGAAGCCGCCCAGGTGCTTGATGTGGGCGAAGGGCCGCTGGTACGGCACGGAACGCAGCGACTGCGCGCGTTCCTCCATGGTGGCGGGCAGCTCCGTCGGCGGCCGGACGACGACCATGAGGGACGGCTCCCCGCCCGGGGCGTGGACGTAGACACGTACGGACGCCTCCGTGATGTCGTCGCGCAGGATGTGCCGGATCAGGCCGCGCACCCGTTCCCCGTCGAGGGCGTGTCCGAAGAGCTCACGGGTGGCCGCGTCGAGCCGGGCCAGATGCCGTTCGATGCCGCGCACTTTGCCGCCCCTGACCTGCATCGCGGTGAAGTGTCCCGTCTGGACGAGGGCGGGCCACAGCAGGGCGTCGGCGGTGACGGCCCGGCCGTCGATCTCGATGCGTTCGACCAGCGCGGAATTTGTCATGCGGCCACGCTACGGCGCGCCCGACGGGTCGGGCCCTCGGCAGGTCAGGTCGACGGGTCGGGCCCTTCGTAGGTCAGGCCCTCGGCAGCCGTACGACCGCCACCGCACCGCCGTCCGCCGCGTTGGCGAGGTCCACGCGGGCGCCGATCACCTGGGCCTGGCCGAACGCGATGGTCAGGCCGAGACCGGTGCCCTGGCCGCGTTCCCGCGCGCCGGTCTGGAACCGTCGCGGGCCGTCGGTGAGCAGGTGCCGCGGGAAGCCGGGACCGTGGTCGCGGACCGTGACCTCGACGCCGTCGACCCGCACCTCGACCGGCGCGCCGCCGTGCTTGCGCGCGTTGGCGACGAGGTTGGTGAGAATCCGCTCAAGACGCCGCGCGTCGGTCCGCACGAACGTCCCGTACGCGGCGTCGCCACCCTGCTCGCCACCCCGCTCGCCACCCCACCCGGCGCGCCCACTCAGCGCGTCGAAGCCCGCGGCCGAACCGCTCACCCGCTCCGCGATGGTCTCGACGAGCCGCCCCAGTTGGTGGACCTCCAGGTCGGGCCTCTCCACCTCCGCGTCCAGGCGGGCCACTTCGAGCAGGTCCTCCGTGAGGGTGCGCAGGGCGTGGACGCGGTCGCGCACGAGTTCCGTCGGACGGCTCGACGGCAGCAGCTCGGCCGCCGTGTGCAGCCCGGTCAGCGGGGTGCGCAACTCGTGCGCGACGTCCGCGGTGAAGCGCTGCTCGGCCTCCAGACGCTGTTGCAGGGACGCGGCCATCGTGTCGACCGCGGTGGCCAGTTCGGCCACCTCGTTCCTGCTGTGCCGCTCACCGGGCGGGCGCGGATGGCCGATACGGGCGTCGAGGTCGCCCCGGCTGATGCGGCGCGCGATGGCCGCCGCGGTGCGCAGCTCGCGGCTGACCCTGCTGGACAGGCCCGCACCGCCGAGCGCGGCGAGGGCGACGACGACGGCGCCCCAGATGATCACCTGACGGTCGAACTCGGCCATTTCGGCAGCCTGTTCGCGCAGCGGCTCACGGATGGACAGGACGTGACGGGGGTGATCGCCGATCGGCCGCGCCGCCCAGACGCACGGGTCGTCCGACGCCATGTCGAGATAGGTGGTGCGCTGCCCGGCCAGCGCGGCCTTCCGCAGGGGCTCGGGCAGCCGGGGGTCGTCGAGGGCGGCGTCCGTGTCGTCGTCCTGCTCGACCTGGCCCGACAGCTCGTACAACTGGCGTACGCGGACGAGTTGCGCCACGGACCCGGACCGCGCGCTCCCCGTGACCTGGTCGAGCCGGGCGTGGTGGACGAGCAGGCCGATGGCGACGGCGACCACCGCGCAGCCCGCGGCGAGCAGCGCGGCGATCTTCCAGCGCAGCCCGAGGCCGTTGAGCACGGCACGGACGTGGGCCATGGTGCGGGGCACGGCGCGGGGCGTGGTGCGCGGCGCGGCGCGGGGCACGGCGCGGGGCATGGCGCGCGGCATCAAGGCCCGTTCCGCTCGGGCTGCTGTCCGGGCTTCTCGGACCGCTGTCCGGGCTTCTCGGACTCCTTGTAGTTCTTGATGTCACTGACGGCGGACATCCGCGCGCCGTCCCAGTGGAAGCGCACCGCCTGCTCGCCGCCCTCCGCGCACGGAGTACGAAGGAGCAGGTCGGGGCCGATCGTCTCCACGCGCAGGTTCCTGCCGGAGGTGAGCAGGATCGGGTAGACCTTGCCGTCGCGCGGGGAGTAGACGGCCAGAACGGACCGCCCGCTGTCCGTGTCGGCGGCCATCAGCATCTCGGGCTTCCCGTCGCCGGTGAGGTCGACGAATTCCGGCGGTCGCAGGCCGGCCCGCCCCGGCCGGTCGATCATGCCCCGGTCGGCCAGCGGCTTCGTGCGCTGGTCGGCGCGCAGGATCGCGCGCGCGTCCATCGAGGCCAGCCCGCCGGAACCGACCTTCGGCAGCCCCCGCAACGGCCGCGGCGACGGCTGGTGCGTGGCGGCCTCCGCGCCCGGCGCCCGCGAGAACTTGCCCGACCAGGCGGGCCAGACCGCCTCGGGGCGGGGCTGTACGGAGACGGACGGCGCGCTCTCGCCGTGACCGAGACCGTTCGTGCCGGCGCACCCCGTGCCCCCGGTGAGGGCGAGGACCGCGAGGGCGGCGGCGTGGAGGAGCGGGCGGCGGAAGTACGTGTTCATGGGATGGCTGACCGTCACGTGGGGGGAGTTGAGCTGGTGATGGCCGACCCGGAGCGCTGCTCCGTGGCTTCGGCGGAGTGCCGGCCACCGCTCTCGAAGGTAGGAACCGTCCATCACGGAGAACGGGAGGTTGTGTAACGAATACGCCTAAGAGCGGCGAAAGCCCGATGCTCAGGACCTTCGGCCTGTGCACTCGCCCCTGGGCGCCCCTGGTGGCCCCGCTGTGCACAATCGGCGTATGGACGACGAACCGAAGGTGCGGGTGCTGACCGTACTGACCACGACGGACACCGAGGGCAAGGCTCGGGACCTCGCGGGCGGCGCGGTCCGCGCGCGGGTCGCGGCCTGTGCGCAGATCGCCGGACCCGTCACGTCCGTGTACCGGTGGGAGGGCGAGCTGGAGTCCGCCCAGGAGTGGCAGGTGCTGTTCAAAACGGCGACCGCGCGCTACGCCGCCCTGGAGTCCTGGCTCACCGAGGCCCACGACTACGACACCCCGGAGATCATCGCGACGCCGGTGGTCCGGGGGAGCGCCGCCTACCTGGAGTGGGTGGAGCGGGAGACCGCCGAGTGACGGTCCGGAACGAACGCGGCGCGCCCCGCCTCCCGTTCTTCGTCTACGGCACCCTCCGCCCCGGAGGGCCGAACCACGCCGCGTACCTGCGCGGCCGGACCGCCTCGGAGGAACCGGCCCACCTGCCGGACGCCGTCCTCTACGACGGCCCCGGCTACCCGTACGCCGTCGAGGCCCCCGGCGAGGGCCCGGTCCGCGGAGAGCTGGTGACGGCCCTGCCCGCCGCCTACGACCGGCTCCTCGCCGCCCTGGACATCCTTGAGGAGTACGTCCCGGGCGACCCCCGCAACCTGTACGAACGGATCGCGCGCGACGTGACCCGAGCGGACGGGACGGCCGTACGCGCCTGGGTGTACGTCGCGGCCCCGCGGCCGGCAGCCGGGCTGCGGGCCTCGGGATCGGTGATCGGCGGAGGCGACTGGACCACGCACCGCCTCAAAACCCGGTGACCCCGACCTCCCACCTCTCACCTCCCCCTCCCACCTCTCACCTCCCGCCTCTCGCCTCCTCCCCTCCACCGGGCCAACACGCCCGCCCCACGGCCCAACTCCCGCCCCACAAGCATGAATACGCAGCTCAAACGGCTACGCACTCGATGTGATGATCTGAACCACTCGTGCGAGCGAGTTCACGCGACCACGGACAGTGCGTGCCGCGAAGCTCTCCGTGCGCACCTCTCGGTGTGCGAGGCGGTGCGTGAGCACCCATCCCAGAAGGAGTCGCCTCATGCGAGTTCGCCGTACCCTGCCGGCCCTCATCGGCGCCCTGACCATCGGTCTCGGCATCTCCCTGGCGTCCTCGGCCTCCGCCGAGCCGACGGCCGTCAAGGACCCCTGCGGGTTCTTCGAGACCGCAAGCGACGCCTACTACAACCACTGCACCAGCGACGGCTCGCACATCGTGATCGAGATCGACGACTGGGGTCCCAACAGCGAGCGATGCGTCGGCCCTGGCGTGACCTGGATCGGCTCGGCGTCGGGTGTGGACGGCGCCTGGTACACGGGCCGCCTCTGCTGATCCCCGGCACCTTCGCCTGACGGCGGGCCCGGGGCACTCGCACCCCGTCCCGGCCCCGCATCACCTCCCCTTCAACCACCTCCCCTTCGACCTCCAGCCCTTCGGCCTCCAGTCCTTCACCTATGGCCGTTCCACGCGCTCCAGCCGCACCGCGCACACCTTGAACTCCGGCATCCCCGACACGGGGTCGAGGGCCGGATGCGTCAGGGTGTTGGCCCGTCCCTCCCCCGGCCAGTGGAACGGCATGAAGACCGTGTCGGCGCGGATCGCCGACGTCACCCGCGCCGGAGCCACCGCGCGCCCGCGCCGCGAGACGACGGCGACCGGATCGTCCTGCCCGACCTCCAGGCGCGCGGCCAGCCGGGGATGCAACTCCACGAAGGGCCCCGGAGCAGCCGAGTTGAGCTCCTCCACGCGCCGCGTCTGAGCCCCCGACTGGTACTGCGCCAGCACCCGCCCCGTGGTCAGCAGTACGGGATACTCCGCGTCCGGCTCCTCAGCCGCGGCCCGGTGCACCACCGGCACGAACCGGGCACGCCCGTCCTCGGTGGCGAACCGGTCGAGGAACAACCGCGGCGTCCCGGGATGCGGCGCGCGGATCCCCTCGCCGACCACCCCGCCGTCGCGCACAACGCCAGCCCCTTCCCCGGTGGTCCCCGCGTCCGCCGGGCACGGCCAGAACACCCCCTTCCCGTCGTCCTCCCTCAGCCGCTCGTAACTGATCCCCGAGTAGTCCGCGGGCCCGCCCGCGCTCGCCCGGCGCAACTCCTCGAAGACCTCCTCCGGTTCGGCCGGGAACCCCTTTCCGTGTCCGAGCCGCGCCGCGAGCCCGTGCAGCACGTCCAGGTCACTGCGCACCCCGGCCGGCGCGGAGACGGCCCTGCGCCGCAGCAGCACTCGCCCCTCCAGATTCGTCACCGTCCCCGTCTCCTCCGCCCACTGCGTCACCGGCAGCACGACATCCGCCAGCTGAGCCGTCTCGGACAGCACCACGTCCGCCACCGCGAGGAAGCCGAGCGAGCGCAGCCGTCCCTCCACGTGCGCGGCGCGCGGCGCGGAGACGACCGGGTTGGAACCCATCAGAAGCAGGGCCTTGATATCCCCGCCCAACGCGTCGAGCAGCTCGTACGCCGACCTGCCAGGACCCGGCAACGAGTCCGGATCCACACCCCACACCCCCGCGACATGCGACCGCGCCGCCGGATCGGTCAGCTTGCGGTAACCGGGCAACTGGTCCGCCTTCTGGCCGTGTTCACGCCCACCCTGACCGTTGCCCTGGCCCGTCAGGCAGCCGTACCCGGAGAACGGCCGCCCGGCGCGCCCCGTCGCGAGACACAGGTTGATCCACGCCCCGACCGTGTCCGTACCCTTGGACTGTTGCTCGGGCCCACGTGCGGTGAGCACCATCGCGTTGTCGGCGTCGCAGAAGAGGCTTACGGCGTCGCGCAGTTGAGGAACGGCCACGCCGGTGATCCGCTCGACGTGCTCGGGCCAGTGCGCCATCGCCGCCGCCCGCGCCTCCTCCCATCCGTTCGTCCGCTCCTCGATGTACGTCTCGTCCGTGCGGCCCTCCGCGACGACCAGGTGCAGCAGGCCGAGTGCCAGGGCGAGGTCCGTGCCGGGCCGGGGCGCCAGGTGCAGGTCGGCCTGCTCGGCGGTCCGGGTACGGCGGGGGTCCACGACGATCAGCTTGCCGCCGTTCGCCCGCAGCTCCGTGAGGTACCGCAGGGCGGGCGGCATCGTCTCGGCGAGGTTCGACCCGACGAGGATCACGCACCCGGTACGCGGGATGTCCTCCAGCGGGAACGGCAGCCCCCGGTCGAGCCCGAACGCCCGCTGCCCGGCGGCCGCGGCCGACGACATGCAGAACCGTCCGTTGTAGTCGATCTGCGACGTGCCGAGCGCCACCCTCGCGAACTTGCCCAGCGCGTACGCCTTCTCGTTGGTCAGGCCGCCCCCGCCGAACACGCCGCACGCGTCCGCTCCGTACTCCGCGCGCGTACGGACCAGCTCGTCCGCGATCCGGTCCAAGGCCTCCTCCCAGGTGGCCGGAGTGAGCCTGCCCGTGGCGCGGGACCGGATGAGCGGCTCCGTCAGCCGCACCCGGGAGGAGAGCACGGCGGGGGCCGTGCGGCCCTTGCCGCACAGAGCTCCCTTGTTGACGGGGAACCCGGCACGCTCCACGACCTCGACCTCGCCGTCGGGCGTCGTCGTCAGGCCCATGCCGCACTGCAGGGCGCAGTACGGGCAGTGGGTTGCCGTTGCCGTTGCCGTGGCCGTTGCCTTCGCCTCTGCCTCTGTCGTGGCCGAGGGGGGCGCCGGTGTTGCGGATGTCGCCGGTGTCGCCGTGGAGTGCATGCCGTTCAGCGTCCGGCGTGCGTGTTACGTGGCGCGGTGCGGGCGCGTTACGCGCACGGTAAGCGGACCTCAGTGGCTCCCTTCTCGCGTTGTGAGGTGCCTCCGGCGTGGTCTCCGGCGTGGCCTGTGGGGAGCCCCCGTTCGCTCAGCGGGGAGCGGCAAGTGCTCGTTGTACGCCCGGTTCCCGTGGGCCCAAGAAGTGGGGGTCGGGGTGGAACGTCGCGTCGAGGGCGGCCTTGGTCGCTGCGAGGACCTCGCGGGCGCCGCCGTAGTACCAGGTCGCGTCGTGCACGGCGTCCGCTGCGACTCCGTACGACGAGACGCCCGCCGCGTCGCAGAGTGCGACCGCCCTGCGTATGTGGAAGCCCTGACTGATCAGTACCGCCCGGTCCACGCCGAATATCTTCTTGGCGCGGACGCAGGAGTCCCATGTGTCGAACCCGGCGTAGTCGCTCACGATCCGCCGCTCCGGCACACCGTGCTTCTTCAGGTACGTGCGCATCGCGTCCGGCTCGTCGTAGTCCTCGCGGCTGTTGTCCCCGGTGACGAGGACGACCTCTATCCGGCCCTTGCGGTACAACTCGGCGGCCGCGTCCAGCCGGTGCGCCAGGTACGGCGACGGCTCGCCCTTCCACAGGCCGGCGCCGAAGACCATGGCGACCCGGGTGCGCGGCGCGCCCGCGACCGTGCCCACCTTGTCGTCCGTCGTCACGAACAGCCACGTCGCGGGCAGCAGTGCCAGCACGCACAGCGCCATCGCCGCCTGCACGGTCCGTCGCTGTTCCTTCCGCGTGCGCGGCAACCGCAGCCAGGACGGTCTCCGCACCGCGGACAACCCCGCACGCGGAGTCGGCAGCCGCAGCCGCAACCGCCGCGCCCACCCCGAACGTTCCCCACGTCGTGCCACCTGTGAACCGCCCCCGAACCCCGTACCCGCCGGATCCCCCCGATCCGATCACTGCCACAACCGTAAGCGGAACCGCCGGCAACATCAGCGACCCGTGCCCCCGAAACACCCCGGAGAACAACCCCCGACCCCGACTCGGGGAGAGCCCTGACACCACCCCGCCCCCCGCCGTGAGCGCCGGGAAAACAGCCGTCACCGCCGCGCAACGCCACGGCAACACGGCCCGGTCATCCTCGGTCCATGACGCCGTCGCACCCTCTTCGCCAAGAGTCCGGCAGCACTCACCTCGACAGTACGGCGCAGCTCATGGACCGCATCACCAGCCAGCTCGGCACCCAGCTCACCCTCGTCTCACCCGACGGCCGACGCCGCCCCGCCCCCACCTCTCGCCCCGACCCCCACCCCACCCTCGTCCTGGTCGCCCACGGCAGCCGCGACCCGCGCGCCCTCGCCACCGTCACGGCCCTCGCCGAGCGGGTCCGCGAGCAACGGCCCGGCCTCGCCGTCCGTCTCGGCCACATCGAGCTGAACGAGCCGCTGCTCACCGGCACCCTCGCCGAACTCGAACTCGACCGGCTCGCCGTGCCCGAGGACCGCACCGCCGTCCTCGTACCGCTGCTCCTCGGCCGCGGCCAGCACGTCAAGCGCGACATACCCGCGGCCGCCGCCGGCGTCCCCGGCCTCGACATCCGCGTCGCCGCCCCGCTCGGCCCGCACCCGTTGCTCGCCGAGGCGCTGCACGCCCGGCTCGTCGAGGCGGGCTGGCCCGCGCGGCACACACGCACGGGCGCGCGCCGACGGCACGCGGTCGTCCTCGCCGCCGCGGGCTCCCGCGACCCCGAGTCGGCCGCCGACACCGAGACCGCCGCCGCGCTGCTCGCCGAACGCCTGGGCGTCCCCGTCGTCCCCGCCTACGCCGCGCCCACCGCGGCCTGCCCCCGCACCGTGCCGCAGGCGCTCGAATCCCTGGCGGCGCAGGGGCGGACGCGCACCGCCGTCGCCGCCTACTTCACCGCGCCGGGCCGCTTCGCCGGCCAGAGCGTGGCCGCCGCCCCCTGGCTCGCCGCGGCGCCCCTCGGCCCCCACCCGGCGCTCGCCCGGCTCGTCCTGCACCGCTACGACCAGGCACGCACCGCCCCGGCACCGGCCCGGCGGCGCCGCCTCAGCAGCGTCTGAAGCAGGCCGAATCCGCGGGGCCAGATCCCTGTTTGTCACTGCTTGCGTCTACTGTCGGTGCATGGAAGGCACAGCACCGAACGCGCGACCCGAGGACCGCACCGCCTACAGCGCCTACGACGAGGCGGCCGCCGAGCGGTGGGCCGCCGAGCCCGACAAGAGGCCGGGGCGCACGGCTTTCCAGCGCGACCGCGCGCGCGTCGTGCACTCCGCGGCGCTGCGCCGCCTCGCGGGCAAGACCCAGGTCGTCACTCCCGGCACCCGCAGCCAGGCCTGGGACGCCAGCGCCCGCACCCGTCTGACGCACTCCCTGGAGTGCGCCCAGGTCGGCCGCGAGCTGGGCGCCGCCCTGGGCTGCGACCCCGACCTGGTGGAGACGGCCTGCCTCTCCCACGACCTGGGCCACCCGCCGTTCGGGCACAACGGCGAACAGGCGCTGAACGAAGTGGCGGCCGACTGCGGCGGCTTCGAGGGCAACGCCCAGTCGCTCCGCCTCCTCACCCGCATCGAGCCGAAGCGCTTCACCCGCTCCGCCGCCACCGGCGACCTCGTCAGCGTCGGCCTCAACCTCACCCGTGCCGCCCTGGACGCCGCCACCAAGTACCCGTGGCCGCGCGGCGCCCACCCCGCCGACCCGCACTCCGCCAAGTTCGGTGTCTATGAGGACGACCGGCCGGTCTTCGACTGGGTCCGTGAGGAGGCGCCGGGGCGGCGCACCTGCTTCGAGGCGCAGATCATGGACTGGTCCGACGACGTCGCGTACTCGGTGCACGACTTCGAGGACGGCCTGCACGCGGGACACATCGATCCGAACGCGCTGCACGCCGAGCCCGAGCGGCAGGACATCCACGCCGTGGCGATCGGCCGCTACGTAGCCGATGACACCGACCCCGAAGAGCTCGACCAGGCGCTGGACCGCCTACTGGAGCAGGAGTGGTGGCCGCACGGGTACGACGGATCGGCCGTCGCCCAGGCCCGGTTGAAGGACGCCACGAGCCAGCTCATCGGCCGCTTCTGTCTGGCCGCGGAGAGCGCCACCCGCGCGCGGTACGGCCCGGGGCCCCTCACGCGGTACGCGGCCGAGCTCGTCGTCCCCCGCGCGGCGCGGCACGAATGCGCGGTGCTCAAGGCCGTCGCCGACCGCTATGTGATGCAGCGCCCCGCCCAGGAGCGGCTCCGCGCGGACCAGCGCATCGTCGTCGCCGAGCTCGCCGAGGCGCTCACCGTCCGCGCCCCCGACGGGCTCGACCCGCAGTTCCGCGCCCTGTACGACGCGGCGGCCGACGACCGCGCCGCCCGGCGCGTCGTGATCGACCAGATCGCGTCGCTCACCGACGCGGCGGCCCGCGCCCTGCACACGCGAATGACGGCGAGACCCCAGTGAAACGACAGTAAATGACCATGAAGTGACCACAGGGTGTGACGGAATGTGGCCAGTTGGAGCCACGCCCCCTTCCCCCATCACGCTCCGTGCGGGACGCTCCCTGTGGCGGCAAGGCCGATCGGCAATTCTGTGTTCTTCCGGGGGACATCCCCGGTACCCCGGCGAGGAGGCATCAAGTGGTCGACGCGGATCAGACGTTCGTCATTGTCGGAGGAGGTCTGGCCGGCGCCAAGGCGGCCGAGACACTCCGTTCCGAAGGGTTCACCGGCCGGGTGATCCTCATCGGTGACGAACGTGACCACCCCTACGAGCGCCCGCCGCTGTCCAAGGGCTACCTGCTGGGCAAGGAGGAGCGCGACAGCGTCTTCGTCCACGAACCCGCGTGGTACGCGCAGGCCGACGTCGAACTGCACCTGGGGCAGACCGTCGTCGCCATCGACCGCGCCGCCAAGGCCGTGCGCCTGGGCGACGGCGCCGTCATCCGCTACGACAAGCTCCTGCTGGTCACCGGCGCCGAGCCGCGCCGTCTCGAGGTGCCGGGCACCGACCTCGCGGGCGTCCACCACCTGCGCCGCCTCGCGCACGCCGACCGGCTGCGCCACGTCCTCGCCTCCCTCGGCAGGGACAACGGGCACCTGGTGATCGCGGGCGCGGGCTGGATCGGCCTGGAGATCGCGGCGGCCGCCCGGGAGTACGGCGCGGAGGTCACCGTCGTCGAGCCGGAGCCGACGCCGCTGCACGCCGTCCTCGGCCCCGAGATCGGCCAGATGTTCGCCGACCTGCACGCCGAGCACGGCGTGCGCTTCCACTTCGGCGCGCGGCTCACCGAGATCACCGGCCAGGACGGCATGGTTCTCGCCGCCCGCACCGACGACGGCGAGGAGCACCCGGCGCACGACGTCCTCGCGGCGATCGGCGCGGCCCCCCGCACGGCGCTCGCCGAGTCGGCGGGCCTCGACCTGGTCGACCGCGCGGACGGCGGCGGCATCGCCGTCGACGCGTCCCTGCGCACCTCGGACCCCGACATCCACGCGGCGGGCGACGTGGCCGCCCTGCGCCACCCGCTGTTCGACACCAGCCTCCGCGTGGAGCACTGGGCCAACGCCCTCAACGGCGGACCCGCGGCGGCCCGCGCCATGCTCGGCCAGGACGTCCGTTACGACCGGGTGCCCTACTTCTTCTCGGACCAGTACGACGTGGGCCTCGAGTACTCGGGCTGGGCGCCCCCGGGGACGTACGACCAGGTGGTGGTCCGCGGTGACACGGCCAAGCGCGAGTTCATCGCCTTCTGGCTGTCCGACGGGCGGGTCCTCGCGGGGATGAACGTCAATGTGTGGGACGTCACTGAGCCGATCCAGCAGCTGATTCTGCGGGGTGTGCGTCCCGACCCGGACGCTCTCGCGGACCCGTCGGTCCCGCTGGCGTCGCTCCTCGCGTGACCGGCAGGGCGGGAGTGTCACAGGCGCCCCGTAGTATTCCTACGTGGCAGGCAGGATCAATGACGAAGACGTGAAGGCGGTTCGGGACGCGGTCCCGATCGACGCCGTGGTCTCCGACTACCTCCAGCTGCGCAACGCGGGGGGCGGAAACCTCAAGGGCCTGTGCCCCTTCCACGACGAGAAGTCCCCGTCCTTCCAGGTCAGCCCGAGCAAGGGTCTCTTCCACTGCTTCGGCTGCCAGGAAGGCGGCGACACGATCGCCTTCGTGATGAAGATCGACCACCTCACCTTCTCGGAGACGGTCGAGCGCCTCGCCGCCCAGGCGGGCATCACGCTGCGCTACGAAGAGGGCGGGTACAACCCCGCGCACCAGCGCGGTGAGCGCATCCGCCTCGTCGAGGCCCACAAGATCGCCGCGCAGTTCTACGTGGACCAGCTGGAGAGCCCCGAGGCCGAGATCGGCCGCAAGTTCCTCGCCGAGCGCGGCTTCGACCAGGCCGCGGCCGCGCACTTCGGCGTGGGCTACAGCCCCGCGGGCTGGGACCACCTCACCCGCTATCTGCGCGGCAAGGGCTTCACCGACAAGGAGCTGACCCTCTCCGGCATCTCCCAGGAGGGTCGCCGCGGTCCCATCGACCGCTTCCGCGGCCGCCTGATGTGGCCCATCCGCGACATCGGCGGCGAAGTGGTCGGCTTCGGTGCCCGCAAGCTCCGCGACGACGACAACGGCCCGAAGTACCTGAACACGCCGGAGACGGCGATCTACAAGAAGTCCCAGGTCCTGTACGGCATCGACCTCGCCAAGAAGGAGATCGCCAAGACCAGCCGCGCCGTCGTCGTCGAGGGGTACACGGATGTGATGGCCTGCCACCTCGCGGGCATCACCACCGCCATCGCGACCTGCGGCACGGCCTTCGGCAGCGACCACATCAAGATCCTCCGCCGCCTCCTGATGGACAACGGCTCGGCCCGGGTGATCTTCACCTTCGACGGTGACGCGGCGGGCCAGAAGGCCGCCCTGCGCGCCTTCGAGGACGACCAGAAGTTCGCGGCCGAGACCTACATCGCCATCGCCCCCGACGGCATGGACCCCTGCGACCTGCGCCTCGCCAAGGGCGACACGGCAGTCGCCGACCTGGTCGAACCCCGTACGCCGCTCTTCGAGTTCGCGCTCCGCCAGATCGTCTCGCGCTACGACCTGGAGACCCCCGCGGGCCGCGCCGCCGCCCTGGACGAGGCCGCCCCGGTGGTGGCCCGCATCAAGAACAGCGGCGCGCAGCACGAGGTCGCCGTCCAGCTCGCCGGCATGCTCGGCATCCTCGACACGCAGTTCGTCGTCAAGCGCGTCGCCCAGCTGGCCCGCTGGGCCCGCGACCGCGGCGGCCGGGGCCCGGCGCCGGCCGCCCAGCGCTCCTCGCAGACGTACGAGGCCGCCCCGCAGGGCTTCAGCGGCCCCGCACTCAACCTCCGCAGCCCCGCGCACCGCACCGAGCGCGAGCTGATCAAGCTCGCCCTGCAATACCCCCACCTGGTCTCCCCGGCCTTCGACGCGTACGGCCTCGACGAGTTCACCGCCCCGCCCTACGCGGCGGTGCGCCGCGCCATCGAGGAGGCGGGCGGCGCGGAGTACGGCGCGCAGGACCCCCAGGAGTACCTCGTCCGCGTCCGTGACGCCGCGCCGGACGACGCGGTCCGCTCGATGGTCACCGAGCTCGCCGTCGAGGCGATCCTGCGCAAGACCGTCGACGAGGTGTACGCGGGCATCCAGCTCGTGCAGGTCCGCCTGCGCGCCGTCGACCGCCGCATCCGCGACGTCCAGGGCAGCCTCGCCCGGCTCGGCGCGGGCGGCGACCCGCAGCATCTGAGCGCCGTGCAGAACGAGTTGTGGGTCCTTCAGCAGTACGGGCAGGCGCTGCGCGAACGGGGCGCGGACGCCCTCTGAGGGCAGCCCCGGAGGCAGTCCCCGACAGTCCCCGCAAACAGCCCCTGAGGTTCTCCGGGGTTCGACCCGGGCCCAGGGGTTACCCGGCGGGTAACCACGCGGTCACGGAACGGACTCAGAAAGTCACCGCACGCCCCTCGTGGCGGCCGTGTGTCGTGCCCCACACTGGGTTCCGGTGCCTGAGTCCTCGGAGCGCGGCCGACCCGCAGACAGTGGGTCCGACACCCCCGCGGTTCCACACATCGTGTCCGGGACGGACAGCGGCGAGGCCGTCGTCCCTCTCCCGTTGCCGCACGCCTCAGCTGCGATCACCCTGGAGGTCGCCCCCGTGCAGACCCAGACCCTCACCCAGACCGACACCGCCGTGCGCGCCGATGCGGAAGCGGAAGCGGACGCGGCCGTCCTGGAGTCGGTCCCGTCGCAGAGCCGGGCGAGCCATCACCCGGAGACACAGAGCGCACCGGAGACGCCGGACGTTCCCGAAGCGCACGTGGCGCAGGTGGCGCCGGACGAGCAGGACGCGCCCGAGGCCGCGGAGGCGCTGGAACCGGAGACCCTCGACCTTCCCGCCCCCCGCAGCCGCGCCGACGCCGGCGGCCCCTCGTCCGACCTGTTCCGCCAGTACCTCCGCGAGATCGGGCGGATCCCGCTGCTCACCGCGGCGGAGGAGGTGGAGCTGGCCCGCGCCGTCGAGGCAGGCCTCTTCGCCGAGGAGAAGCTGGGCAACGCCACCGACCTGGACTCCCAACTCGCCCTGGACCTCGACAAACTGGTCGTCATGGGCCGGATGGCCAAGCGCCGCCTCATCGAGGCCAACCTCCGCCTGGTCGTCTCCGTCGCCAAGCGCTACGTCGGCCGCGGCCTCACCATGCTCGACCTGGTCCAGGAGGGGAACCTCGGGCTGATCCGGGCCGTTGAGAAGTTCGACTACGCCCGCGGCTACAAGTTCTCGACGTACGCGACCTGGTGGATCCGCCAGGCCATGTCCCGCGCCCTCGCGGACCAGGCCCGCACGATCCGCGTGCCCGTGCACGTCGTGGAGCTCATCAACCGTGTCGTACGCGTCCAGCGCCGCATGCTCCAGGAGCGCGGGTACGAACCCACGCCCGAGGAGGTCGCCGCCCAGCTGGACCTCCTGCCCGAGCGCGTCAGCGAGGTGCTGCGCCTGGCGCAGGAGCCCGTCTCGCTGCACGCCCCGGTCGGCGAGGAGGACGACGTCGCGCTCGGCGACCTCATCGAGGACGGCGACGCGACGAGTCCCGTGGAATCAGCGGCGTTCCTGCTGCTCCGCGAGCACCTGGAGGCCGTGCTCTCCACGCTCGGCGAGCGCGAGCGCAAGGTCGTCCAGCTGCGCTACGGCCTCGCCGACGGCAGGCCGCGCACCCTGGAGGAGATCGGCCGGATCTTCGGCGTGACCCGCGAACGCATCCGCCAGATCGAGTCCAAGACCCTCAACAAACTCCGTGACCACGCGTTCGCGGACCAGCTGCGGGGCTACCTGGACTGATCTGGGGGCCGGGCCCTAGGGTCTGTCTTTCGGATCAGGCCGGACTTGGGTGGCCTTGCCTTGGGTGGGGCTTGAGCGGGGTCTGGTGCGTGCAGCTGCAAGGCGGAGGAGGGCGGCAACGCGGAGCGTTGGCAACCGACGACAACGCCGCAGATGTGCGTGCCAGGCCCCGCGACCCCGGACAGATCCGAAAGACAGGCCCTAGTCGACCTCGGCCACTGCCTGGGCGAACTGAGCGGCGTACAAGCGCGCGTACGCCCCCTCGGCGGCCAGCAGCGTGTCATGGTCGCCCTGCTCCACGATGGAACCGTTCTCCATCACCAGAATCGTGTCCGCGTCCCGGATCGTGGAGAGCCGGTGCGCGATCACGAAGGACGTCCGCCCGTGCGCCAGGCGCGCCATCGCCTTCTGGATGAGCACCTCGGTCCGGGTGTCGACGGAGCTCGTCGCCTCGTCGAGCACCAGGATCACCGGGTCGGAGAGGAACGCCCGCGCGATGGTGATGAGCTGCTTCTCGCCCGCACTCACGCCCGTGCCCTCGTCGTCGATCACGGTGTCGTACCCGTCGGGGAGCGTACGCACGAAGCGGTCCGCGTGGGCGGCGCGCGCCGCCTCCTCGACCTCCTCGCGCGTGACGTCCTTCGACGCGCCGTACGCGATGTTCTCCGCGATGGTGCCGCCGAACAGCCAGGTGTCCTGGAGCACCATGCCGATGGCGGCCCGCAACTCGTCCCGCGACATCCCGGCGACGTCGACCCCGTCCAGGGTGATGCGCCCGCCGGTGACCTCGTAGAACCGCATCAACAGGTTGACCAGCGTCGTCTTGCCCGCGCCTGTCGGCCCGACGATGGCGACCGTGTGGCCCGGCTCCACCACGAGGGACAGGTCCTCGATGAGCGGCTTGTCCGCCTCGTAGCGGAAGGACACGTGCTCCATCTCAACCCGCCCGCGCAGCCGGTCGGGGCGCACGCCCGGCACCGGGTCGGCCTCCTGCTCCTCGGCGTCGAGGATCTCGAAGACCCGCTCGGCCGACGCGACGCCCGACTGCACGAGGTTCGCCATCGAGGCGACCTGTGTCAGGGGCATCGAGAACTGCCGCGAGTACTGGATGAAGGCCTGCACGTCACCGATGGAGAGCGATCCGGAGGCCACGCGCAGGCCGCCCACCACGGCGACCAGCACATAGTTCAGGTTCGATATGAAGAACATCAGCGGCTGCATGACACCGCTGTTGAACTGCGCCTTGAACCCCGCCTCGTACAGCTGCTCGTTCTGCTCGGCGAACGCCTTCGCCGACTCCTCCTGCCGGCCGAACACCTTCACCAGGGTGTGCCCGGTGTACATCTCCTCGACATGGGCGTTCAGCTTGCCGGTGGTCTTCCACTGCTGCACGAACTGCGGCTGCGACCGCTTGCCGACCTTCGTCGCGACGAAGAACGACAGCGGCACCGTGACCAGCGCGACCAGGGCGAGCAGCGGGGACACCCAGAACATCATCACCAGGACGCCGATGATCGTCAGCAGTGAGTTGATGAGCTGGCCCATCGTCTGCTGCAGCGTCTGGTTGATGTTGTCCAGGTCGTTCGTGGCGCGGCTCAGCACCTCGCCGCGCTGCCGCTTGTCGAAGTACGACAGCGGGAGCCGCGACAGCTTCGTCTGCACGTCGCCGCGCATCCGGAAGACGGTCCGGTTGATGGCGCGGTTCGAGAGCCGCGTCGCCACCGCCATCAGCAGCCCCGCGATCACGAACGTGCCGAGCGCGAGCAGCAGGACCTCGCCCACCGCGCCGAAGTCGATGCCCTCGCCGGGCGTGAAGTCGACGCCGGAGAGCATGTCGGCCATGCCGCCCTCGCCCTTGGCGCGCAGGCCGTCGAGGACCTGCTCCTTCGTCGACCCCTGCGGCATGTCACGCCCGACGATGCCCGCGAAGAGCAGGTCGGTCGCGCGGCCCAGGATCTTCGGGCCGAGCACGGAGAGCGCGACGCTCAGGACGGCGGCCACGAGCATCGCCCACATCGTGGCGCGCTCGGGCCTGAACTGCCCGAGCAGCCGCTTCCCGGAGTTCTTGAAGTCCATGGAGCGGGAGTCGGGACCCATCATCGGTCCACCCATGCCAGGGGGCATTACGCGGCCTCCGCTTCCGTCAGCTGGGAGAGCACGATCTCCCGGTAGGTCTCATTGCTCTCCATCAGCTCGTGATGGCGGCCCGTGCCCACGACCCGGCCCTCGTCGAGGACCACGATGCGGTCGGCGTCCCGGATGGTGGACACTCGCTGGGCGACGATGACGACGGTCGACTCGGCGGTCTCGCGGCCGAGCGCGGCCCGCAGCGCCGCGTCGGTGGCGTAGTCGAGCGCGGAGAACGAGTCGTCGAAGAGGTAGATCTCCGGGCGCTGCACGAGGGTGCGGGCGATGGAGAGGCGCTGGCGCTGGCCGCCGGAGACGTTCGTGCCGCCCTGCGAGATGGGCGCGTCCAGGCCCTCCTCCAGGCCCTCGACGAACTCCTTGGCCTGGGCGACCTCCAGCGCGTGCCAGAGCTCGTCGTCGGTGGCGTGAGGGTTGCCGTAGCGCAGGTTGGTCGCCACGGTGCCCGCGAACAGGTACGGCTTCTGCGGGACCAGGCTCACGGTCTTCGCGAGCAGGACGGGATCGACGGTCCCGACGTCCACGCCGCCGACCAGGACCTCGCCCTCGGTGGCGTCGATCAGTCGCGGTACGAGGCTGAGCAGCGTCGACTTGCCGCTGCCGGTCGACCCGATCACGGCGGTCGTCTCGCCGGGCCGGGCGACCAGGTGGACGGCCTTGAGGACGGGCTCCTCGGCGCCGGGATAGCGGAAGCCGGCGTCCCGGATCTCCAGGTGGCCGTGGCTGCGCAGCTCGCGCACCGGGGACGCCGGGGGCACCACGCTGCTCGCGGTGTCCAGGACCTCCTCGATGCGCTCGGCACAGACCTCCGCGCGCGGCACCATCATGAACATGAAGGTGGCCATCATCACGGACATCACGATCTGCATCAGATAGGCGAGGAACGCGGTGAGCGCGCCGATCTGCATGCCGCCGCTGTCGATGCGGTGCGCGCCGAACCAGACCACCGCGATCGAGGAGATGTTCACGACGGTCATGACGATCGGGAACATCAGCGCGAGCAGCTTGCCGGTGCCGAGCGAGACGTCGGTCAGATCGGCGTTGGCCTTGCGGAAGCGCTCCTTCTCGTAGTCGTCACGGACGAAGGCGCGGATGACGCGGTTGCCGGTGATCTGCTCGCGCAGCACCCGGTTCACCGTGTCGAGCCGCTCCTGCATCGTGCGGTACAGGGGCCGCAGCCGCCGCACGATGAGGCTCACGCTGAGGCCGAGCACGGGCACGACGGCCACCAGCACGCCGGAGAGCGGCACGTCCAGGCCGAGCGCCATCACGATGCCCCCGACACACATGATGGGAGCCGTCACCATCAGCGTGAAGGACATCAGGACCAGCATCTGCACCTGCTGGACGTCGTTGGTGGTCCGCGTGATCAGCGACGGGGCCCCGAACTGCCCCAACTCGCGCGCGGAGAACGACTGCACCCGGTCGAAGACGGCGGCCCGGACGTCACGGCCGACGGCGGCGGCGGTCCGCGCGCCGAAGAAGACGGCGCCGATGTTGCAGACCATCTGCACGACGGTGACGGCGATCATGATGCCGCCGAAGGTGAGGATGTAGCCCGTGTCGCCCTCGACGACACCGTTGTCGATGATGTCGGCGTTCAGGCTGGGCAGGTAGAGCGCGGCGCAGGTCTGCAGGAACTGCAGGAGCACCAGCAGGGCGATGGGTTTCTGGTACGGACGCAGGTACGTCCGCAGGAGTCTTATGAGCACGCTCGGTCTCTCGAGGAGTCGGGTGTCGGCACATTGGGGGCGAGGTCGCCCCCAATCCTGCGACACCCGACCCAGGGGCGTGCAACTGATTAACCCATGACCGGGTCAAATTTCAGCCCGAGTAAAGAACTGGGCCGACTCAAGGACCCTGAGGTACCCGTAGGGGCCCGGCCGGGTGGGGATACGCGACCGGGCCGGGCCTACGCGAACGCCCCCGGATGGGCCTGCTCCCGCACGGTCACGTACTGCTGCCGCACCGCCTGCCCCACCGCGAGCTCCTCGCCCGGCTCGAAGACCTGCGCCGTGGCCCCCTGCCAGAACGGCAGCTGCCCGGTGAGCGCCCAGGCGGCCTGCCGTGCCGCGCCGATCGCCGCGTAATCCGCGGGCTGCGGGACCACGACCTGCGTACCGAGCAGCATCGGCGCAGCGGCCTGTACGGCGGGCAGCTCGGCGGCGGCGCCCAGCAGGAACACCCGCCGGACCTCCACGCCCCGCCCCCGCAGTACGTCGAGCGCGTCCCCGAGCCCGCACAGCATGCCCTCGAAGGCGGCCCGCGCCAGGTGCTCGGGCTTCATCGACTCGCGCCGCAGCCCGGTCAGCGTGCCCGCCGCGTGCGGCAGGTTCGGCGTCTTCTCGCCCTCCAGGTACGGCAGGAGTACGAGCCCGTGCGAGCCAGGCGTCGACTTCATGGCGAGCGCGGACAGCTCCTGGAGGTCCGCGACCCCGAGCATCTCGGCCGTGCCGCGCAACACCCGCACGGCGTTCATCGTGTGGACCACCGGCAGGTGCATGCCGGTGGCGTCCGCGAGCGAGGTGATGATCCCGCGGGCGTCGGTCAGCGCCTCGTGGTGCACGGCCATCACGGAACCGGAGGCTCCGAGCGACACGACCGCGTCGCCCTGCTGGACGCCGAGCCCGAAGGCCGCCGCCATCGTCTCGCCCGTACCGGCCGATATCAGCAGCCCCTCCGGTGTCGTGCCAGCGGCCTCCGCGGGGCCGATCACCTCGGGCAGCATCGCCTGGTGGCCCAGGGCGAGTTCGACGAGGTCCGGGCGGTACGCCCCGCCGGCCGCCGACCAGTAGCCGGTGCCCGAGGCGCCGCCGCGGTCGGTCGTACGCCGGGCGGGCCGCCCGAGCAGCTGCCAGACCAGCCAGTCCGGGGCCTGCATGAGGGCGGCGACGCGCCTCGCGGCCTCCGGCTCCGTCTTCGCCAGCCAGCGCAGCTTCGTCACCGGCTGCCCGGCCTGCGGTACGCATCCCACGGCCTGGGCCCAGGCCTCCCGGCCGCCGAGGCCGTCGATCAGGTCGACGGCGGCCACCTGCGCCCGCCGGTCGTTGCCGACGAGCGCGGGCCGCACGGTGTTGCCGTGCTGGTCGAGCGGTACGAGTGCGTTCTGCTGGGCGGAGACACCGATGGCCTGCACGCCTTCGAGCAGTCCGCTGCCCGCCGCCTCGCCGAGGGAGAGCAGCCACGCCTGCGGATCGACGTCGGACGGCCGGGAGCCGCCCTCGCCGCTCTCCAGCGGATGCGGGGCGTAACCCTGCTTGAGTACGGCGCCCGTGTCCGCGTCACAGACCACGATGCGCGTGAATTCGGGCGAACTGTCCAACCCTGCGACTATCCCCATGCGGGAATTCTGCCGCACCGCGGGCACTACCCGTACCTGTGTTCGCTCTACGTGATCCGGCACGACCCGGCGCCGCCCCGCGTGCCCCTGGGGCGGCGCCGGGGTATGCCCTAGGTGTTGCTGGTGCCCCAGTCGTCCTCGGCGCCGCCCGGTCCGCGCTGCTCGCGCAGGGAGCGGACCCGCTCGGCCACCGAGTCGGGCACCTTGTCGCCGACCTTCTCGGACACCGTGTGGAAGGCCTTGCCCGCCACGTCCCGCCCCTGCTGCGTCGCGGACTCGACGGTGTTGCGCACGGCCGGGTTCTGCGAGATCTCACGGGCGGACTTCTTCAACTGCTCGTAGCGCTCGCGTCCGGCCCGGGTCCCGAGTACGTACCCGAGGGCCAGTCCCGCCACGAATGTGAGCCGGTACCGCATGGCTGCCACCCTTCCCTAACGTCTTCCCTGGCGTCGGCTTCGCACGTCTGTCGCACGTCTGTCGCTCGTCCGTCACTCGCCTGCTGATCGGCCGAGGGGTACCGATTGGCGGAGCACCCCCCTGCTTGCGCTAATGTATGTGTCGCAGCGAGCGCCCGCCGCCCGGAGAGTTCCCAGGTAGCTGAGTTCGATGCAACGAGACGATCCCCTGTAGCTCAATTGGCAGAGCAGCCGGCTGTTAACCGGCAGGTTACTGGTTCGAGTCCAGTCGGGGGAGCTCGGTCTCCTGTAGCTCAATTGGCAGAGCAGCCGGCTGTTAACCGGCAGGTTACTGGTTCGAGTCCAGTCGGGAGAGCTGTACGGAAGGGCCCCTGAGATCTGTCTCAGGGGTCTTTTTCGCGCCTGGTGGAACCATGCGGGCGGCCCCGCGGTCCTCATGGTCGAGCTATGCCGACCATCCGAAGCAGGAGATCGTATGAGCGGCTATGCTGCGGCAGACGGCGCGCACAAATGTGCGCGACGCGCCGTTAGGGGCGGTAGCTCAGCCGGTTAGAGCAGCGGACTCATAATCCGTCGGCCGTGGGTTCGAGTCCCACCCGCCCCACCACAGCGCCATGGCGCAGGAACGATTCCACCTGCGTCAACGGCGCAAACCTCCGGGTGTGCACCTTCTGGGTGGCTGTCCGAGTGATCGCTGGTCGTCCCTCGAGGATGGCGTGGCGTCGTCGCAGGCGTGAGGGTCTGCCGGGCCCCGCGAAAGAGCTGCCGCAGACGGGTCCGCACGGAACGAGGGCGGGGCCTGTGGTCTCGGTGGGCCTTTCCGGATCGGTCACGTTCCCCCTCCACTCGTTGGCCGACGCCTCCGCCCAGGAATGTTGGTGACGTATCGTGGTTATGTACATCATGGACTCTCGGTGAGGGGTGGCTGGTATGTCTGTTACCCAGGTCGATCTCGATGACGAGGCGCTGGCCGAGGCGATGCGGCTCATGGGTGTCTCGACGAAGAAGGAGACGGTCAACGGGGCTCTGCGGGACTACGTGGCGCGCATCAAGCGACTTGAGGCTGCCGAGAAGCTGGCCGCGCGGGGTGAGCGGGGCGAGTTCGAGGCTGCGGCTGCGGCGCATGCGGCCGCGAAGCGCGCCCGGCGGGCAGCCTTCGAGTGATCACCTACCTCCTCGACACCTCCGCCCTGTGGCATCTCTTCCGTACGCCGGGGGCGTTGCTGCCCTGGGAAGGGCATATCGCCGCGGGCGTGTTCCATATCTGCGAGCCCACGAGGGCAGAGTTCCTCTACTCGGCCACCAGCCCGGCCCACCGCGACGAGTTGGCCGAAGAGGTGGATGCTCTCTGCCATCTCTCGCCGGTTCCCAAGAACGCGTGGCGCTGGGTCGATACCGCGCAGTACAAGCTCACCCAGCAAGGGCAGCACCGCGCCGCCGGCGCCATCGATCTCCTCGTGTGTGCGACCGCGGTTCATCACGGCCACACCGTGCTCCACGTCGACAACGACTTCGCCACGGTGGCGACGGTCCTCAAGGAAGTGCAGCAGCGGGACGTACGCGCCTGACTGCCGACGAGCGCATTCGGCGCCCTCCCCGCACCCGCGGAGATGGTCCCGACCAAGGGACAGCGAAGCAGGGCGGCGACGGCCCGTAGCGAGCTCACTCGCTACGTAACGTGACCGCGTCGACGGGGATGCGCTTGTGTGCCGTAGGTCGCGAAGCCTCGTCGCCATCCCTGCATACGCGGGGACCACAGGGAGCGACCTGCACGTTCATGGGCTGGGGGAGCCAACTTTGCTGACTAGCACGTGAACCGTCATTTAGGGCACCTGTCTTCAAACTCTACGGCCCAAGAGGGGAACTCTTGATTACTGCGGTGCCTAGATGTATTGACCCGCGGGGTTGTTGACGCGGCTGATCGGTGGCTGGCCTCCGAGTGCGGTGTGGCTGCGGTGGTGGTTGTAGGCGTGCAGGAAGTCTGCCAGGGCTGCGGTGCATTCGGCGCGGGTGAGTTTGCCGGCCGCGTCGAGGTCGGCCAGGGCCTGCCGCCAGGCGAAGCTTTTGCGGTAGGGCCAGGCGTGGTCGGTCAGGGCGCGGTCGATGTGGGTGATGCCGTGCCCGGCGAAGAATGCCGCGGCCCGCGCAGGTGGCCGCCTTCTCGTCGTCGTGGATCTCGCTGTAGGCCAGGCGGCTGTGATCGTCGACGGCGGAGTGGACGTAGTCGAAGCCCATGCTCGCGCGGGTGGCGCGGCTGGCCTGTGGTGTAGCCATCAGGCAACCGCGGTCAGAAGCCAACCTGATGCGGGCCTCGCCGCGTACGCGTACACAACCAGGTCTCTGTCCGGAGAACACGGCGCCCCGCGAACTGCGGGGCAAACGTCGCCCTCGGCTTTCAGCGAGTGAAGGGGGGTACGGGAGCTTAACGATCTTTTGATGCCGACCAGGGGAACGCGTGCTCGGCAGGCCCCGTCTGTCTCCGTGACCGGTAGGAGCTCGCCGCGGATGTTGCGGTGAGCGTGACTGAACGGGGAGCTGTCAATGCCTCAGAAGAGGCAGCACTCGCTGCTGATCTGTTCCGTGCTCGGAGTCTCTCTTCTTGCGGGAGGTGCTGTTCCGGCGCACGCGGCTGAGTCGCATAGCGAGGCGGATACGGGGGAGTTGATCAGCATTGCGGAGGGGGAAGCTCCGGCTGTCACGTACGCGCGCGTACAACAGCGTGCCGAGGAGATACATGCCCGCACCGCGGCGGACAAGAAGTGCACCGGGGTGTGGAAGCACGGCGTCGCCAACGTCGACTGGGACAGGACGCGTGCAGGTACTGTCCGCTGGAACTTCAAACTGACGGCGCGGTCGCGTGCCAAGCTCGGCCCAGCCGTAACGGTGTCCATGCCCAACGCCTGGGTGAACAACCACGCCATCAACGCACCGTATGGCCCTCATCCCCGGGCGAGCACGTACAACTTCCACGGCAGCATGAAGAAGTACAACCGCAAGGGGAGCAGTACGAAGCACACCATCCGCACCAAGAACAAGATCACTTTCTACTGGCTCGTCACGAGCCACAGCAACCCGCGAGCGGGTGCAACGCGTTACATCACCTGTCAGGTGCCGCCCAAGGGGTCGGGATGAGCCTGAGGCGCCGGTGCACCGTAGGGAGCAGGCATGGGCAGAGGTAGGCGCAAGAACGGGGGCGGTGCAGGCAGGACGTTCGCTGTCCTGGGCGGCCGTCACGAACTGGAGGTACGGAGCCTCACGTGGACGTCTGAGCAGATCGAACTCTCCTACCGCATCACGCCTGCGCTTCCCGAGAGGTGGGCGGACGAGCCCGATGGTTCGATGACGGAGGCCGGGCCGCCGATCTTCCTGTCGTTGGAAGCCAAGGACGATCTCGGGAGGGAATACACGGACGGCGGCGGTGCCTTTGGTACCGACCCAGAAGGCCGGTTCACCGAAGGCTCGATCTCGCTGCAGCCAGGGCCAGCACCCGGAGCCGGATCACTTTCCTTGGCTCTCTCGCTGACGTGCGGAGAGCAGCAAAGCACTCATCGGATCGACATGCCGTTGTGAGGCGGGTGGGACGACCCCTGGAAGGCCGACCCTCAGGGGTTGGCCTTCCGGACGCTCGCGGTGCGCTGTGGCGCACGCCTCCAGGCGTGCGCCACAACGCCGTCTCGTTCGCCCTCGCGTACGGTGCTGAGCGCCACGGTCAGGATCTCGTTTAACGCGGGCGGGAGGGAGCTGCCCGGGGCGATCGAGGCCGGTGTGCACCGCTTCGCCGCCGCCAGGCCTTCTTCACGCCAGGACTTCGGCCCGTTCCTGCACCAGGGGCTTGCGGGCCGGGGACGCCGAGGCAGCCGCTGACAGTGCCCAGCCGCTGATCCTCCTGCCGTTCATCTCAAGCGCCTGCCCGGCTGGTTCCCGCCGGGCATCGATTATCAGCCCTTCACTCCCGCCATCGAGGCCCTGCGCGGTGGCCTGCGGGCAACGCAGGGGCGCCTGCGCCACCTCGCCGCCGGGCATCTGATCAGCAACGACCCCGCCGCCGGTCGACGAAGACCAGCTTGTACCAAGTACCCGCACCAAGGCGCGCTGCTGTGGGCGCGCCAATGCGCCTCGCTCTCTGTTCGCTCCATAGCGGTTCCATCTCAGCGACGAGTTGGGCGATCACGTCCCGCTGTCAGTCCCGTGATCTGCGGGCTGCCCACGAGCACCGCACGCGAAGCATTTCTCACCAGCCCGGAATCCCGCGACCGGTATCCCGCCGCCAAATGCGAGAGGTCGGATCCGGGTCCGGGAGCCTGCGCTACCATGCCGATTTGTGGATGGAGTGTCCGTTCTGTTCGGTAAGTGAGATTGATCCGTCTCTTTGGAACGGGTCCGTTAAGGAAGCAAGCTGTTCAGGCAAGATCATTGCGTGCGCGAAGTGCCCGGTGATAGCGTTCTTGGTGCTTTGACCAAGCGATTTCAGGAAGTTAGGGAACGGCTTCGTGAGCATGCGCAACAAAGGTATATCTGTCGTGATCGCCTGCGCCTTGACCGGGCTAGTGGGTAACGCGGCGTATGCGGCTTCAGCGCACGACCAGGGGAATGCGGTAGTCGCACAGTCAGCAGCGGATTACCAGGCCCTCGGCGCAGATGAGATCTGTGCCGTCCTGGGGATCGGCAGTGGTGCGGCAGGCCTTACCAAGGCACTGGCCAAGGGGGCATCGTGGGTAGGGATCGGCGCCAGCGTTGGGTGCTACGCGTACACGAAGGCGAAGCAAGTGACGCCTGCGCAGAAGCGAGCAGCCATGATCAGGTCGTACAAGAAGTACCAGGCGATGAGTGCCATCAAGAAGCTTGATGCCCTCGGCTATTACTGCCGGAAGGAAAGTGGCGGCGGTGGTGGTGGAACTGATGTCGCTCCGATGGCAGGGTGGCGGACCATCAAGATGAAGGGTGTGAAGTACTCGTGCACCGCCAGCAGGGACTGATGGGGCGCCGCCCGGGATATGGAGAGCGATTTTTGTTCTCCCTGGCGCTGGCAGTCGTGAGCTTGCTCTGGATCACACAGGATATGACTCAATGGGCGACTGTATTGTGTGGCGCCGGTGTAGTTGGCGGAGTAGTGGGAATGCTCTACTTTGGTCGGCGCCACATGCAATCACGCGGAAATTCGGAGTGAGGTTTTCTCGCTAGCAGAATTGGCGCACATAAGGACCGCCCGCACCGTCCGGTGGGGCGGTCTTTGCTTTTGGAAGCCCAGTCTGCGCCTGCCGAAAACCCTATCCGCGCGGTTCAAGCGGCATGTTGGTACTCGTGGGCAGAACTCCGCCGAGGCGGTCTCTTCGGCGTACGTCAAGGTGGGTGATGTGTGTGCGGGTGAGAGGCTCGGGGCCGGCGCGCTGGGGTGTTGCCCGGTCGATCGCTTGGTGGGGCCGGTGGAGGTTGTGGTGCGGTTCGAACTGGTGGAGCGCGTGGCGTAGATGGCGCTCGTTCCAGATGAGGGTGCGGTCCAGTAGTTCGTGGCGGCAGGTTTCCACCCGGCGTTCCATGATCGCGTTCATGTGCGGGATTCGTATGCCGGTGCGCACGATCTGGATTCCGGCGTTGCTCAGGATGTCGTCGAAGAGGGCGGGGTACTTCGCGTCCCGGTCCCGGATCAGGTACGCGTGGGTGGCTTTGGGGGTTTGCCAGGTCCGTGCCCACCCCACCGCGGCCTGGGTCACCCAGGCCGCGGTGGGGTGGGCAGTGGTGTCAGGCGCAGTTTTGCGGGCGCCTATGAGGTGGCCGGCGCCGGGAGGTCCGGGTGGGTCGGCGGACGGTTCGCCGCGGCGCGCAGGGTGAGGACCATGGTGAGGCCACCGCCCGGGGTGTCCTCGGCGCCCAGGGTTCCGCGCATCGCCTCGGTGAAGCCGCGGGCGACCGCGAGGCCGAGCCCGACTCCCGCGCCGCGCGGTGCGTCGCCGTAGCGCTGGAAGGGTTCGAAGATGCGCTCCTTGGCGTCGTCGGGGACGCCGGGGCCGCGGTCCACCACCCGCACCTCGACACGGTCGCCGAGTGCGCTCGCCGCAACGAGTACCGGTTCGCCATCGGGGCTGTACTTGACGGCATTCTCGACGATGTTGGCGACAGCGCGCTCCAGTAGGCCCTTGTCGGCGGAGACCATGGGGAGGGTTTCGGGGATGTCGAGTTCGACGGAGTCTTCGGGTACGCCGCCGAGGGCCATCGGGACCACCTCGTCGAGGTCGATCTCCCGGATCAGCGGGGTCACCGTGCCGGTCTGGAGCCGGGACATGTCCAGGAGGTTCCCGACCAGGTGGTCCAGGCGGTCGGCGCCGTCCTCGATGCCTTCGAGTAGTTCGGCCTGATCTTCCTCGGACCACTCGACGTCGTCCGACCTCAGTGACGTGACCGAGGCTTTGATGCCCGCGAGGGGCGTGCGCAGGTCGTGCGATACGGCGGCGAGGAGAGCGGTGCGGATGCGGTTGCCCTCGGCCAGGGTGCGGGCCTGGTCGGCCTGGGCCTGGAGGCGCTGGCGGTCCAGGATCACGGCGGCCTGGGCGGCGAAGGCGGCGAGCACCCGGCGGTCCTCGGCGGGCAGCACCCGGTGCCCAGGGTTGTCAGGAGGAGCGCGTCTGCGTGGCGGTCCGTCGGCGCTCTGCCTCCACCGCGCGCCGCAGCGCCGACGATCCGGGGCTCGGGCCCCCACGTCCGGGTCTCGTGGGTCTCGCCGTCCCGGACCGGGTAGTGGCACCGCCCGCACAGGGGCGGTCATGGAGCGGTCACGGCGTCTCCCGGGACGGGGAGGGCGACGGGTGTCGCTGCGGGTAGCCCGCGGGCCGTAGGCAGTTCTGGTGTCTGACGAAGGTCGCACCTCCGGCGGAGATCGACACCTTCACGCCGGTCACCACCGCTTGCCCGGCGAGGATCGGTTCGTCGCAGGTCCAGCAGAACCGCGTGCCCTCACCCATCGTGGGCCGCCGGTCGTACCTGGCCTTCAGCGTCGTCGGGGTGCCGGAGAACGGCCCGGGCGGCGCGGAGCGCGCGCCGGATCCTTCCGCCCTCCTCGCAGTCCGTCATGGCCTGGCAGGGGTCGCATCCGTCGAGGTGCGCCAGGAGACATTGGTACGCCTCCTGCTCTTGACGCTCCTCGGCTGTCCGTTCCGTCAGCACTGCTCTGCCCCCTCGCCGGCGCTACGTCCGATGCGGCTGAGGGCGTCCACGGCGAGGGGCTCGCACAGGTCGCCCTCGAAGCGGGGCACGACCACCCAGTGCGTGCCGGGCGGTTCGGTGCGGTCGAGCCTCGGCACGCCGAGGAAGGTGTCAGCCCCCAGCCATGGCGCGACGTCCTGATGCCGCCACGTTCCTTTACGGCGTCGCCTCGTGAGGGCGTAGTACGTGCCGCCCATGGTGCGGCCGTCATAGATCACGGGGCCGTCGAGCTGCTGCGCGAGCCGGGCCGCGACCACCTCCGGGTCGGTGGAGCGCACCGCAGCGCCCACAAGGTGCTCCGGGAGGCGGACCGCATCGAACCGGCGGCCACACGGGAGCAGCGCTACGCCGGTATCCGCCCACTCCCGGCGGGCCTGCGCAGGCTCCTGCAGGGAACGCGCCAGCCAGTTCGTGACCGCGGTGGTATCCATCGGCGGCTCCTGTCATCAGGTTGATCAGGTCTGATGACGACGGTAGAAGCGGCGCGGGAGTACCGATGACCGGAATGCGGTCACCTCAATCAGGCGGACAACAGGCCCACATCCACCGCCAACTTGGCGGCACGGCGGCGGCGCTGCGCCTGCTTCGACTCGGTCTCCTCGAGGATGATCCGACGTGCATACCCGTTGTAGGCGATCGTCTCGGGCGCGGACCGGTGGGCCTTCTCCAACGTGGCGATCGCGACGTCGGGCTGTCCGTCGAGGTGGAACCCGCGCGCCTCCTCGATGCGGTGTCGTGCGCGCCGAGGCCGGGATTTGATGACTGCCTCGTCGGCCTTCGCCGCCTGTCGGACGGACTCGCCACCCTGGTGCAGCTCGACGGCGACGGTGACGGCGTGGGCGCCCATGATGGCGCGCGAGAAGGACGTCACTGAGTGGTAGTAGTCCTGGGGGAGTTTCCTGGCCGTCCTGTCCGCTTCGTCCCAGTGCCGCCATGCGGCACCGGTCTCTCTTCTCCGAGCCGCTGTGTACCCGAGCTCGAACTGGAGGGCTCCGGCAATGGCCAGGACATCGTCCGAGGCGTCCGGCAGCAGCGGTTCGAGGAACCGAACCGCCTCGAGGTTGACTGCGTCGGCCTCATCGAAGTGTCGGTGCCCGCTGTCCCGGTGGGCTTGCGCCATGAGCCAGGCCGCGACGCCGATCGTGTGCGGATCCTCGGACTCCTGGGCTGCGATCATGCCGCGCTCGGCGACGCGCCACAGCAGGGAGCTGTCTGGCTGGTAGGCGATGAAGAACTGGCTGAGGCTATACGCCTGGGCGAGGAGCCCCTGTGCAGTACGGCGGTCGCTGCCGGTGTCGGCGTGCCGCACGAGCGACTGCGCGTCTCGAATCAAGTGGGGCAACAGCCTGCCGATGACTTCGCGGTGGTTCGGCGCCCGGTGGCGTGCCTTCCACGCGGCGTGCAGCCGGGCCTGCAGATGCTCCACTGGCGGGGGTTCGGCGCTGGAGACGAGGGCGAAGCTGTCGATCGCGGTCTTCACCGCGCCAAGGCGCGGGTGTCCGGGGCCGATGAAGAGGTCAACATGCATGTCGGGGAGGCCTGTCAGGTCGGAGAGGTCTCGGACCCGGAGGGCCTCGGCGATACGCATCACCATGTCGAGCCCTGGCGCGTTCTGCTGCCCGTTCTCGATTTTCCGCAGAGTGTGCGGGGAGACGCCGATGAGATCAGCGAGCTGGCTGCGCGTCATGCCGCGCCGCTCGCGGAGGATCTGTGTTCGTTGGCCGAAGCGCAGCGGGTCGGCGTAAGGGCCCGGGGTCGCATCAGATGGCACGGTCTCGCCCCAATCTCTGAGCAGGTCGCACTGTCAGGGTATGGGGCGGGACCATTTTCGTTGAGGGCTTTGGCCAGCAATCACCTGGCTGGCCGGGCATGACGAAGGCCCCTGGTATGCGCCGAAGGCGAGAAGGGGCTTCATCACACGTATGGGCGCCGCTGGTGGCTGACCTCGTTCAACGACACCGTCGCCCAGAAATCGCAGCCCACTCCGGCGTGACTCCGGGTGCGCATGATCGCGCGTGATCGCGCGTGAGTAGTCCCGCGGTGCTCTCCGGGGACGAGGCGGCGTTGGAGGTTCGTACGGGGTGGGTCGCATCTGCGCCGTAGATCTCCCTCAACTTTTACAAATGCGAGCTGATCGCGCCTATCTTGTCGCACATGCAGTCCTACACAATTGGGCAGGCCGCTCGTCTGCTCGGGGTCAGTCCCGATACCGCTCGCCGTTGGGCGGATGCCGGTCGCGTCGCCACGCACCGGGATGAAGGCGGGCGGCGGCTCATCGACGGGCGGGATCTCGCCGCGTTCTCCGTCGAGGTCGCGCAGAGCGGTGGTGCGGGGGAGGAGGACGTCTCGTACACCACCGCTCGTAACGCCTTTCCCGGCATCGTCACCGCCGTGAAGCTCGGTGATGTGGCCGCCCAGGTGGAGATTCAGGCGGGTCCGCACCGGCTGGTCTCGCTGCTGACCAGGGAGGCGGTGGAGGAGCTCGGCCTCGAGGTCGGGATGCAGGCCACCGCCCGGGTGAAGTCCACCAACGTGCACATCGATCGGGCCTGAGAGCCTGTGTCATATTCCCGGTCGGATCAGTGGGCGTCGTCTGGTGCGTGCGATCGCAAGGCGCCGGGAAGTCCTTGTAGCGGAGCTACTAGGGCTTTTCGGCAACGCGGC
>NZ_JBHVYE010000010.1:0-122995 GCF_042881135.1 Streptomyces sp. NPDC058284
TGCTAAGGTAGCACCGTGCATGCTGTAGCCCCATTGTCCGGGCAGCGTGACGCAGGGATAGCGAGTACGCACATACCCCCGCGGCCCCGCCCCACAGACGAGCCACAGGCGCCCCGCCCCCGCCCCACCGCACCCGCACACGCCGCCGCGAGGCCCCGCCTCAGCCCACCCCCTACCCCTCCGCCACAACCACCGCCGAAGCAACCCCCGCATCATGGCTCAGCGACACATGCCAGGCCCGCACCCCCAGCACCGCGGCCCGCTCAGCCACCGTCCCCCGCACCCGCACCCGCGGCTGCCCGCTCTCCTCCACGTACACCTCGGCGTCCGTCCACCGAAGCCCGCTCGGCGCCCCCAGCGCCTTCGCCAGCGCCTCCTTCGCCGCGAAACGTGCCGCCAGCGAGGCGATTCCGCGGCGCTCCCCGCCCGGCAGCAGCAACTCGTTCTCCACGAAGAGCCGCTCTGCCATCCCCGGCGTCCGTTCCAGCGCCGCCGCGAACCGCTCGATCTCCGCGACATCGATGCCAACCCCAATAATCACCGGCTCAGCGTGACACAGCCGGCGTACCGGGGTGACGTACCCCACCCCCCGCCCGACCCCCCGTCCCGTTCAAACAGCCGTAACAATGGACCGTGATCTCTTCGGTCTCTGTGCCCCCGACGGCACCGCGGAGCGCCCACCGGTCCAAGCCGGAGGCGACTCCCTACCTCGACCTCACCCGCGCCGAGTGGAGCGCTCTTCGCGAGAAGACGCCGCTGCCTCTGACGGCGGAGGAGGTGGAACGGCTCCGCGGCCTCGGTGACGTCATCGACCTGGACGAGGTCCGCGACATCTACCTCCCGCTCTCCCGCCTCCTGAACCTCTACGTCGGCGCGACGGACGGCCTGCGCGGAGCGCTCAACACCTTCCTCGGGGAGAAGGGATCCCAGTCGGGCACCCCCTTCGTCATAGGAGTCGCCGGCTCCGTCGCGGTCGGCAAGTCCACCGTCGCCCGCCTCCTCCAGGCCCTGCTCTCCCGCTGGCCGGAGCACCCGCGTGTGGAGCGCGTCACGACGGACGGCTTCCTGCTCCCCACCAAGGAGCTTGAGGCCCGCGGCCTGATGTCCCGCAAGGGCTTCCCCGAGTCGTACGACCGCCGCGCCCTCACCCGCTTCGTCGCGGACATCAAGGCGGGCAAGGACGAGGTGACGGCGCCCGTCTACTCCCACCTGATCTACGACATCGTGGAGGGCCGGCGCCTGACGGTCCGCCGGCCGGACATCCTCATCGTGGAGGGCCTCAACGTCCTGCAGCCCGCGCTGCCCGGCAAGGACGGCCGCACCCGCGTGGGCCTCGCGGACTACTTCGACTTCAGCGTGTACGTCGACGCCCGCGCGGACGACATCGAGCGCTGGTACCTGAACCGCTTCAAGAAGCTCCGCCAGACGGCCTTCCAGGACCCGTCCTCGTACTTCCGCAAGTACACCCAGGTGTCGGAGGAGGAAGCCCTCGACTACGCCCGCACCACCTGGCGCACGATCAACAAGCTGAACCTCGTGGAGAACGTGGCCCCGACCCGCGGCCGCGCCACCCTCGTCGTCCGCAAGGGCCCCGACCACAAGGTGCAGCGCCTGAGCCTGCGCAAGCTGTAGGTACTCCCCGCCACCTCCCCGCCACCTGTAGGCGCCCCGCCGCCCCACCACCCCGCTAACCTGCGGGCATGCTGCACCTGCGCCTGATCACGCCGCCCGACACGACCGACGACGTGGTGCGTCTGATCGAACGCACCGTCGGCGCCACCCACCTGGTGGTCGTCCCCGGCGCCGCCCGCGACCCGCGGGGCGACGTGGTCATGTGCGACGTGGCCCGCGAGGCGGGTGACGAGCTGATCGGCGCCCTGCGCGCGCTCGGCATCGACGAGTCGGGCTCGATCTCGGTGGAGAACATCGACCTGTCGCTGTCCCGGCGCGCCGACCGGGCGGAGGACGATGCGCCGGGCGAGGGGGCGGACGCCGTGCTCTGGGAGCAGCTGGCCGACGCGACCCACGAGGAGTCGACGCTCTCCGTCACGTACGTCGCGTTCATCGTCCTCGCCACGATGATCGCGGCCTGCGGTGTCGTCCTGGACAACGCGATCCTGATCGTGGGCGCGATGGCGGTGGGCCCGGAGTTCGGCCCGCTCACGGGTTTCTGCACGGCCCTGATCCAGCGCGCGCCCCGCCTGGCCCTGCGCTCGGCGACCGCGCTGCTCGTGGGCTTCGCGGTGGCGATGGTGGCGACGGCCGGCTTCAGCTACTTCATGGACGCGATGGACCTGTTCAGCGACAGCGCCCTGAAGGCGGACCGCCCGAACACGAACTTCATCTACCGCCCCGACTGGTTCTCGTTCGTGGTGGCGGTCCTCGCGGGCATCGCGGGCACGCTCTCGCTCACCTCGGCGAAGTCGGCCGCGCTGGTGGGCGTGGCGATCTCCGTGACGACGGTCCCCGCGGCGGCGAACGCCGCGGTCGCCTTCAGCTACAGCGAGTACCGGCAGGCCTGGGGCTCCACCGAGCAGCTCCTGCTGAATCTCCTCGGCATCGTCCTCGCCGGCACACTCACGCTGCTGGCCCAGAAGTTCTTCTGGGCCGGGCAGCGCAAGCGCACCGCGGCGAAGACAGCCGCAGTCGAGGGCTAGGTAAAGACAGGCCCTAGCCGAGCGCCGACTTCACCACGTCGGCGAGCTGCCCGGCCACCGCCCGCGCCTGCTCGATGTCGGCGGCCTCGACCATCACCCGTACCAGCGGCTCGGTCCCGGAGGGGCGCAGCAGCACCCGTCCCGTGGAGCCCAGTTCGCGCTCGGCGGCGGCGACGGCGGCCGACAGCTCCGCCGAGGTCTTCACGCGCGACCTGTCGACGTCGGGCACGTTGATCAGGACCTGCGGGAGCCGCTCCATGACGCTCGCCAGATCCGCGAGCGTCCGCCCGGTCTCGGCGACGCGGGCGGCGAGCAGCAGCCCGGTCAGCGTGCCGTCGCCGGTGGTCGCGTGGTCGAGGACGATGACGTGCCCGGACTGCTCGCCGCCGAGGGCGAAGCCGTGCTCCTTCATCGACTCAAGGACGTACCGGTCGCCGACGGCGGTCTGCACCAGGGAGAGCCCCTGGCCCTCCATGGCGAGCTTGAAGCCGAGGTTGGACATGACCGTGGCGACAACGGTGTCGTGGCGCAGCGTGCCGTGCTCCCGCATGGCGAGGGCGAGCACGGCGAGGATCTGGTCGCCGTCGACCTCGGCGCCCGTGTGGTCCACGGCGAGGCACCGGTCGGCGTCCCCGTCGTGCGCGACGCCGAAGTCGGCCTTGTGCTCGACGACGGCTGCCTTGAGCAGCTCCAGGTGGGTCGAGCCGCATCCGTCGTTGATGTTGAGGCCGTCGGGCTGGGCGCCGATCGTGATGACCTCGGCGCCTGCGCGGGCGAAGGCCTCGGGCGAGACGCGGGCGGCGGCGCCGTGCGCCTCGTCGAGGACGATCTTCAGCCCGTCGAGGCGGTTCGGGAGCACGCCGATGAGGTGGGCGACGTACTGGTCGAGGCCCTGGTCGTACGAGGTGACGCGGCCGACGCCCGAGCCGGTGGGCCGCTGCCACGGGGCGCCGGTGCGGTGCTCCTCGTAGACGGCCTCGATGCGGTCCTCAAGCTCGTCGGCGAGCTTGTGGCCGCCGCGGGCGAAGAACTTGATGCCGTTGTCGGGCATGGCGTTGTGGCTGGCTGAGAGCATCACGCCGAGGTCGGCGCCCAGCGCACCGGTGAGATGGGCCACCGCGGGGGTGGGCAGCACACCGACGCGCAGGACGTCCACGCCCGCGCTCGCGAGGCCCGCGACCACCGCGGCCTCCAGGAACTCCCCGGACGCGCGCGGGTCACGCCCGACCACCGCCACCGCGCGATGGCCTTCAAAGGTGCCCGCCTCGGCCAGTACGTGCGCCGCCGCCACGGAGAGTCCGAGCGCGAGCTCGGCCGTCAGATCCGCGTTGGCGACACCACGCACGCCGTCCGTGCCGAAGAGTCGTCCCACTGCTGTCCTCCGAACGTTCAAGAAAAACCATGAACCCCTGGGAAGAGAGTCCCAGAAACCAGGAGGGTTCCAGGGCCCCAGGGGTTCCTGATAGCCGAACGCCCCGGCGGCACGGTGAGTGCCGCCGGGGCGAACGAGCAGTACAAGCAGGCAGCGATTTAGCGCTTGCTGTACTGCGGGGCCTTGCGGGCCTTCTTGAGACCGGCCTTCTTGCGCTCGACCGCGCGGTCGTCACGCTTGAGGTAACCGGCCTTCTTGAGGGCGGCGCGGTTGTTGTCGACGTCGGCCTCGTTCAGCGCGCGGGCGACACCGAGACGGAGCGCACCGGCCTGACCGGAGACGCCGCCACCCGAGATGCGGGCGACAACGTCGTAGCGGTTGTCGAGCTCGAGCACCTTGAAGGGCTCGTTGACTTCCTGCTGGTGGACCTTGTTCGGGAAGTAGTCCTCGAGCGTGCGCCCGTTGACCTTCCACTTGCCGGTGCCCGGGACGATCCGGACGCGGGCGATGGCGTTCTTGCGACGGCCCAGGCCGGCGGCCGGCTGCGGGTCGCCGAAGCGCGCGGCGTTCGACTCCGAGGTGTACTCGCCCTCGACGGGCGCCTCGGACTCGGTGGTGTACTGCTCGACGTCAACAACCTCGGTCTCTTCGACCGGCTGCTCAACGGTGGTCTCGGCCACGATTCTCCTCAGATTTCTTTACGTCTTTGGGGGTGGCCGGAACTACTGCGCGACCTGGGTGATCTCGAACGGGACCGGCTGCTGAGCGCCGTGCGGGTGCTGGTCGCCCGCGTAGACCTTCAGCTTCGAGAGCATCTGACGGCCCAGGGTGTTCTTGGGAAGCATGCCCTTGACGGCCTTCTCGATGGCCTTCTCGGGGTTCTTGGCGAGCAGCTCGTCGTAGCGGACGGAGCGCAGACCACCCGGGTAGCCGGAGTGGCGGTACGCCATCTTCTGGGTCTTCTTGTTGCCGGAGAGGTGCACCTTCTCCGCGTTGATGATGATGACGAAGTCACCGGTGTCAACGTGGGGGGCGTAGATCGCCTTGTGCTTGCCCCGCAGGAGGGAGGCGGCGGTGGTCGCCAGACGCCCCAGGACGATGTCCTGGGCGTCGATGACGTGCCACTGGCGGGTCACATCGCCGGGCTTGGGGCTGTACGTACGCACTTAGTAGCCTTCGCTTCTTCAGTGGATGGGGTCCAGACACACGGCACCCAGGAAGCGATCATGCAGCTGGGGCTCACAATGCCGGGGACGCTGCCCGTATGCGAGCCACTGGTAACTGCTCCAGGGAACCTACGTAAGGGCCCTTTCGCGTGAGATCGAGGACACCAATACGTATCAATCCCCGAGAGTACCCGCGCCGCCCCGCACCGGTCAAAACGCGGCTCTGGAGGCCGGCACCGGCGTCTCCCCGGGCGGCTCTGCCGACTTCCCGGGCGGGTCCGCGCTCTCCAGCGTAGCGCCCCGCACACACGCCCACCCGGCCGTGCCCGCGAGCACGCACAGCGTCACCGCGTCCTTGAAGGCCCGCCGCGTCCCCGGTTCGAGCCACGGCCAGGCGAACCCCGGCACTTGCGGCACAAGACCCACCCAGAACCACGGACCGCGCGCCACCGCCCCCGGCACCAGCGCCCCCGCGAGCAGCAGCGGAACCACGACGAGCAGATAGTGGTCGTACGAGGGCCGGGAGACGAGAAAGGCCGAAAGCATCAGCATCGCGGCGCATTCCGTCACCCTCGCGGGCTCCGCGTCACCCCTCTCCCACCGCCGCCACGCGCACCACAGCCCGGCCACCGCCGCGCAGCCGGCGAACAGCGTGGCGCCCGTCTGCGGCGCCCCGAGCCGCGCGAGCACCGCGGAGGGAGATGCCTCGTAGAGGCGTACGAAGGAGTCCTCGCCGCGCAGCAGGAAGGGCAGCGTCCGGGTGAAGAACCCGGAGGGGTCCGGCATGGCGAGTGCCGCGACCGCCGACACCAGCGCGGGCACGCCCACCGCGACGGCGAGGCCGCGCCACCGGCGGGCGAGGACGAAGAGGAGCACGACGGGCGCGAGCAGCGGTTTGACCGCGACGGCCGCCCCGATGACGGCCCCCGCGGCGACCCACCGACCCCGGCATGCGAGCAGCAGCGCGAGCGGCAGCGCGACCGCGGAGCCCGCCGTCCAGTTGCCGAGCTGGACGAGGTGCCCGAAGGGCGCGAAGCCGAGCGCGAGCGCGAGCAGGCCGTAGACGGCGAACCGACTGCGCAACGGGATGCCGTGGATACGCAGCGCGCACGCCCACCCGGCGACGAGCCCCGCGGTCACCCCCGCGGGCACGAGGCAGCGCACGACGTCCGCGGGCAGCACCGCCTGCGGCACCGCCGCGAGCACGGCGCCCGGCAGGTAGAGGAAGTGCCGGTCGACATAGGGCGACCGGCCGGCCAGCCAGGCGTCGGCGGCCCGCACCACGATGGCGTTGTCCATCCCGCCGTCCGGCGCGACCAGCACCATCCGGACCACGGCGGCGATCAGCACGGCCCCGAGAACGCACCGGACCTGCCACTCGGCCGGCCGCAACAACCACCCACTAACAGCCGTTTTGCCCGTATTCATAGGCCTCAGGCTAGGGCGGGAACCCCACGCGACCCGGGCTCAACATTCCGCACCGCGCGTCTAAGATGCCGCCCATGAGCTTTGGGCAAGGGGGACCCCAGTGGGGTCCGGGGGGAACGGGTGGGCCCGGCGGCGGCCCCACGCCCGACTGGGCGGCGCTCGCCGAGGCCTCCGAAGCGCGCGCCCGCCGTCGCAAGTGGCTGATGATCGGCGGCGGAGCGCTCGCCACGATCGGCATCGCGGCGGCCGTGGCCATCACCGTCGTCTCCGCGAACAGCGACGAGAGCACCACGTCGAACAAGCCCGCGAGCGAGCTGCCGACCGCCGCCGACATCCCCGGCGCCAGCAAGGAGGCCGAGCCGTCGTTCGAGGCGACCACGCCGCCGCCCCCGCCGGACCCCAAGGACTTCATCTCCAGCGCCAAGAAGGACAAGGCGCCGCTCACCCCCGAGGGCCTCTTCCCCGGCACGTCCCTGCGCTCGGGCAAGCACCTCTACAAGAAGGGGGCGACCGACTCCACCACGAAGTGCACGTCGGTCACCCAGAGCGCCCTCGGCACGGTCCTCGCCAAGCACGACTGCACGCGGCTGATCCGCGCCAGCTACCTCAGGGACGGCGTCGCGGTCACGGTCGGCGTCGCCGTCTTCGACACCGCGGCGGACGCCGCCAAGGTCAAGGAGCAGGTGAAGAAGGGCCTCGTCGAGTCCCTGCCCGGCAAGGGCGTGCCCGCCTTCTGCCGTACGGGCGTGTGCCGCGGCACCTACAACGCCCACGGCCGCTACGCGTACTTCACCACCACCGGCTACACCAGCGGCAAGGACGTCACGACCGGCGACCGCAAGGCCTACGGCGTCGGCGACGACCTGGCCCGCTTCGCCTTCCAGCGGATCAACCAGCGGGGCGAGGCCCAGGCCTCGGCCGCGGCCGGCGCCCCGCAGTAGCCCGGGGCTCGCGGGCCCCGTTCAGCAGCACCCGGCCCCGGGCAGCGTCCGCTTGTTGCGGGCCTCCTTGCTGCGCGCGGCGAGCAGCTCGTCGGCGGGGTAGCCGACCTCCTCCAGGGTGAGCCCGTGCGGCCGCACCACATGCACGGCGGAGTCCCGCACGCCCGCCGCGAGCACCTTGCCCGGCCACTCCACGGGCCGGTGCCCGTCCCCCACGAACAGCATGGCGCCGACCAGCGAACGCACCATGTTGTGGCAGAAGGCGTCGGCCCGCACGGTCGCTTCGAGGATTCCGTCGGCCCGCCGCTCCCACCGCAGCTCCTGGAGCGTACGGATGGTCGTGGCGCCCTCGCGCCGCTTGCAGTAGGCGGCGAAGTCGTGCTCACCGACGAGCCGCTCGGCGGCGGCGTTCATGGCGTCGAGGTCCAGCTCCCAGTCGTGCCAGAGCACATGGCCGCGCAGCAGCGGGTCGACGCCGCCGGGATGGTCGGTCACGCGGTAGGCGTAGCGCCGCCACACGGCCGAGAACCGCGCGTTGAACCCCGCGGGCGCCTCGGCGACCTTCCACACCCGCACGTCGTGCGACAGCCGCCCGGCGAGCCTGCGCAGCAGCTTGTCGCTGTGCTCGGCCCACACGTCCTCCGGCAGGTCGACGTGCGCGACCTGCCCCCGCGCGTGCACCCCGCTGTCGGTCCGCCCGGCGACGGTCAGCTCATACGTCTCCTGCGACCGCGTCACGGTCCGCAGCGCCGCCTCGATCTCCCCCTGGACGGTCCGCTGCCCCTGCTTCTGCCTGGCCCAGCCGGAGAATTCCTTGCCGTCGTACGACAGGTCGAGACGCACCCGCACGAACCCGGGCTCTACTTCATCACTCACTCGTGGTTCCTCTCAGCCGACACAAAAGCGGGCCCGCCCCGGAAAAGGGGCGGGCCCGCGACGCCCTTGAGGGGCAGAACGCTTACGCGTCCTTCGACTCCTCGGCGTCCTTGGCGGCACGCTTGGTCGCCGCCTCGGCCTCACCGGTGGCCTCCTGGGCCACGGTCAGGGCCTCCACCAGCTCGATGACCGCCATGGGAGCGTTGTCGCCACGACGGTTACCGATCTTGGTGATACGGGTGTAGCCACCCGGGCGGTTCTCGTAGCGCGGGCCGATCTCCGTGAAGAGCGTGTGCACGATGCTCTTGTCGGTGATGACGGACAGCACCTGGCGGCGGTTGTGAAGGTCACCCTTCTTCGCCTTGGTGACCAGACGCTCCGCGTACGGACGCAGGCGACGGGCCTTCGCCTCGGTGGTGGTGATGCGGCCGTGCTCGAAGAGCTGCTTGGCGAGGTTCGCCAGCAGAAGCTTCTCGTGCGCGGCGCTGCCGCCCAGACGGGCACCCTTGGCGGGCTTCGGCATGGTGTTTCTCCTTGTTGTCTGCCCCGGCCGTACCAGGTACCGGGGTCAGTGGCACCCGCGCCCCGTAAGGGGCGCGGGGAACTGCGCGAGCAACCGAAACGCAGGCGCAGCCAAAATCAAGCCGTCAGTCCCGAGCTCTTAGTACTGCTCGGTCTCGACGAACCCGGCGTCGGCATCGTCATCCGCGCCGAAGGCGTCCGCCGCGGCGGTCGGGTCGAAGCCGGGAGGCGAGTCCTTCAGCGCGAGGCCCATGCCATTGAGCTTCATCTTGACCTCGTCGATCGACTTCGCACCGAAGTTGCGGATGTCGAGCAGGTCCGCCTCGGAGCGGGCGACGAGCTCGCCCACCGAGTGGATGCCCTCGCGCTTGAGGCAGTTGTACGACCGAACGGTGAGCTCGAGCTCCTCGATCGGCAGGGCGAGATCGGCGGCAAGGGCGGCGTCCGTCGGGGACGGGCCCATGTCGATGCCCTCGGCGTCGATGTTGAGCTCGCGCGCCAGACCGAACAGCTCGACCAGGGTCTTGCCTGCGGACGCCATGGCGTCACGCGGGCGCATGGCCTGCTTGGTCTCGACGTCGACGATCAGCTTGTCGAAGTCGGTGCGCTGCTCGACACGGGTCGCCTCGACCTTGTACGTGACCTTGAGCACCGGCGAGTAGATCGAGTCGACCGGGATGCGCCCGATCTCCTGGCCGACCTGCTTGTTCTGCACGGCGGAGACGTAGCCGCGACCGCGCTCGACGGTCAGCTCCATCTCCAGCTTGCCCTTGCCGTTGAGCGTGGCGAGGACCAGGTCCGGGTTGTGCACCTCGACACCGGCCGGGGGCGCGATGTCGGCGGCGGTGACCAGACCCGGGCCCTGCTTGCGCAGGTACATCACGACCGGCTCGTCGTGCTCCGAGGAGACGACCAGCTGCTTGATGTTGAGGATGAGGTCGGTGACGTCTTCCTTGACGCCCGGCACGGTGGTGAACTCGTGCAGGACACCGTCGATACGGATGGACGTGACGGCCGCACCCGGGATCGAGGAGAGCAGGGTCCGACGCAGGGAGTTGCCGAGGGTGTAACCGAAGCCCGGCTCCAGCGGCTCGATCACGAACCGGGAGCGGAATTCGTCGACGACCTCTTCGGTCAACGAAGGACGCTGAGCGATCAGCATGAAGTGATTCCTTCAGCCAGGGGCACCCACTATTTGATGCCCTGTTGTTGTGACAAGGGTACGGGCGGTACCGCTCCGAGGAGCCGTACCGCCCGAACCTTAAGACGACCGTGCGTCAGACGCGGCGGCGCTTGGGCGGACGGCAGCCGTTGTGCGGCGTGGGCGTCACGTCCTGGATCGAGCCGACCTCGAGGCCGGTGGCCTGGAGGGAGCGGATCGCGGTCTCACGGCCGGAGCCGGGACCCTTGACGAACACGTCGACCTTGCGCATGCCGTGCTCCTGGGCGCGACGGGCAGCCGACTCGGCAGCCATCTGCGCGGCGAACGGCGTGGACTTGCGCGAGCCCTTGAAGCCGACGTGGCCGGCGGAGGCCCACGAGATCACGTTGCCGGTCGGGTCCGTGATGGACACGATCGTGTTGTTGAACGTGCTCTTGATGTGAGCGTGCCCGTGGGCGACGTTCTTCTTTTCCTTGCGGCGCACCTTCTTGGCAGCGCCCTGACGACCCTTGGGGGGCATCTATAACTCCTACGGGAGGTGGTCGGTCCTGCAGCGACAGCTGTCGATAGACCGCTGAGCGAGGACTACTTCTTGCCCGGCTTCTTCTTACCGGCGATGGCGCGACGCGGGCCCTTGCGGGTGCGGGCGTTCGTGCTGGTGCGCTGACCGCGAACGGGCAGGCCGCGACGGTGACGCAGACCCTGGTAGCAGCCGATCTCGACCTTGCGGCGGATGTCGGCCTGGATCTCGCGACGGAGGTCACCCTCGGTCTTGATGTTGGCGTCCACGTACTCGCGGATCTTGACGAGGTCTTCCTCGGTCAGGTCGCGGACGCGGGTGTTGCGGTCCACCTCGGTGGCGTCCAGCGTCTGCTGGGCCAGCGTGCGGCCGATGCCGAACACGTAGGTGAGGGCGACCTCAATACGCTTCTCGCGCGGGAGGTCAACACCTTCAACGCGTGCCATTCATGGCTCCTGTTGATTCTTCGGAGGTCTTCAGCAGAACCACTCCCAGCCGCCGTCCCCTTGGAAAAGGGTTGGTACGAACTGGGTCCCCGGCCTCCGACCGAGGGTGTCGCCCTCCATACCGATGGATCTGAAGAGGGACGTGTCCTGCGTATCTATTTACGTGCGTCGCGCGAAAATCTGCGAACTGCAGTCGTGCGTCAGCCCTGGCGCTGCTTGTGGCGCGGGTTGTCGCAGATGATCATGACCCGGCCGTGACGGCGGATCACCCTGCACTTGTCGCAGATCTTCTTGACGCTCGGCTTGACCTTCATTGGGTGAGGTTCTCCGGGTCAGTGCCACCACCCCGCGCGAGCGGGATGCGGGCAAGATCTACTTGTACCGGTAGACGATCCGGCCACGGGTCAGGTCGTACGGAGACAGCTCCACCACGACCCGGTCGTCAGGGAGGATGCGGATGTAGTGCATACGCATCTTGCCGCTGATGTGTGCCAGGACCTGGTGGCCGTTCTGGAGCTCCACCTTGAACATGGCGTTCGGGAGAGACTCGACGACAGTGCCTTCGATCTCGATGGCACCTTGCTTCTTGGCCACGCTTCGCCCTTCGAATCGACTACCTTGATCGACCTCGTACACCGAATGCAGACACACGGATGCACGAGAGCCGACGCGTCAGTCTACGTCAGTGGTCTCGGAAAGACGAATCGAGAAAGTCTGCCCCACGACGAAGATCCTTAAGCAAGGGGGTCACGCGCCCAACGGGTCCGGCGCCACCGTCACCCCGTACTCCGCCAGCTTCGCCCTGCCGCAGTCGGGAGCCGTCAGCACGAGCGGCCCCTCCTCCGTCAGCGCGATGGAGTGCTCCCAGTGCGAGGACCAGGTGCCGTCGGTCGTGATGACGGTCCAGTCGTCCTCCAGGACCTCCGTGCGGGGGGTGCCGAGGGAGACCATGGGCTCGATGGCCAGGCAGAAGCCGGGGACCAGCTTGGGGCCCTTCCCGCGACCGCGCCCGACGTAGTTCAGGAGGTGCGGGTCCATGTGCATCTCGGTGCCGATGCCGTGGCCGCCGTAGTCCTCGACGATGCCGTACTTGCCGCCGCCGGGCTTCGGCTGGCGGCGGATGTACGTCTCGATGGCGCGGGAGATGTCGACGAGCCGGTTGCCCTGCTTCATCGCCGCGATACCGGCCCACATCGACTCCTCGGTCACCCGGGAGAGCTCGATCAGCTCCGGAGCGTGACCGGTGCCGACGAAGGCCGTGTAGGCCGCGTCACCGTGCCAGCCGTCGATGATCGCGCCGGCGTCGATGGAGATGATGTCGCCGTCCTTCAGGACGGTCTTGTCGTCGGGGATGCCGTGCACGACGACCTCGTTGACCGAGGTGCAGATCGTGGCGGGGAAGCCGCCGTACCCGAGGAAGTTCGACTTCGCGCCGTGCTCGGCGATCACCTTGCGGGCGACGTCGTCCAGGTCCTTGGTGGTGGCGCCGGGCACCGCGGCCTCCCGGGTCGCGGCGTGGATCGCGGCGACGACAAGGCCCGCCTCACGCATCTTCGCGATCTGCTCGGGGGTCTTGATCTGCACCATGGGGCTTCCGCTCTCCGTCATCCGTCGACAAACCGGCTACGTACACGAACCGACTACGTATACAACAGTACGGCCGCGGTCCCCCGAGGGGCACCGCGGCCGAGACAGCGTACTGGACTGCGTACGGGCTACTTGTCGCCCTTGAGGGCGTCCATCGCACGCTTCGTGACCTCGTCCACCTTGCCGAGCGCCGAGATCGTGACCACCAGACCCTGGGTCTTGTAGTGGTCGATGATCGGCTCGGTCTCGCGGTGGTACACGTCGAGACGCTTGCGCACGGTCTCTTCCTTGTCGTCACCGCGCTGGTAGAGCTCGCCGCCGCAGACGTCGCAGACGCCCTCCTGCTTCGGCTTGCTGTACGTCACGTGGAAGACGTGGCTGGAGTCGTTGCGGCAGATGCGGCGGCCCGCGATGCGCTTGACGACCTCGTCCTCGGGGACCTCGAGGTCCAGGACCGCGTCGAGCTTCTGGCCGTCCGTCTTCAGCGCCTCGTCCAGCGCCGCGGCCTGCGACACGTTCCGCGGGAACCCGTCGAGCAGGAAGCCGTTCTCGGCGTCCGGCTGCGCCATGCGGTCCTTCGCCATGCCGATCGTCACCTCGTCGGGAACGAGGTTTCCGGCGTCCATGTACGCCTTCGCCTGCACACCCAGCTCCGTGCCCTGGCTGATGTTGGCGCGGAAGAGGTCGCCCGTGGAGATGTGCGGGATCGACAGGTTCTTGGCGAGGAACGCGGCCTGCGTTCCCTTGCCCGCACCGGGCGGCCCGACGAGGACGATTCGCATCAGCGGAGGAACCCTTCGTAATTGCGCTGCTGGAGCTGGCTCTCGATCTGCTTCACGGTTTCCAGACCCACACCCACGATGATGAGGATGCTCGTCCCGCCGAACGGGAAGTTGCCGTTCGCCTGGAAGCCCACCAACGCCATCGTCGGCACAAGAGCGATCAGTCCCAGATACAGCGAACCCGGCCAGGTGATCCGGTTGAGTACGTAACTCAGGTACTCAGCGGTCGGACGGCCAGCCCGGATGCCCGGGATGAAGCCACCATACTTCTTCATGTTGTCGGCGACTTCCTCGGGGTTGAAGGAGATCGCTACGTAGAAGAAGGCGAAGAACACGATCAGGATGAAGTACGTGGCGATGTAAATCGGGTGGTCACCCTTGGTCAGATTCGCCTCGATCCACGTCTTCCATCCCGAATTGCCACCCGCGAACTGGGCGACGAGCGCGGGAATGTAGAGCAGTGACGAGGCGAAGATCACAGGGATGATGCCCGCCTGATTGACCTTCAGCGGAATGTACGTCGACGTTCCGCCGTAGGACCGGCGGCCGATCATGCGCTTCGCGTACTGGACCGGAATGCGCCGCTGCGCCTGCTCGACGAAGACCACCAGGCCGACCATGACGAGACCGACCGCGATGACGGTGCCGAACTCGATCCAGCCGCCCGCCAGGTCGCCCTGCTGCTTGATGGCCCACAGGGCGCTCGGGAAGGTCGCGGCGATCGAGATGAACATCAGGATCGACATGCCATTGCCGATGCCGCGGTCGGTGATGAGCTCACCGAGCCACATCACGCAGGCCGTACCCGCGGTCATCGTGATGACCATCGTGATCGTGACGAAGATCGACTGGTCGGGAACGATGTCGCTGGCGACGGGGCAGCCCGAGAAGAGGGAGCCGGTACGGGCGGTGGCCACCAGGCCGGTGCCCTGCAGGATCGCGAGCGCGATGGTCAGATAGCGCGTGTACTGCGTGATCTTCGCTGTGCCGGCCTGGCCCTCCTTCTTGAGGGCCTCGAGTCGCGGGATCACCACGGTCAGCAGCTGCAGAATGATGCTCGCCGTGATGTACGGCATGATGCCGAGCGCGAAGATCGTGATCTGCAGCAGCGCGCCACCGCTGAACATGTTGACAAGACCGAACAGACCCTGGTTCGCATTCGCGTTGTCGATGCAGGTCTGGACGTTCTTGTAGTTGACACCGGGAATCGGCACATGCGTGCCCACCCGGTAGATCACGATGATGCCGAGCGTGAAGAGCAGCTTCTTGCGCAGGTCGGGCGTCTTGAACGCCCGGGCGAACGCGGTGAGCACGGTGCCTCCTGCGACCCCCGCGCGCGTGCGCCAGAGGTGGTGGTCTGAGGTTCGACGAATACGTATCAGTCAAGAAAACCGTGCGGCTGGACCGCACGGAGCTTGGACAGTGCACGCCACCTTACCGGCGACCGTGCCCCCCTTGGAACGACCAACCGGGGATGCCCCTTTTGTGGGGCATCCCCGGCTGGGAATCGCTCATGTCATCGACACGTCTGAGGGAATATCAGACGAGCTCGGTGACAGTACCGCCCGCGGCGGTGATCTTCTCCTTGGCGGAGCCGGAGACGGCGTCAACCGTCACCTGCAGCGCCACGGTGAGCTCACCCTGGCCGAGGACCTTGACGAGGCTGTTCTTGCGAACGGCACCCTTGGCGACGAGACCCTCTACGGTGACCTCGCCACCTTCCGGGTACAGCGCGCTCAGCTTGTCGAGGTTCACGACCTGGAACTCGGTCTTGAACGGGTTCTTGAAGCCCTTGAGCTTCGGGAGACGCATGTGGAGGGGCATCTGCCCACCCTCGAAGCGCTCCGGAACCTGGTAACGGGCCTTGGTGCCCTTGGTACCACGACCAGCGGTCTTACCCTTGGACGCCTCACCACGACCCACACGGGTCTTGGCGGTCTTGGCGCCCGGGGCGGGCCGGAGGTTGTGGACCTTCAGCGGGTTCTGCTCCGCCATGTCAGTCGACCTCCTCAACCGTCACGAGGTGGCGGACGGTGTGCACCATTCCGCGGAACTCGGGGCGGTCCTCCTTGACGACCTGCGTGTTGATGCCCTTGAGACCAAGGGAGCGCAGGGTGTCGCGGTGGTTCTGCTTGCTGCCGATGTACGACTTCGTCTGCGTGACCTTGAGGCGAGCCATTACGCACCCGCCCCAGCACGCGCACGGAGAAGAGCCGCGGGGGCGACGTCCTCGAGGGGCAGACCGCGGCGGGCCGCGATCTCCTCGGGACGCTGCAGGCCCTTGAGGGCCGCCACGGTCGCGTGCACGATGTTGATCGCGTTGTCGGAGCCCAGGGACTTCGACAGGATGTCGTGAACGCCCGCGCACTCGAGCACGGCACGCACCGGGCCACCGGCGATAACACCGGTACCGGGGGAAGCAGGCTTCAGCAGGACGACGCCCGCGGCCTTCTCACCCTGGATCGGGTGCGGGATGGTGCCCTGGATACGGGGGACCTTGAAGAAGTGCTTCTTGGCCTCCTCAACACCCTTGGCGATGGCGGCCGGCACCTCCTTGGCCTTGCCGTAACCGACACCCACGGTGCCGTCACCGTCGCCCACCACGACCAGCGCGGTGAAGCTGAAGCGACGACCACCCTTCACAACCTTGGCGACACGGTTGATCGCGACAACGCGCTCAACGTATGCGGTCTTCTCGGCGGCAGCGCCACCGTCGCGACCCTTCCGGTCCCGCCGCTCGCCGCCACCGGCACCGCCACCGCGGCGCTGGGGTCCAGCCATTGGAATTACCTCTCTCTGTTTCCGCTAGCTACGGAACCGACTCAGAACTTGAGTCCGGCTTCGCGGGCGGCGTCCGCCAGGGCGGCGATGCGCCCGGCGTACTGGTTACCACCACGGTCGAACACGACAGTCTCGACACCGGCGGCCTTGGCGCGCTCGGCGACCAGGGCGCCGACCGACTTGGCAGCCGCGGACTTGTCGCCCTCGGCGCCGCGGATCGTGCTGTCCAGGGTCGACGCCGACGCAAGGGTGTGACCCTTGATGTCGTCGATGACCTGGGCCACGATGTGGCGGTTCGAGCGCGTCACGACCAGGCGCGGACGCTCAGCCGTACCCGAGATGTGCTTACGGATGCGGATGTGACGACGCTTGATGGCAGCACGCTTGTAAGCGTCGCCCTTAGCAATCTTGACACCGTATGCCATGGCTTACTTACCCGCCTTTCCGACCTTGCGGCGGATGACTTCGCCTTCGTACTTGACGCCCTTGGCCTTGTACGGGTCGGGCTTGCGCAGCTTGCGGATGTTGGCCGCAACCTCGCCGACCTTCTGCTTGTCGATGCCCTCGACCGAAAGCTTGGTCGCGGACTCCACCTTGAAGGTGATGCCCTCGGGGGCCTCGACCAGGATCGGGTGGCTGTAGCCCAGCGAGAACTCCAGGTTGGAGCCCTTCGCGAGGACGCGGTAACCGACACCGCTGATTTCGAGCTTCTTCACGTAACCCTGGGTCACGCCGGTGATCATGTTCGCCACCAGCGTGCGGGACAGGCCGTGCAGGGCCTTGTTCTGACGCTCGTCGTTCGGGCGGGTGACGTTCAGAACGCCGTCCTCGCCCTTAGCGATCTCGATCGGCGCGACAACGGTGTGCGAGAGGGAACCCTTGGGGCCCTTCACCGCGACCGTACGGCCGTCGATGGTGACGTCCACGCCGGCGGGAACCGTGATGGGGAGCTTGCCAATACGCGACATTAGCTATTCCTCCGTTCCCGACTACCAGACGTAGGCGAGGACTTCCCCACCTACGCCCTTCTTGCCTGCCTGCTGGCCGGTCAGGAGACCGTGCGACGTGGAGATGATCGCCACGCCGAGGCCGCCGAGGACCTTGGGCAGGTTGGTGGACTTCGCGTAAACCCGGAGACCGGGCTTGGAGATCCGCTTGATGCCCGCGATGGAGCGCTCACGGTTCGGGCCGAACTTCAGCTCGAGAACGAGGTTCTTGCCAACCTCGGCGTCCTCGACCTTCCAGCCCGTGATGAAGCCCTCCTGCTGGAGGATCTCCGCGATGTGAGACTTGATCTTGCTGTGCGGCATCGCCACGGTGTCGTGGTACGCCGAGTTCGCGTTACGCAGACGAGTCAGCATGTCCGCGATCGGATCAGTCATGGTCATGAATTGGCCTTCGGCCTCTCTCGCCGTGGTTTCCTATCTGCGCCATCCCTCTCCCCACTCAGAGGCGGGACGGGTGCGGCGCGGGGACCTACGGCGTAGTAAGTCGGTCGGGGCGGCAGACGCCCAACCCTCCTAGCCTAAGCCATGTGGAGGACGGCGTCTGCCAACCCTTTACTTACCGAGAGATCCAAGCAGTCCGGAAAAGTACGGACTACCAGGAGCTCTTGGTCACGCCCGGGAGCTCGCCACGGTGAGCCATCTCACGAAGGCACACGCGGCAGAGGCCGAACTTGCGGTAGACGGAGTGCGGACGGCCGCAGCGCTGGCAGCGGGTGTACGCACGCACACCGAACTTGGGCTTACGAGCAGCCTTGGCAATCAGAGCCTTCTTCGCCATCTCGCTTACGCCTCCTTGAACGGGAAGCCGAGGTGACGAAGGAGCGCACGGCCCTCAGCGTCGTTGGTCGCCGTGGTGACCACGGTGATGTCCATACCCCGGACGCGGTCGATCTTGTCCTGGTCGATCTCGTGGAACATGACCTGCTCCGTGAGGCCGAAGGTGTAGTTGCCACGGCCGTCGAACTGCTTGGGGGACAGACCACGGAAGTCGCGGATGCGCGGCAGCGCGAGCGACAGGGTGCGGTCCAGGAACTCCCACATGCGGTCGCCACGGAGCGTGACGTGGCAGCCGATCGGCTGACCCTCGCGCAGCTTGAACTGCGCGATGGACTTCCGGGCCTTGGTGATGGCCGGCTTCTGACCCGTGATGGTGGTCAGGTCACGGACGGCACCGTCCATGAGCTTGGAGTCACGGGCGGCGTCGCCGACACCCATGTTGACCACGATCTTGACGAGGCCCGGCGTCTGCATGACGTTCTCGTAGGAGAACTCTTCCTGCAGCTTCGCCGCGATCTCCTCGCGGTACTTCGTCTTGAGACGCGGAGTGGTGGTGGTCGTCATCAGATGTCCTCACCCGTCCGCTTGGCAACGCGGATCTTGTTGCCCTCGTCGTCGAAGCGGTATCCGACACGCGTGACAACCTTGTTGCCGTCCTTCTCCACGACCAGCTGGACGTTGGAGACGTGAACGGGGGCCTCGGTGGTCACGATGCCGCCGGCCTGCGAGCCGCTGGCGGTCGGGCCGGCCTTCGTGTGCTTCTTGACCCGGTTGACACCCTCGACCAGGACGCGCTCGTCGCGCGGGTAAGCGGCAATGACCTTGCCCTGCTTGCCCTTGTCCTTACCGGTGATGACCTGGACCAGGTCGCCCTTCTTGATCTTCATGCTTACAGCACCTCCGGCGCGAGCGAGATGATCTTCATGAACTTCTTCTCGCGCAGCTCACGGCCGACGGGGCCGAAGATACGGGTGCCGCGAGGGTCGCCGTCGTTCTTCAGAATGACGGCGGCGTTCTCGTCGAAGCGGATGTACGAGCCGTCCGGACGGCGGCGCTCCTTGACGGTGCGAACGATGACCGCCTTGACGACGTCACCCTTCTTCACGTTGCCACCGGGGATCGCGTCCTTGACGGTGGCGACGATGACGTCACCGATACCCGCGTAGCGGCGACCCGAGCCACCGAGAACACGAATGGTGAGAATTTCCTTCGCACCCGTGTTGTCGGCGACGCGAAGTCGCGACTCCTGCTGGATCACGTCTATCTCCTGTTTGTCTGCCGGTTCCCGGCAGGGGCTTCTCTCTTACGAGGAGGAGGAGCCCCTGCCGAGCCTGGCGGAACGAACTCCGAGGGGGATGCCCCTCGGAGAATTACTTGGCCTTCTCGAGGATCTCGACGATGCGCCAGCGCTTGCTCGCCGACAGCGGACGCGTCTCCATCAGGAGGACGCGGTCGCCGACGCCGGCAGCGTTCTGCTCGTCGTGCGCCTTGAGCTTGTTCGTACGGCGGATGACCTTGCCGTACAGCGCGTGGGTAACACGGTCCTCGACGGCGACGACGACGGTCTTGTCCATCTTGTCGCTGACGACAAGACCCTGGCGGGTCTTGCGGAAGCCGCGCGCGGCCTTCGTCTCTTCAGTCACGTTGCTCTCGCTCATCAGGCGCTCTCCACCGTCTCGATGCCCAGCTCGCGCTCACGCATCAGGGTGTAGATCCGCGCGATGTCCTTACGGACGGCCTTCAGCCGACCGTGGTTCTCGAGCTGACCCGTCGCCGCCTGGAAGCGGAGGTTGAACAGCTCTTCCTTGGCTTCGCGAAGCTTGTTGACAAGCTCCTCGTCGCCCAGTTCGCGCAGCTCGGACGCCTTGGTACCGGCCGACATCACGACTCACCTGCCTCGCGCCGAACGATGCGGCACTTCATCGGAAGCTTGTGAGCAGCGCGGGTAAGCGCCTCACGAGCAATCTTCTCGTTCGGGTACGACAGCTCGAACATCACCCGTCCCGGGTGAACGTTCGCGACCCACCACTCCGGAGAACCCTTACCGGAACCCATGCGGGTCTCGGCAGGCTTCTTGGTGAGGGGGCGGTCCGGGTAGATGTTGATCCAGACCTTGCCGCCACGCTTGATGTGGCGGGTCATCGCGATACGAGCCGCCTCGATCTGGCGGTTGGTCACGTACGCCGGCGTGAGGGCCTGAATGCCGTACTCGCCGAATGCGACCGTCGTACCACCCTTGGCCTGACCACGGCGCTTGGGGTGGTGCTGCTTGCGGTGCTTGACCCTACGGGGGATCAGCATTTCGGTCAGGCCTCCGTTCCGGTGCTCTCAGCCGGAGCGGCAGCGGCGGCGGGAGCGTCGGCCTTGGGGGCCTCGGCAGCCGGCGCGGACTGCTGCTGCGGCTTGCGGCCGCGGCCGCCACGCTCGCCACCGCGGCCACCACGGGCCGGGCGGTCGTTGCCGCCGCCACGGGCCGGGCGGTTACCCGCACGGGCAGCGGCGTTCTCGGCGCGGACCTCGGCGATGTTCTTGACGTCGCCCTTGTAGATCCAGACCTTCACGCCGATGCGGCCGAAGGTCGTCTTGGCCTCGAAGAAGCCGTAGTCGACGTTCGCGCGGAGCGTGTGCAGGGGCACACGGCCCTCGCGGTAGAACTCCGAGCGGGACATCTCGGCGCCGCCGAGACGGCCACCACACTGGATCTTGATGCCCTTGGCGCCGGCCTTCATCGACGACTGCATGCTCTTACGCATGGCGCGACGGAAGGAGACGCGGGAGGACAGCTGCTCCGCCACGGCCTGGGCCACGAGCTGAGCGTCGACCTCGGGGTTCTTGACCTCGAGGATGTTCAGCTGGACCTGCTTGCCCGTGAGCTTCTCGAGGTCACCGCGGATGCGGTCGGCCTCGGCGCCACGGCGGCCGATGACGATGCCGGGACGGGCGGTGTGGATGTCCACACGCACACGGTCACGGGTGCGCTCGATCTCCACCTTCGAGATGCCGGCGCGCTCCATGCCGGACGTCATCATCCGACGGATGGCGACGTCTTCCTTGACGTAGTCCTTGTACAGCTTGTCGGCGTACCAACGCGACTTGAAGTCGGTCGTGACACCGAGCCGGAACCCGTGCGGGTTTACCTTCTGGCCCATTACCGGGTTCCTTCCTTGCTGCTGACGACCACGGTGATGTGGCTGGTCCGCTTACGGATCCGGTAGGCACGGCCCTGGGCACGCGGACGGAACCGCTTCAGGGTCGGGCCCTCATCCACGTACGCCTCGCTGATGACCAGCGAAGAGGCGTCAGAGTGGTCGTAGTTGTGCGCGGCGTTGGCAATGGCGCTGTCAAGCACCTTGCCGACCGGCACGCTCGCGGCCTGCGGGGCGAAACGCAGGACCGCCTGAGCCTCCGTGGCATCCATGCCACGGATGAGGTCCACCACGCGGCGGGCCTTCATGGGCGTGACGCGGATGTACCGCGCCTGGGCCCTGGCTTCCATGGTTGTCCCTTCGGTGTTAGTCATAGTCGTTCCACCCCGCGCTAGCGGCGCTTCGACTTCCGGTCGTCCTTGACGTGGCCGCGGAAGGTGCGAGTCGGCGAGAACTCGCCGAGCTTGTGGCCGACCATCGACTCGGTGACGAACACCGGGATGTGGGTCTTGCCGTTGTGCACCGCGATCGTGTGACCCAGCATGCTGGGAATGATCATCGAGCGACGGGACCAGGTCTTGATGACGTTCTTGGTGCCGGCTTCGTTCTGGACGTCCACCTTCTTTACGAGGTGGTCGTCGACGAAGGGCCCCTTCTTGAGACTGCGCGGCATCTAAACCCGCTCCTAGCGCTTCTTGTTCGACTTGCGGCGGCGGACGATGTACTTGTTGCTCGCCTTGTTGCGATCACGAGTACGACCCTCCTTCTTGCCCCACGGCGAGACCGGGTGGCGACCACCGGAGGTCTTGCCTTCACCACCACCGTGCGGGTGGTCGACCGGGTTCATCACGACACCACGCACGGTCGGGCGGACGCCCTTCCAGCGCATACGGCCGGCCTTGCCCCAGTTGATGTTCGACTGCTCGGCGTTGCCGACCTCGCCGATGGTGGCGCGGCAGCGCACGTCGACGAGACGGATCTCGCCGGACGGCATACGAAGGTGCGCCATGGCGCCTTCCTTCGCGAGCAGCTGCACCGAGGCACCGGCCGAGCGGGCGAACTTCGCGCCGCCGCCGGGCCGCAGCTCGATGGCGTGGAGCGTCGTACCCACCGGGATGTTGCGCAGCGCCATGTTGTTGCCGGGCTTGATGTCGGCGCCAGGGCCGCTCTCAATCCGGTCACCCTGCTGCGTGCCGCGCGGGGCGAGGATGTAGCGCTTCTCGCCGTCCGCGTAGTGCAGCAGCGCGATGCGCGCGGTGCGGTTGGGGTCGTACTCGATGTGCGCGACCTTGGCCGGCACACCGTCCTTGTCGTGACGACGGAAGTCGATCACGCGGAAGGCGCGCTTGTGTCCGCCACCCTGGTGGCGAACGGTGATCCGACCGGCGTTGTTACGGCCGCCCTTGCTGTGCAGCGGGCGAACCAGCGACTTCTCCGGCGTGGACCGCGTTACCTCGACGAAGTCGGCGACGCTGGAGCCACGACGGCCCGGCGTAGTCGGCTTGTACTTGCGGATTCCCATTTCTCAGTCCTCGTCCGATATTCGGACCAGGGCACTCCGTTAGGAGGCCTGGCCGAAGATGTCGATACGGTCGCCCTCAGCAAGGGTCACAATCGCGCGCTTGGTGTCGGCACGCTTGCCGAAACCAGACTTGGTGCGCTTGCGCTTGCCCTGACGGTTGATCGTGTTGACTCCGGTGACCTTGACCGAGAAGACCGACTCGACGGCCTGCTTGATCTGGGTCTTGTTGGAGCCGGGGGCCACGATGAACGTGTACTTGCCCTCGTCGAGCAGCGCGTACGACTTCTCGGAGACGACCGGCTTGACGAGGACGTCGCGCGGGTCCGAGAAGGACTTGCTCAGCGGGGTGGGCTCAACAGCGATCTTGCCCTCGGTCGCGATGCGCTTCGCCTTGGCGACGCGCGCGGCCTTGGCGGCCTTCGCAGCCTTGGACGCGATGCTCTGGTGACGAATAGCCATCAGGCTTCGCTCCCTTCGGTCTCATCGGCCTTGGGGCCAGACACGAAGGACTCGAAGGCGGCCTTGGTGAAGACCACGTCGTCCGAGACGAGCACGTCGTACGTGTTCAGCTGGCCCGGCTCCAGGATGTGCACCTGGGGCAGGTTACGGGCGGAGAGCAGCGCGGTCTCGTCCGAGCGCTCGATGACCAGGAGCACGTTCTTGCGCTCGCTGACCTTGCCGAGCAGGCTCTTCGCGGCCTTCGTCGAGATCTCGCCCTCGACCACGTCGGAGACGACGTGGATGCGGGAGTTGCGCGCCCGGTCGGTGAGGGCGTGACGCAGCGCGGCAGCCTTCATCTTCTTGGGCGTGCGCTGCGAGTAGTCGCGCGGCACGGGGCCGTGGACGACGCCACCGCCGGCGAACTGCGGCGCACGGGTCGAACCCTGGCGCGCGCGGCCGGTGCCCTTCTGGCGGTACGGCTTCTTGCCGCCACCGCGGACTTCGCCACGGCGCTTGGTCTTGTGCGTGCCCTGACGGGCCGCGGCCAGCTGCGCGACGACGACCTGGTGGATCAGCGGAATGCTGATCTTCTCGACGTCGAAGATCTCCGCGGGGAGCTCGACCGTCCCGGTCTTGTCGCCTGCCGGCGAAAGGATGTCAATGGTGCTCATGGGTTACCTCAGGCCCCCTTGGCCGCGGTACGGACCAGGACGAGGCCGCCGTTCGGACCAGGAACCGCGCCCTTGATGAGGAGCAGGCCCTTCTCCGCGTCAACGGCGTGGACGGTCAGGTTCTGGGTGGTGACCCGCTCGTTGCCCATGCGACCCGCCATGCGCATGCCCTTGAAGACACGGCCGGGGGTGGCACAGCCACCGATGGAACCGGGCTTGCGGTGCACGCGGTGGGCACCGTGGGAGGCCTTGCCGCCGTGGAAGTTGTGACGCTTCATCACACCGGCGAAGCCCTTGCCCTTGCTCTTGCCGGTGACGTCGACCTTGATACCGGCCTCGAACGTCTCGGCGGTCAGCTCCTGGCCGAGGGTGTACTCGCTGGCCTCAGCGGTACGGATCTCGACGAGGTGGCGACGGGGGGTCACGTCGGCCTTGGCGAAGTGGCCCTTGAGGGGCTTGTTCACCTTGCGCGGGTCGATCTCGCCGAAGGCGATCTGGACCGACTCGTAGCCGTCGCTGTCATTCGTACGGACCTGGGTAACGACGCAGGGCCCGGCCTTGACCACGGTCACCGGGACGACACGGTTGTTCTCGTCCCAGACCTGGGTCATGCCGAGCTTCTCGCCCAGGATGCCCTTGATCTGCTTGGTCATCTTCTTCGCGCCCTTCAGAGCTTGATCTCGATGTCAACGCCGGCCGGAAGGTCCAGGCGCATCAGCGAGTCAACGGTCTTGGGGGTCGGGTCGAGGATGTCGATCAGGCGCTTGTGCGTGCGCATCTCGAAGTGCTCGCGCGAGTCCTTGTACTTGTGCGGCGACTTGATGACGCAGTACACGTTCTTCTCAGTGGGCAGCGGCACCGGGCCCGCGACCGACGCACCAGTACGCGTCACCGTCTCGACGATCTTCTTCGCCGAGGAGTCGATGACCTCGTGGTCGTAGGCCTTGAGCCGGATGCGGATCTTCTGTCCCGCCATGGCTACTTAGTAGTCCTTTGTCTCGAACGCTCTGGCCCCCGGAAGGCCCTTTTTTCTACTTCCTCCGACCCACGCGGTCGGGCGTGTCGCAGTCCCGCTCACACAGTTCTCCCGAAGGAGAAATCCCTGCTAGGGGCTGCGGCCCAGCTGACCGCAGGTCCGGGGGAAGAAACCCACCGGGCGCCTGGCCGGGTAACCGCACCGCACTTCCCGAAAGATTCCCGTACGTCCGCCTCAGCGCTGCCTGCGGGCTTTTCAGGGCCTTCGACAGATGGGGCGACGAGTACTGTGGGACTCGCTTCCGGTCCTCCCGGCGGGAGGCGCGCAGCATCGGCACTCAACCGAGCAACCATGACAGTCTGCCATACGGGGCATGCCTGGTGCCAATCGAGCGGATGAGCGTACCCCGTGAGTGACGGAGATCAAACCCGGGAGCCGGGTCGGCGCGCCGGAGCCCCGTGCGGGCATGGGGGTCTGGGCGAGTGAAGCCACCGCGCCAGCCACAAGGAACAGGGGCAGCATGATCCGCCGCTACCTCATCCGGCGCTAAACGCCGGTGGTGCCATCGACGCGTTCCCGGACCAGGTCGGCGTGGCCGTTGTGGCGGGCGTACTCCTCGATCATGTGGACGTAGATCCAGCGGAGGTTGACGTCCTGCTCCATGAATCGGCCCGTATCGGTCAGAGCACGGTCGGCGCAGTGCTCGCGGGCGCGGGCGATCTCCGCGTGCCAGGTGGCGAGGGCGTCGCTCAGGGTGGCGCCCGCAGCAAGGTCGAAGCCGCCGTCGGGGCCGTCCGGGTCGGCCTGCGGGTCGTAGATGGGCGGGGCCTGTTCTCCGGCGAGCACGCGGCGGAACCAGTTCCGCTCCACCTCCGCCATGTGCTGGACCAGGCCGGTCAACGTGAAGCCCGACGGCGGCACGGACGCGACGGCGGCCTGCTCATCGTCCAGACCCTCGCACTTCATGGCCAGTGTGGTGCGGTGAAAGTTGAGCCAGCTTTCAAGCGTCGTGCGCTCGTCGGTGTTCAGGGGCGGCATAGGGCGATCGATGGCGCTCATCGGTCGATTATCGCCAGCGGCCGAAGCCGTCGACGGGCGGGCCTCACTACAGGGCGAACGTTGCCTGATGCGCCACTATTTGCCCGGGACGTACGCCAGGAAGTCGCCCCAGGCCGTGCCGCTCACGGTGAACCGGGGGCCGTGCGCGTCCTTGGAATCCCGGACGTGGACCGGTCAGGGCGGAACTGCGTCTCACACCGCCGGAACCCGCCCCCGCGTGCTCCGGCGGCACAGGCGGCTTCCCCAAGAAACCTGAGAGAGAAAGAACCCCCACCAAGCCCCACCAGGCCCCGCCGGGCCGCGAGTCAGCGGTGCCGCGCCCGCTCACTCCCCCGAGTGAACATCACCGGCTCAGCTGGCTTTCGGGCCCCCCGTCTCCCCTACTGTCAGCGCCAGCAGGCAAAACAACCGCAGACATGCGACGGCCCCCGCCGGGACGGCAATCCCGAGGCGAGGGCCTGACCACCGAGGAAGATAGGACCTTCCCGATGGACACCCAAAACCCTAGCGCGTCCCCGTGCGCCAAGTCCGCCGACGGGGACAACAAACCCCCCGCAAGGGCGACCACACGTCCCCGAGGCGAAGCGCACGCCACCGCTGCCCGGCGCCAGCCGTCCGGCATCGCCCACGAGAACACCCGCCACACCGCCCGTTTCACGGTGATCGGCAACCACCTCGCGCAGCACCAGGAGCTGTCCCTCCTGGCGATCGGCCTGGCCTGCCACATCCAGTCGCTGCCGACCGGCGCCCGCGTCGACATCAAGACGCTGGCAGCCCGCTTCCCCGAGGGAGCCACCCGTATCGCCGCGGGCCTCCGTGAGCTGGAGACACACGGCTACCTGCGCCGGGACCGCGAACGCACCCCCACCGGCCGCATCGTCACCCGCACGACCTCCTGCAACCAGCCACGCACCACCCGGCAACACCCCCCGTCGCCGAAGCCCCACCCCGAAGAGGCGCGAGCCGAGCAGGCATCCCCCTCGCCACCCCGCAAAATTCCCCGCCCCCTCCCGGCGGTACCGCACCCCACCTGCGCGGCCCCGCCCCTCCTCGACGAGGCGAACCAGCTCCTCACGGGCCTGCGCCACCACGACCCGCGCCTGATCCTGACGGCCCGCGACACGGCCCACCTGACCATGGGTGTGGTCGCCTGGCTGGAACGGGACGTCACCCTTGAGGCCGTGCGCCACGCCCTGACGCACGACCTGCCACCCACGGACCTGTGCCGCCCGGCCGCCCTGCTGGCCCACCGCCTGACGGCCCTCCTCCCACCCGCACCCGCCTTCCGCACCCCGACGGCGATCCGGCACCCCCTCCAGAACTGCGACACCTGCGACCGCGCCTTCCGAGGCCCGGAGCCGGGGCCCTGCGGCGACTGCCGCGAGGCTGAGGAACCGGCGTCCGATCTCCCGTACACCCACTGACCAGCGGAAACACTGAACAATGTTCGCGTCCCCCCATCCCGAGAGCCACAGGCGACTAACCTGGCCAGTGCACTCCCGGGAGGACCGTATGAGCACGCAGGCCGACCACGGACACGAGCTGGCACCCCGCCCTGAGCACACGCCCGACGCCCTGCGCGCCGCCCTCGCCGTCGTCGCCCCGGCGCGCCTGCCGGAGATGCAGCGCACCAAGGACGAGGCCTTTGCCAAGGCCGTCGAGTGGCAGTCCCTCAGCCCGGTACGGAGCTGGGTCCTCACCTGGGCCCGGGACATCGAGATCGCGCGCCGCCCCGACCTGTCCGCCCGGCACACCCGCGCGACGCGGGACCTGGAGCACGAAGACGCGGCAGTCGCCGGGGAAGCCCTGCGTGAGCTGAGCGCTGTCCTCGACGAGGCCATGAAGGCAGTACGGGCTTGAGCTGGAGCTGGGAGTACGCCTTCGCAGCGGAAGAAGCCGCCCGTACCGCGCCAACGCGCACCACGCACGCAAAAGGGCCCGTACGACCGAAGTCGTACGGGCCCTTCCGTTACTGCGTGTACTGCGATGCGCTCAGTTCAGAGCGACCGGGTTACCCCGATCCGCAAGCAAGTCGAGGACTTACTTGTTGATCTTGGTGACCTGGCCGGCGCCGACGGTCCGGCCACCCTCACGGATGGCGAACTTCAGGCCCTCTTCCATGGCGACGGGCTGGATGAGCTCGACGCTCATCTCGGTGTTGTCGCCCGGCATGACCATCTCGGTGCCCTCGGGGAGGGTAACGACGCCGGTCACGTCCGTGGTGCGGAAGTAGAACTGCGGGCGGTAGTTGTTGAAGAACGGGGTGTGACGGCCACCCTCGTCCTTCGACAGGATGTAGGCCTGGGCCTCGAACTCGGTGTGCGGCGTGACCGAACCGGGCTTGATGATGACCTGGCCGCGCTCGACGTCCTCGCGCTTGATGCCACGGAGGAGCAGACCGACGTTCTCACCGGCCTGGCCCTCGTCGAGCAGCTTGCGGAACATCTCGATGCCGGTGACCGTGGTGGTGGTCTTCTCGGTCTTGATACCGATGATGTCGACGGTCTCGTTGACCTTGAGGACACCACGCTCGATACGACCGGTGACGACCGTGCCACGACCGGTGATCGTGAAGACGTCCTCGATCGGCATCAGGAACGGCTTGTCGACGTCGCGCTCGGGCTCCGGGATCGACTCGTCGACGGCCTTCATCAGGTCGAGGACGGTCTGGCCCCACTCCTTGTCGCCCTCAAGGGCCTTCAGAGCGGAGACCTTGACGACCGGAAGGTCGTCGCCCGGGAACTCGTACTCGGAGAGGAGCTCACGGACCTCGAGCTCGACGAGCTCCAGGATCTCCTCGTCGTCCACCATGTCGGCCTTGTTCAGGGCGACGACGATGTACGGAACGCCGACCTGGCGGGCCAGGAGCACGTGCTCCTTGGTCTGCGGCATCGGGCCGTCGGTGGCGGCGACCACGAGGATGGCGCCGTCCATCTGCGCGGCACCCGTGATCATGTTCTTGATGTAGTCCGCGTGACCGGGGCAGTCGACGTGGGCGTAGTGACGCGCCTCGGTCTGGTACTCGACGTGCGCGATCGAGATCGTGATACCGCGCTGGCGCTCCTCGGGAGCCTTGTCGATCTGGTCGAAGGCCGAGGCCTCGTTCAGGTCGGGGTACGCGTCGTGCAGCACCTTGGTAATGGCGGCCGTGAGGGTCGTCTTACCGTGGTCAATGTGACCGATGGTGCCGATGTTGACGTGCGGCTTAGTCCGCTCGAACTTCGCCTTCGCCACTGGGTCCTCCTGTGGAGTGGTTCTGTACGCCTTGCTTCATCGGCGCCAGGTGATCTTTGCTGGGAAGCCAGCCGCCGGGGTTCTTGCCCTGGGGTTCCGAACCCCGGCGGATGGTGTCAAGCCTAAAGCGTGAACTCGGGTGAGTTACTCGCCCTTGGCCTTCGCGATGATCTCCTCGGCGACGTTCCGCGGAACCTCGGCGTAGGAGTCGAACTGCATTGAGTAGCTTGCGCGACCCGACGTCTTGCTGCGGAGGTCTCCGACGTAGCCGAACATCTCCGAGAGGGGCACGAGGCCCTTCACGACGCGAGCACCGCTGCGCTCCTCCATGGCCTGAATCTGGCCACGGCGGGAGTTGATGTCACCGATGACATCGCCCATGTAGTCCTCGGGCGTGGTGACCTCGACGGCCATCATCGGCTCGAGCAGTACGGGACCGGCCTTGCGAGCGGCCTCCTTGAAGGCCTGCGAGCCGGCGATCTTGAAGGCGAGCTCGGAGGAGTCGACCTCGTGGTAGGCACCGTCGATGAGCGTGACGCGGACGCCAGTCATCTCGTAGCCCGCCAGGATGCCGAACTGCATGGCCTCCTGCGCACCCGCGTCCACCGAGGGGATGTACTCCTTGGGGATGCGGCCACCGGTGACCTTGTTCACGAACTCGTACGACGCGTCGCCGTCCGTGATGGGCTCGATCGCGATCTGAACCTTCGCGAACTGACCCGTACCACCGGTCTGCTTCTTGTGGGTGAAGTCGACGCGCTCGACGGTCTTGCGGATCGTCTCGCGGTACGCCACCTGCGGCTTGCCGACGTTCGCCTCGACGCGGAATTCGCGCTTCATGCGGTCGACGAGCACCTCGAGGTGAAGCTCGCCCATACCACCGATGATGGTCTGGCCGGTCTCCTCGTCCGAGTGAACGCGGAAGGAGGGGTCCTCCTCCGAGAGACGCTGGATGGCGACACCCAGCTTCTCCTGGTCACCCTTGGACTTCGGCTCGATGGCGACCTCGATGACCGGCGCCGGGAAGTCCATGGACTCCAGGATCACCGGGCTCTTGTCGTCACTGAGCGTCTCACCCGTGGTGGTCTGCTTCAGGCCCATGACGGCGACGATGTCACCGGCGCCCACCGACGCGATCTCCTCACGCTTGTTCGCGTGCATGCGGTAGATCTTGCCGATGCGCTCCTTCTTGCCCTTGACGGAGTTCAGCACCGCGGTGCCGGCCTCCAGGCGACCGGAGTAGATCCGGACGAAGGTGAGCTTGCCGAGGTGCGGGTCGCTCGCGATCTTGAACGCGAGGGCCGACAGCGGCTCGTCGTCGGACGGCTTGCGCTTGACGACCGTCTCCGGGTCCTTGACGTCGTGGCCCTCGATGGCCTCGACGTCCAGGGGGGACGGCAGGTAGCGCACGACCGCGTCGAGCAGGGGCTGGACGCCCTTGTTCTTGAACGCGGTACCGCAGAAGACGGGGGTGACGGTGGTGTCGCCGCCCTTGCCGGACGCGATGGTGATGCGACGGATCGCCGCGTACAGCTGCTCCTCGGTGGGCTCCTGGCCCTCGAGGTACAGCTCCATCATGTCCTCGTCGTTCTCCGCGACGGCCTCGAGCAGCTTGCCGCGGTACTCCTCGGCAGCCTCGGTGTGCGTGGCGGGGATGTCGACGATGTCGTAGGCCTCGCCCAACTTGGTCTCTGCGGACCAGACGAAGGCCTTCATCGTGACGAGGTCGACGACGCCCTTGAAGTCAGCCTCTGCGCCGATGGGCAGCTGCATGACGAGCGGGGTCGCACCGAGGCGGTCGACGATCATGTCGACACAACGGTGGAACTCGGCACCGGTGCGGTCGAGCTTGTTGACGAAGCAGATGCGCGGGACGCCGTAGCGGTCCGCCTGACGCCACACGGTCTCGGACTGGGGCTCGACGCCGGCGACGCCGTCGAACACCGTCACGGCACCGTCGAGCACGCGGAGCGAACGCTCCACCTCGACGGTGAAGTCGACGTGGCCCGGGGTGTCGATGATGTTGATCGTGTGGTCGACGTCGTTCAGCGGCCAGTGACAGGTGGTGGCAGCAGAGGTGATCGTGATGCCACGCTCCTGCTCCTGCTCCATCCAGTCCATCGTGGCGGCGCCGTCGTGGACCTCACCGATCTTGTACGAGACACCGGTGTAGAACAGGATCCGCTCGGTGGTCGTCGTCTTGCCCGCGTCGATGTGGGCCATGATGCCGATGTTGCGCACCTTGGCCAGGTCAAGTGAAGTGGTAGCCATGTCGGCTCAGTCTTCTCTCGGTCTCGATGTGGGTAGCGACTACCAGCGGTAGTGCGCGAAGGCCTTGTTGGACTCGGCCATCTTGTGGGTGTCCTCGCGCTTCTTCACAGCGGCACCGAGGCCGTTGGAGGCGTCGAGGAGCTCGTTGAGCAGACGCTCGGTCATGGTCTTCTCGCGACGGGCGCGGGAGTAACCGACCAGCCAGCGCAGGGCGAGCGTGTTCGCACGGCCCGGCTTGACCTCGATCGGGACCTGGTAGGTCGCGCCACCGACACGGCGGGACTTGACCTCGAGGGTCGGCTTGATGTTCTCGAGCGCGCGCTTGAGGGTGATGACCGGGTCGTTGCCGGTCTTCTCCTTCAGGCCTTCCATGGCGCCGTAGACGATGCGCTCGGCGGTGGAACGCTTGCCGTTCAGCAGCACCTTGTTGATGAGGGAGGTCACCAGAGGAGAACCGTAGACCGGGTCGATGATGACCGGGCGCTTCGGGGCGGGGCCCTTACGAGGCATTCTTACTTCTCCTTCTTGGCGCCGTAGCGGCTGCGGGCCTGCTTGCGGTTCTTGACACCCTGGGTGTCGAGCGAACCGCGGATGATCTTGTAGCGAACACCAGGCAGGTCCTTCACACGGCCACCACGCACGAGCACGATGGAGTGCTCCTGCAGGTTGTGTCCCTCACCCGGAATGTAGGCCGTGACCTCGATCCCGGAGGTCAGACGCACACGCGCGACCTTACGGAGGGCCGAGTTCGGCTTCTTCGGGGTGGTCGTGAACACACGCGTGCAGACGCCACGGCGCTGGGGCGAACCCTCGAGTGCGGGCGTCTTGTTCTTCTCGACCTTGTCCTGCCGGCCCTTCCGGACCAGCTGCTGGATCGTAGGCACTACTTCTCCGGTTTCTGTGTGCCGAATAGTAAAGCTAACCCGGAACATCGCCGACCCACGCGGTCGGGTGTGTCGAATGCTGCAGACTCCCGCCGCAAGGCGGAAAGGGGCGCAGATCACGGTGGCCGTTGACGGACTCGCATCGCGGTTGAGGACACGCGCACGAGCCCAGGCACACCCCAGGCACAAGGTATGAGCGTACCTACCTCATCGAGTCTGGTCAAAACAAATGCGGTGGGGGGCGACACGCCGGGCATCTGGCCGCATCGTGGACACCCCGGCCGCCCGCTTCCTGGCCCGCCACGGCCCGGCGAGGGCCCTTCACGGCCACCACGTCGGCCCACCGGCCCCCGACCCGGACCGACCCGGCCCAGGGCCGCCCCGGCGCCGTGAGCGCCTCCTGCGCCGAAGGGCGGCCACCCCGTCCCCGGGATGACCGCCCTTCAGTCCAACTCAAGCGACTGGCTCGCCGCGACTACTGGTTGTACGGCCCGTAGTCGTAGTCCTCCAGCGGCACGGCCTGACCCGAACCCGTCCCGAAGGGCGAGTAGTCGATGTCGTCGTAGCCGACGGCCGAGTACATCGCGGCCTTCGCTTCCTCGGTCGGCTCGACCCGGATGTTGCGGTAACGGGAGAGACCCGTACCGGCCGGGATGAGCTTACCGATGATGACGTTCTCCTTGAGGCCGATGAGGCTGTCGGACTTGGCGTTGATCGCCGCATCCGTCAGGACTCGGGTCGTCTCCTGGAAGGAGGCGGCCGACAGCCAGGATTCCGTCGCCAGCGAGGCCTTGGTGATACCCATCAGCTGCGGACGGCCGGAGGCCGGGTGGCCGCCTTCCGTGACCACACGACGGTTCTCGGTCTCGAACTTCGAGCGCTCGACGAGCTCGCCCGGCAGCAGCTCCGCGTCGCCGGACTCGATGATCGTCACGCGGCGCAGCATCTGCCGGATGATGATCTCGATGTGCTTGTCGTGGATCGACACGCCCTGGCTGTTGTAGACCTTCTGGACCTCGCCGACCAGGTGGACCTGGACCGCGCGCTGACCGAGGATCCGCAGCACGTCGTGCGGGTTGGTGGCACCGAAGGTGAGCTTCTGGCCCACCTCGACGTGGTCACCCTCACGCACGAGGACCTTGGCGCGCTTCGAGATCGGGAAGGGAATCTCGTCGCTGCCGTCGTCCGGCGTGACGACGATCTTCTTGGTCTTCTCGGTCTCCTCGATGCGGACACGGCCCGCGGACTCGGAGATCGGGGCGACACCCTTGGGCGTACGAGCCTCGAAGAGCTCGACGACACGGGGCAGACCCTGGGTGATGTCGTCACCGGCCACACCACCGGTGTGGAACGTACGCATCGTCAGCTGCGTGCCGGGCTCACCGATGGACTGGGCGGCGATGATGCCGACCGCCTCACCGATGTCGACCAGCTTGCCGGTGGCGAGCGAACGGCCGTAGCAGAAGGCACAGGTGCCGACCGCGGACTCACAGGTCAGGACCGAGCGGGTCTTGACCTCCTCGACGCCGTTTGCGACCAGGGCGTCGATGAGGACGTCACCGAGGTCGACGTTGGCCGGCGCGATGACCTTGCCGTCGATGACGACGTCCTCGGCCAGCATGCGGGCGTACACCGAGGTCTCGACGTTCTCCGTCTTGCGGAGCACACCGTCCTCGCCCTTGACCGCGATCTTGAGCTTCAGACCGCGCTCGGTGCCACAGTCCTCCTCGCGAATGATGACGTCCTGCGAGACGTCGACCAGACGACGGGTGAGGTAACCGGAGTCGGCGGTACGCAGAGCCGTGTCCGCCAGACCCTTACGGGCACCGTGCGTGGAGATGAAGTACTCGAGGACGGTGAGGCCCTCACGGAACGAGGCCTTGATCGGACGCGGGATGGTCTCGTTCTTCGCGTTCGACACCAGACCACGCATACCGGCGATCTGCCGCATCTGCATCATGTTTCCTCGGGCACCCGAGTCAACCATCATGAAGATGGGGTTCGTCTTGGGGAAGTTCGCGTTCATCGCCTCGGCAACCTCGTTGGTCGCCTTGGTCCAGATCGCGATGAGCTCCTGCGTGCGCTCGTCCTTGGTGATCAGACCGCGCTCGTACTGCTTCTGGACCTTCTCGTCCTGCGCCTCGTAGCCCGCGACGATCTCCTTCTTGGCCGCGGGGACCACGACGTCGGAGATGGCCACGGTGACGCCGGAACGGGTCGCCCAGTAGAAGCCCGCCGCCTTCAGGTTGTCGAGCGTCGCCGCCACGATGACCTTGGGGTAGCGCTCGGCGAGGTCGTTGACGATCTCGGAGAGCTGCTTCTTGCCGACCGAGTAGTCGACGAAGGGGTAGTCCTCGGGCAGCAGCTCGTTGAAGAGCGCGCGACCCAGGGACGTACGCAGCCGGAAGCTGTCGCCCTGCTGGTACGGCCGCTCCTCGACGCCGTCGTCCCCGGCCTCGGAGACCGGCGGGGTCCAGCCGCGCGGCGGGATGGTGCCCACCGGGAAGCGGATGTCGACGGACGACTGGAGAGCGAGCTCGCCGGCGTCGAACGCCATCATCGCCTCGGCGGTGGAACCGAACGCACGGCCCTCGCCCTTGGTGTCCCGCAGCTCGCCGTCGGTGGTGAGGAAGAACAGACCGAGGACCATGTCCTGGGTCGGCATCGTCACCGGACGGCCGTCGGCGGGCTTGAGGATGTTGTTCGAGGACAGCATCAGGATGCGGGCCTCGGCCTGCGCCTCCGCGGAGAGCGGCAGGTGCACGGCCATCTGGTCACCGTCGAAGTCCGCGTTGAACGCGGTGCAGACGAGCGGGTGGATCTGGATGGCCTTGCCCTCGACCAGCTGCGGCTCGAAGGCCTGGATGCCGAGGCGGTGCAGCGTGGGCGCACGGTTCAGGAGAACCGGGTGCTCCGCGATGACCTCTTCGAGGACGTCGTACACGACCGTGCGGCCGCGCTCGACCATCCGCTTGGCGCTCTTGATGTTCTGCGCGTGGTTCAGGTCGACCAGGCGCTTCATCACGAACGGCTTGAAGAGCTCGAGCGCCATCGCCTTCGGCAGACCGCACTGGTGCAGCTTCAGCTGCGGACCGACGACGATCACGGAACGCGCGGAGTAGTCCACACGCTTGCCGAGGAGGTTCTGACGGAAGCGGCCCTGCTTGCCCTTGAGCATGTCGGACAGCGACTTCAGCGGACGGTTGCCGGGGCCCGTGACCGGGCGACCACGACGGCCGTTGTCGAAGAGCGCGTCGACGGCCTCCTGGAGCATGCGCTTCTCGTTGTTCACGATGATCTCGGGCGCGCCGAGGTCGAGAAGCCGCTTCAGGCGGTTGTTGCGGTTGATCACGCGGCGGTACAGGTCGTTCAGGTCGGAGGTCGCGAAGCGGCCACCGTCCAGCTGCACCATCGGACGCAGGTCCGGCGGGATGACCGGCACGCAGTCGAGCACCATGCCCTTGGGGCTGTTGCTGGTCTGCAGGAACGCGGAGACGACCTTCAGGCGCTTGAGCGCACGGGTCTTCTTCTGGCCCTTGCCGGTACGGATGATCTCGCGGAGGCGCTCGGCCTCCTCGTCGAGATCGAAGGACTCCAGGCGCTTCTGAAGCGCCGCGGCACCCATCGAGCCGTCGAAGTACGTGCCGAAGCGGTCACGCAGCTCGCGGTAGAGCAGCTCGTCGCCCTCGAGGTCCTGGACCTTGAGGTTCTTGAAGCGCGACCAGACCTCGTCCAGACGGTCGATCTCGCGCTGCGCACGGTCGCGCAGCTGCTTCATCTCGCGCTCGGCACCTTCGCGCACCTTGCGGCGCACGTCGGCCTTGGCGCCCTCGGCCTCGAGCTCGGCCAGGTCGGTCTCGAGCTTCTTGGCGCGGGCCTCCAGGTCGGAGTCGCGACGGTTCTCGATCTGCTGGCGCTCAACGGAGACGTGCGCCTCCAGGGAGGGCAGGTCGCGGGTGCGGCGCTCCTCGTCCACGAACGTGATCATGTACGCCGCGAAGTAGATGACCTTCTCGAGGTCCTTCGGGGCGAGGTCGAGGAGGTAGCCGAGGCGCGACGGGACGCCCTTGAAGTACCAGATGTGCGTGACGGGCGCGGCCAGCTCAATGTGGCCCATCCGCTCACGGCGCACCTTGGCGCGGGTGACCTCTACGCCACAGCGCTCACAGATGATGCCCTTGAAGCGGACACGCTTGTACTTGCCGCAGTAGCACTCCCAGTCCCGGGTCGGACCGAAGATCTTCTCGCAGAAGAGTCCGTCCTTCTCGGGCTTGAGCGTGCGGTAGTTGATGGTCTCCGGCTTCTTGACCTCGCCGTGGGACCACTGTCGGATGTCGTCCGCGGTGGCAAGGCCGATCCGCAGCTCGTCGAAGAAGTTGACGTCGAGCACTTTGTCGTCAATCCCTCTTTCGGGGTCGAGTCTCAATCATGGTCTGTACGGGTCCGGGGCAGGGCCGGGGCCTCACGAGGAGGCCCCGACCAGACCCGTCAGACCTCTTCGACGCTGCTCGGCTCGCGCCGGGACAGGTCGATGCCGAGCTCCTCCGCCGCGCGGAAGACGTCCTCGTCGGTGTCGCGCATCTCGATGGACATGCCGTCCGAGGACAGCACCTCCACGTTGAGGCAGAGCGACTGCATTTCCTTGATGAGCACCTTGAAGGACTCGGGAATGCCGGGCTCGGGGATGTTCTCGCCCTTGACGATGGCCTCGTAGACCTTCACGCGGCCGGTCACGTCGTCGGACTTGATCGTCAGGAGCTCCTGGAGGGCGTACGCGGCGCCATAAGCCTCCAGCGCCCACACCTCCATCTCACCGAAGCGCTGACCACCGAACTGAGCCTTACCACCCAGCGGCTGCTGGGTGATCATGGAGTACGGACCGGTCGAACGAGCGTGGAGCTTGTCGTCGACCAGGTGGTGGAGCTTGAGGATGTACATGTAGCCGACCGAGATCGGCTCCGGGAAGGGCTCACCCGAGCGGCCGTCGAACAGCGGCGCCTTACCGGTCGGGAGCACCATGCGCTCGCCGTCGCGGTTCGGAATCGTGTGCTCCAGCAGACCGGCCAGCTCGTCCTCACGCGCACCGTCGAAGACGGGGGTGGCGACGTTGGTGCCCGGCTCGACCTTGTCGGCGCCGATGGCCTGGAGGCGCTGCGCCCACTCGTCCGCGAGGCCGGAGACGTCCCAGCCACGGCTGGCGAGCCAGCCGAGGTGGATCTCCAGGACCTGTCCCGGGTTCATTCGGGACGGGACACCCAGCGGGTTCAGGATGATGTCGACCGGCGTGCCGTCCTCAAGGAAGGGCATGTCCTCGATCGGAAGGATCTTGGAGATGACACCCTTGTTGCCGTGCCGGCCGGCGAGCTTGTCACCGTCCGTGATCTTGCGCTTCTGCGCCACGTAGACACGAACCAGCTGGTTCACGCCCGGCGGCAGCTCGTCGCCCTCTTCACGGTCGAAGACCCGTACGCCGATGACCTTGCCGATCTCGCCGTGCGGCACCTTCAGCGAGGTGTCGCGCACCTCGCGCGCCTTCTCACCGAAGATCGCGCGGAGCAGGCGCTCCTCCGGCGTCAGCTCGGTCTCACCCTTGGGCGTGACCTTGCCGACGAGGATGTCGCCGGCGACGACCTCGGCACCGATACGGATGATGCCGCGCTCGTCGAGGTCGGCGAGGACCTCCTCGGAGACGTTCGGGATGTCCCGGGTGATCTCCTCCGGGCCCAGCTTGGTGTCACGGGCGTCGACCTCGTGCTCCTCGATGTGGATCGAGGAGAGGACGTCGTCCTGCACGAGGCGCTGCGACAGGATGATCGCGTCCTCGTAGTTGTGACCCTCCCAGGGCATGAACGCCACGAGCAGGTTCTTGCCGAGGGCCATCTCGCCCTCTTCGGTCGCGGGACCGTCGGCCAGGACCTGGCCCTCGATCACGCGGGCGCCCTCGTCGACGACAACCTTCTGGTTGACCGAGGTGCCCTGGTTCGACCGGGAGAACTTGGCGATGCGGTACGTGGTGTACGTGCCGTCGTCGTTGGTGACCGTGACGTAGTCCGCGGAGACCTCCTGGACCACACCCGCCTTCTCGGCCTTGATCACGTCACCGGCGTCGACCGCGCAGCGGTACTCCATGCCGGTGCCGACGAGGGGGGCCTCGGCGGTGATCAGCGGCACGGCCTGACGCATCATGTTCGCGCCCATGAGGGCACGGTTGGCGTCGTCGTGCTCGAGGAAGGGGATCATCGCGGTCGCGACCGACACCATCTGGCGCGGCGAGACGTCCATGTAGTCGACGTCCGTGCCGGGCACGTAGTCGATCTCTCCGCCACGACGGCGGATCAGGACGCGGGCCTCGGCGAAGTGGAGGTCGTCCGTCAGCGGCGCGTTGGCCTGCGCGATGACGAAGCGGTCCTCCTCGTCGGCCGTGAGGTAGTCGACGTCGTCGGTGACCTGGCCCTCGACGACCTTGCGGTACGGCGTCTCGACGAAGCCGAACGCGTTGACGCGGCCGTACGAGGCGAGCGAACCGATCAGACCGATGTTCGGGCCTTCAGGGGTCTCAATGGGGCACATGCGGCCGTAGTGAGACGGGTGCACGTCACGGACCTCGAAGCCGGCCCGCTCACGGGAGAGACCACCCGGGCCAAGCGCCGACAGACGGCGCTTGTGGGTGAGACCCGACAGCGGGTTGTTCTGGTCCATGAACTGCGACAGCTGGCTGGTGCCGAAGAACTCCTTGATGGAGGCGACGACCGGCCGGATGTTGATCAGGGTCTGCGGCGTGATCGCCTCGACGTCCTGAGTCGTCATGCGCTCGCGCACGACGCGCTCCATACGAGCCAGACCCGTGCGGACCTGGTTCTGGATGAGCTCGCCGACGTTGCGCAGACGACGGTTGCCGAAGTGGTCGATGTCGTCGGTCTCGACGACGATCGACGTGCCGCTGTCGCCAACGGTCTCGGTCTCACCGGCGTGCAGCTTCACCAGGTACTTGATCGAGGCGATGATGTCCTCGACCGTGAGGATGCCCGCGTCGAGCGGGGCGTCCGCACCCAGCTTCTTGTTGACCTTGTAGCGGCCGACCTTCGCGAGGTCGTAGCGCTTGGGGTTGAAGTAGAGGTTCTCAAGCAGCGTCTGAGCGGCCTCACGGGTCGGCGGCTCGCCCGGACGGAGCTTGCGGTAGATGTCGAGCAGCGCGTCGTCCTGGCCCTGGGTGTGGTCCTTCTCCAGGGTGGCGCGCATGGACTCGTACTCGCCGAACTCCTCGAGGATCTGCTCGGTCGTCCAACCGAGAGCCTTGAGCAGAACGGTGACCGACTGCTTGCGCTTGCGGTCGATGCGGACACCGACCATGTCGCGCTTGTCGATCTCCATCTCCAGCCAGGCACCCCGGGACGGGATGATCTTGGCGGAGAAGATGTCCTTGTCGGACGTCTTGTCGATCGAGGAATCGAAGTAGACGCCGGGCGAACGGACCAGCTGCGACACCACGACACGCTCGGTGCCGTTGATGACGAAGGTGCCCTTGTTCGTCATGAGCGGGAAGTCGCCCATGAAGACCGTCTGAGACTTGATCTCACCGGTCTCGTTGTTGGTGAACTCGGCGGTGACGAAGAGCGGGGCGGCGAACGTGAAGTCGCGCTCCTTGCACTCGTCGATCGAGTTCTTCGGAGGCTCGAAACGGTGGTCGCGGAACGTCAGGGACATCGACCCGGAGAAGTCCTCGATCGGGGAGATCTCCTCGAAGATCTCCTCCAGACCGGACTTGGTGGGGACGTCCTGTCCGCTGTCCAGAGCCGCCTCGACACGAGCCTTCCACGCGTCATTGCCGAGCAGCCAGTCAAAGCTCTCGGTCTGCAGCGCAAGAAGGTTCGGAACCTCGAGGGGCTCCTTGATCTTTGCAAAGGAAATGCGCAGCGGGGCGGTGCTGGCGCCGTTGTTCGTATTCGCGGTCGAGGCAGTGCGCGAGGCGGCCAAGAGGGGGTCCTTCCGAGGGCTCGGACTCACTACGCGCGTACCGGTCCCACGTTGGGCACAGAGACAGAATTCCCTGGTCAGGGAAGTTTCGGTCCACGGTGCTCAAGCATGGGCATGCCCCTGGTGACGGGCAGGAGGCAGCTAACAGGCAGCGCAAAGGGTCAGTGTAGCCAAACGGCCCACTGATGTCCAGTGCGGGTTCTGGGAGACCCTCGTTGTTCTCAACCCCTGCTGCAAGCCACGTCCTCAACGCACATCGATACTGCCCTCTTCGCCGCCGATCCATGCCTCGGATCCGGATCGTTGTGACGACGCGTCCTGAGAATTGCGCGCTGCGTGCGGTTCGTCAAGGCCCCCCTGCCCCGACTTGGCCCTGAGAACGTCACCGTCACGGGCCGTTCCGAGGCACAACGAAGATCACCATACTCGTCGCGACCGACATCGCAAGGCAGCCTCACGGGTGGCCCAGGAACGCCGAAAGGCGACCACCCACATGGGTGATCGCCCTTGGCGACCCGTGCGTTACAGCGTTTCCGCCATACGTACGGTGAAAGAGTCAGACGACTCGTGAGGTCACTTGACCTCGACGGAGGCGCCGGCGCCCTTGAGGGACTCGGCAGCCTTCTCGGCGGCCTCCTTGGTGACCTTCTCGAGGACGGGCTTCGGGGTGCCGTCGACGAGGTCCTTGGCCTCCTTCAGGCCCAGCGAGGTCAGCTCACGCACGACCTTGATGACCTGGATCTTCTTCTCGCCGGCACCCGTGAGGATGACGTCGAACTCGTCCTGCTCGGCCTCGGCCTCGGCGGCCGGGGCACCCGGGCCCGCAGCAACGACGGCGGCCGGCGCGGCGGCGGTGACGTCGAACTTCTCCTCGAAGGCCTTCACGAACTCGGAGAGCTCGATGAGGGTCATCTCTTCGAACTGCGCGAGCAGGTCGTCCTGGGACAGCTTCGCCATGATGGCGTCCTTCCACTAATTCGGCTGGTGCCGGGTGTACATGGAGGCGGGCGTACGTTGGGCCCGCTGTGACCACCGCGTCAGACGGTGATCAGTGTGCGAGCCGAGTTACTCGGCACCGCCCTGCTCGTCCTTCTTGGCACGAAGCGCCTCCGCGGTGCGGACGAACTTCGAGGGAAGCGCCTGGAAGAGAGCGGCAGCCTGAGACTGCTTGCCCTTCATGGCACCCGCCAGCTTGGAGAGCAGAACCTCGCGGGACTCGAGGTCCGCGAGCTTCTTGAACTCGTCGGCGGACAGCGCCTTGCCGTCAAGGACACCGCCCTTGATGACGAGGTTCGGGTTGTCCTTGGCGAAGTCACGAAGACCCTTCGCCGACTCCACCGGGTCACCGGTGACGAAGGCAACCGCCGTCGGACCCGTGAACAGGTCGTCCAGCGTGTCGATCCCGGCCTCGTTGGCCGCGATCTTGGTCAGCGTGTTCTTCACCACGGCGTACTCGGAGTTTTCACCGAGAGAACGGCGCAGCTGCTTGAGCTGGGCCACGGTGAGACCCCGGTACTCGGTCAGCACGGCGGCGTTCGAGCTGCGGAACTTGTCCGTGAGCTCGGCTACCGCGGCAGCCTTGTCGGGCGTCGGCATAGAGCGTCGGCCTCCTTCCGGGTGATGAGGACCGCTCAGAAGGGGCCGACAAAACGAAACGCCCCGGCGCAGGCGCACGGGGCGTGAGCTCGACCGGATCAGATCCGGGAGCACATCCACAGTCACCTGCGCGGGTCGTCCGCCGTTTCAGCGGATCCTTCGGCCACTGCACCCTCTTGCGAGGACACAGCAACGACCAGCGGTCTTTGGCTTCTGTGGAAGAGTACGCGAACGGGGCCGCGTCGGGCAAATCCGCCTCGGACGTCAGCCCTGGGCGCCCTTCATCTCCTCGGCGAGGTCCATGACCTGGCTCTTCGGCGGGGCCTGGACGGTCACCGGCTTGTTGTAGTCGAGGAAGGTGATGGTCATGTCGAGCGGGCCCTTGTCACCCTTTCCGCGGGCGCGGAACTGCTTGGTGTGGTCCTCGCCGTCGATCCACAGGTCCATCGTCAGCTTCTCGATGCCCATGTCCTCGTACTGCTTGATGCTCTTCTCGTGGCGCTTCCTGGTGGCCGCGTCCTCGCCCTTGTTGAGCTCGCGGATCCGGTCCAGCGTGACCGTGCCCGTGTAGTGGGTGGTCTTGACGCCGCCGACGGACTCGTCGCCGACCTTCTTGAGGTCCTTGGAGCCCGTCAGGAGCGTGGACTGGTCGGCCGGGTTGTTGTCGGCCTGCGCGGAGACCGAGCCGCCGGCGGGCTTGCCGCCGCCCTTGCCCATGGCCTTGGCGTCGAACTTGATCCAGCTCTTGCCGTCCATCTCCTTGGCGGCCTCCTTGCCGCCACCGAGGTAGACCGCGCCGTCGACGTAGCGGATCTCCACCTTCTCGCGGCCCTGGTCGGGCGCGGAGGCCGTCATCCGCATGGCGAGCGGCTCGGTGCTCATCGCCGCTTCGGCCTGGACCCGGCCGTCCGCCGGGACGGAGCCCTTCATCCGGAACGTGAACGACGTCAGGTCCTCGGACTTGTCCGCGGCCTTCTTCACGGCGGCCGCGGGCGACATGTCCTCCCCCGCGTCGTCGGACTTCTCCGACCCGCAGCCGACCGCGCCGCCGGCGAGCAGCGCGGCCGCCAGTACGGCACTCGCGGTTCTCTTGCGTCCCGTACGCACGGAAATACTCATGACCCCACCCCTAGGAACATAGGAACATTTGATCCAATTATTGCGGTGGGCTGAGATTACCCGAAGGCAGGTCCGGCCCGTCCGGCCCTACCTCGCCGTCTGCGACTTCAGCAGCTCCTTGAAGCTCATGGTGTCCGAGGCCGGGGGCTTCTCGACGGAGAGCGGCGTGCCGTAGTCGGTGTAGTAGGCGGTCTGCGAGAAGGGGCCGTTCTTCGTGTCGGCCTTCTCGACCTTCTTGACCAGCAGGTCGTCGCCGTCGACCCAGACGTCGATCGTCTCGGTGTCCATGCCGAGCTGCTCGAACTGCTTCTTCAGCTCGGCCTTCCGGCCCGCGTCGAGGTTGGAGTTCTTGGCGGTGAAGTCCGCCATGTCGACCTTGCCCGAGTAGTGGGTCGCCTTGGTCCCGCGGACGCTCTCCTCGCCGACGCGCTTCACGTCACCGGAGGCCAGCAGCATCTTCACCGACTGGTTCGGCGTGCTGGTCTGCATCTGGTCCTGGAAGGCCTCGCCCGCGGCGCCGCTCATCTTGGCCAGCGTGTCGTAGTCGTACGCGAGCCAGTGCTTGCCGCCGCCCGCCTGCTCCGCGAACTTGTCGCCCATGTTCGCGTAGAAGCCGTTCTTCAAGTAGCGGTAGTCGAGCTTCGTCTGGCCGAGCTGGGCCATCTGCTGGGCCTGCGTGCCGCCGGTGAAGGTCACGGTGACATTGCCGGTGATGCCGTCCGACCAGCCCATGACGCCCTTCATGTCCATGGCGGTGAGCGAACCCATGGTGGTCGAGCCGTCGATCCGCGCGGTGTCCGCCTTGTCGGTCGACTTCTCGACGGAGCGCAGGGCGGCTATCGGGCTCAGATTGATGCCGCCCTTCTCCTTGCCTGACCCGCCCGCCTTGTCCGACGAGTCCCCCGAACCGCAGGCCGTGAGTCCGGTCAGTGCGGCGACCACCGCGATCGAGAGACCCGCGCGGCGCATGGTCGTGCTGTTCATGTATCCCCACCCCTTGGCATTCATCGAACCTGCACGCTAGCGCAGGCCTCCGACACACGTATCCGGAAGGTCCGTACACAAACAGGACGGGCCCCGCACCTCGAAAGGTTGCGGGGCCCGTCCACAGAACGCGTACGCGACGCGGCTGCCGTCAGTTTCAGACGGCGGCCGGGTCCTCCTCGGTGAGGAGGTTGCGGGTGCGGTTGCTGTCCAGCGGAATGCCGGGGCCCATCGTGGTGGTGATGGCGGCCTTCTTGATGTAGCGGCCCTTGGCGGCCGACGGCTTCAGACGGAGGATCTCCTCCAGGGCCGCGCCGTAGTTCTCCACCAGCTTGGTGTCGTCGAAGGACACCTTGCCGATGATGAAGTGCAGGTTCGAGTGCTTGTCGACGCGGAACTCGATCTTGCCGCCCTTGATGTCGTTGACAGCCTTCACGACATCGGGGGTCACGGTGCCGGTCTTCGGGTTCGGCATCAGACCACGCGGACCGAGCACGCGGCCGAGGCGGCCGACCTTGCCCATGAGGTCCGGGGTGGCGACGACGGCGTCGAAGTCCAGGCGGCCCTTCGCGACCTCGTCGATGAGCTCGTCGGCGCCGACGATGTCGGCTCCAGCGGCTTCCGCGGCCGCAGCACGGTCACCGGTCGCGAAGACCAGGACCCGGGCGGTCTTGCCGGTGCCGTGCGGGAGGTTCACGGTGCCGCGGACCATCTGGTCGGCCTTGCGCGGGTCGACACCCAGACGCATGGCGACCTCGACGGTGCCGTCGAACTTGGTCGAGGAGGTCTCCTTGGCGAGACGGACGGCCTCGAGCGGGGCGTACAGCTTCTCCCGGTCGATCTTGGCGTCCGCAGCGCGGAGAGTCTTGCTGCGCTTCACTTCTGCTCCTGTGGGTTCAAAGGGTGGAGTTGTGGTGCGGACCAGCGCTTGGCCCTACCACTGAGAAAGGTCAGACGGGGGGAGGCTCAGCCCTCGACCGTGATGCCCATGGAACGGGCGGTGCCGGCGATGATCTTCGACGCGGCGTCCAGGTCGTTGGCGTTGAGGTCTTCCATCTTGGTCGTGGCGATCTCACGGACCTGCGCCTCGGTGATCTTGGCGACCTTGGTCTTGTGAGGCTCGCCGGAGCCCTTCTCGACACCCGCGGCCTTGAGGATCATCTTGGCGGCCGGCGGCGTCTTGGTGATGAAGGTGAAGGAGCGGTCTTCGTAGACCGTGATCTCCACCGGGATCACCCAGCCACGCTGCGACTCGGTCGCGGCGTTGTAGGCCTTGCAGAACTCCATGATGTTGACGCCGTGCTGGCCCAGCGCGGGACCGACCGGCGGGGCCGGGTTGGCGGCACCAGCCTGGATCTGGAGCTTGATGAGCCCCGTGACCTTCTTCTTCTTGGGAGGCATAGCTCTCTCCGGGTCCTAGTGAGAGTTTTCAGCCTGCCACCCGGTCATCCGGATGGAGGCATACCGCACAACGATAACGGGTATAGCCGTGCGGCTAAAAACCGAGCAGGTCAGACCGGCTTTGGCAGCCCGTCTGACCTGGTCGGAGGTGTGTGTTCCAGAGGAGCCCGGAAGGGGCTAGTTCTTCTGGATCTGGTCGAAGCTGAGCTCGACCGGGGTCTCGCGGCCGAAGATCTCGACGAGGCCCTTGACCTTCTTCGAGTCGGCGTTGATCTCGTTGATCGTCGCCTGCAGCGTCGCGAACGGGCCGTCGGTGACGGTGACCGAGTCGCCCACCTCGAAGTCCAGGACCTGGACCTCGAGCTTGCGGGCCGGAGCCGGCTTGCCCTCGGCCTCGGCGGCCTCGCGGGCGGCCTTCTCCTCGGCCTCCGGGGCGAGCATCTTGACGATCTCGTCCAGGGTCAGCGGGTACGGGTCGTAGGCGTTGCCCACGAAGCCGGTGACGCCGGGGGTGTTGCGGACGACGCCCCAGGACTCGTTCGTCAGGTCCATGCGCACCAGGACGTAGCCGGGGAGCTTGTTCTGGCGGATGGTCTTGCGCTCGCCGTTCTTGATCTGCGCGACCTCTTCCTGCGGCACCTCGGCCTGGAAGATGAAGTCCTCGACGTTCAGCGAGACGGCGCGCTGCTCGAGGTTGGTCTTCACGCGGTTCTCGTAACCGGCGTACGTGTGGATGACGTACCACTCGCCGGGGAGAGTGCGGAGCTCCTCGCGCAGGGCGACGATCGGGTCGACCGGCTCGGACTCCTCGGCCTCGGCGGTCTCGTCGTCGGCGGCCTCGTCCTCGACGGTCCCGGCCTCGTCGTCGGCGCCTTCGGCGTCCGCAGCGGTCTCCTCGTCGGCGACCTCGGCGACCGCGGCCTCGTCCTCGGCGGACTCGGCGACAGCCTCGGCGTCGCCCTCCAGGTGGACGGCGGCCTCTTCGGCGGGCTCGCCGACGGCGGCGTCGGCAGCCTCGGCCTGATCCGGCGCCTCGGCGTCCGCCGCCTCGACGATGTCGAGCTCGTCCTCGACGGACTCGGCATCCTGCCCGCCGCGAGGCTCCATGGCGTCGTTCAGGTTCGGGTCAGACACGGTGGCTGCTTCTTCCTGGATACATGGGGTGGAACACGCGAATAGGGGCGCCGGGTACGGCGCCCTTCGCTCTCGGCTCAGCCGAAGATGTACTTGACAGCGTGGCTGAAGCCATAGTCAATCACGGTCACGAGACCGATCATGATGATGACGAAGACAATCACCACGGTGGTGTAGGTCGTCAGCTGATTGCGAGTCGGCCAGACGACCTTGCGGAGTTCCGCGACGATCTGGCGGTAGAAGAGCGCGAGGCGGCCGAAGGGGCCCTTCTTGCCGCGCTTGCCGCCCTTGCGGGCCTTCTTCTTGGACTCCGGCACCTCGTCCTGGGCATCAGGCATGTCGATGGAGCCCACGGCGTCCGTCACTCGTCCTCACCTGATTCCGGGTCGTGGCCGTGCCGCGCCCGGTTGAGCCGCACGGCGGTGCATTGCAGTACGTACATGCGCACACATCCTGGCGAAGGAGTGTGTAGCAGGGCCGGAGGGACTTGAACCCCCAACCGCTGGTTTTGGAGACCAGTGCTCTACCAATTGAGCTACGACCCTTTGATTTCCCCCAACCTACCGCATCCGCCCATGTGCACGGAGTGCGTCGAGAGGGTGCGGCCGGTGAGGGCCAACGAGCAGTGAGTGTACGTGCTCTGCGGCGCCCCGTCGAACAGAATGGGCTGCGATGCTCTTGGAAACCCCCGCACCGCGGCCGTTTCGGGTCTGGAACGATGGGGCCATGAGCGCTGAAACTTCTCCGACCGAGCGCCGGGTGTCCGCGCGCATCGGTGCGATCTCCGAGTCCGCGACCCTCGCCGTCGACGCCAAGGCCAAGGCCCTCAAGGCCGCGGGCCGCCCGGTGATCGGCTTCGGCGCGGGTGAGCCCGATTTCCCGACGCCGGACTACATCGTCGAGGCGGCCGTAGAGGCCTGCAAGAACCCGAAGTTCCACCGCTACACGCCGGCCGGGGGCCTCCCCGAGCTCAAGGCGGCCATCGCCACGAAGACCCTGCGCGACTCGGGTTACGAGGTGGACGCCTCGCAGATCCTGGTGACCAACGGCGGCAAGCAGGCCATCTACGAGGCGTTCGCCGCGATCCTCGACCCGGGCGACGAGGTCATCGTCCCGGCCCCCTACTGGACGACGTACCCGGAGTCGATCCGTCTCGCCGGCGGTGTCCCGGTCCCGGTCGTCGCCGACGAGACCACCGGCTACCGCGTCTCGGTCGAGCAGCTGGAGGCCGCCCGCACCGAGCGCACCAAGATGGTGCTCTTCGTCTCGCCGTCCAACCCCACGGGCGCCGTCTACAGCGAGGCCGACGCCGAGGCGATCGGCCGCTGGGCCGTCGAGCACGGCCTGTGGGTCATGACCGACGAGATCTACGAACACCTCGTCTATGGGGACGCGAAGTTCACCTCGCTGCCGGCGATCCTGCCCGAGCTGCGCGACAAGTGCGTCGTGGTCAACGGCGTCGCCAAGACGTACGCGATGACCGGCTGGCGGGTGGGCTGGATCATCGGCCCGAAGGACGTCGTGAAGGCCGCGACGAACCTGCAGTCGCACGCCACGTCCAACGTCTCCAACGTCGCGCAGGCCGCCGCGCTCGCTGCCGTCTCCGGCGACCTGGACGCCGTCGACAAGATGCGCGAGGCCTTCGACCGGCGCCGCAGGACCATCGTGCGGATGCTCAACGACATCGAGGGCGTGGTCTGCCCCGAGCCCGAGGGCGCCTTCTACGCCTACCCCTCGGTGAAGGGCCTCATCGGCAAGGAGATCCGCGGCAAGCGCCCGCAGGACTCCGTCGAGCTGGCCGCGCTCATCCTGGAGGAGGCCGAGGTCGCCGTGGTTCCGGGTGAGGCCTTCGGGACGCCGGGTTACCTGCGCCTTTCGTACGCGCTCGGGGACGAGGACCTCGTCGAGGGCGTCTCGCGGATCCAGAAGCTGCTCGCCGAGGCCCGCGACTGAGGTTCCCGGCAGAACAGCGCTCCACGCGCGCGTGCGGGCCGTCTCTCCTTGCCGGAGGGGCGGCCCGCTTCTTCGTTCGGGGAACGCCCCGAACGTGGAAGCCGCTTCCGGGACCCGCCGTGCGTACGGCAAGATCCTCCAATGGAGCGTGTACGAGACGTAAGAGAGCTGCCGAAGGCCCATCTCCACCTGCACTTCACCGGGTCGATGCGGCCCTCGACCCTGCTGGACCTCGCCGACAAGTACGGGGTGCGGCTCCCGGAAGCGCTGACCGGCGCCGAACCGCCGAAGCTGCGCGCCACGGACGAGCGCGGGTGGTTCCGCTTCCAGCGGCTCTACGACGCCGCGCGCTCCTGCCTGCGTGAGCCCGAGGACATCCAGCGCCTGGTGCGCGAGGCCGCGGAGGAGGATCTGCGGGACGGCTCGGGGTGGCTGGAGATCCAGGTCGACCCGACGTCGTACGCGCCGCGGCTCGGTGGTCTGATCCCGGCCCTGGAAATCATCCTGGACGCCGTCGAGAGCGCCTCGCGGGAGACAGGCCTCGGTATGCGCGTCCTGGTCGCCGCGAACCGCATGAAGCACCCGCTGGACGCCCGCACGCTGGCGCGGCTCGCCGTGCGGTACGCGGACCGGGGCATCGTCGGCTTCGGGCTCTCCAACGACGAACGGCGCGGCATGGCGCGGGACTTCGACCGGGCCTTCGCCATCGCGCGCGAGGGCGGCCTCCTCGCGGCGCCGCACGGCGGCGAGCTGAGCGGTCCCGCGTCGGTGCGGGACTGCCTGGACGACCTGGAGGCGACGCGCATCGGGCACGGGGTGCGGGCCGCCGAGGACCCGCGGCTGCTGAAGCGGCTCGCGGACCGGGGTGTGACGTGCGAGGTGTGCCCGGCGTCCAACGTGGCCCTCGGGGTCTACGAGAAGCCGGAGGACGTGCCCCTGCGGACGCTCTTCGAGGCCGGGGTGCCGATGGCGCTCGGCGCCGACGACCCGCTGCTCTTCGGGTCGCGGCTCGCCGCCCAGTACGAGCTCGCGCGCGGGGCGCACGATTTCACGGACGCCGAGCTGGCCGAGCTCGCCCGGCAGTCGATCCGGGGCTCGGCCGCGCCCGTCGGCGTACAGGCCGGGCTGCTGGCCGGGGTGGACGCGTGGCTGGCGGGCGGCTGATCGCCCGCTACAGGCTGACGCCCACCGTCACCGGCTCGTTGACCAGCGTCACACCGAAGGCGTCCCGCACCCCGGCGACGACCTCGCGGGCCAGCTCCAGAAGGTCCTCGGTGGTGGCGCCGCCGCGGTTGGTGAGCGCGAGCGTGTGCTTGGTGGAGATGCGGGCCCGTCCCTGGCCGTAGCCCTTGGTGAAGCCCGCCTTGTCGATGAGCCAGGCGGCGGAGGTCTTCACGCGGCCGTCACCCGTCGGGAAGGCCGGCGGGGCGACGTCCGGGCCGAGGCGGTCCGCCACGCGCGCGTGGAAGGCGGTGAACTCCGCCTCGGTGAGGATCGGGTTGGTGAAGAAGGATCCGGCCGACCAGCTGTCGTGGTCCTCGGGGTCGAGCACCATGCCCTTGCCCGCGCGGAGCTTCAGGACGGTCTCGCGGGCCACCGCGGCGGGCACCCGGTCGCCCGCCTCGACGCCGAGCGTGCGCGCGGTCTCCGGGTACTTGACCGGGGCGCTCATGCCCTGCGCGTCCTCAAGCTCGAAGCGGACCCGCAGCACCACGAACCGGTCGGGATCGGCCTTGAAGCGACTGTGCCGGTACGAGAACTCGCACTCGGCGTTCGACATCGTCACCGTCTCGTGCGTGGTCCGGTCGTACGCGATCACCTCGGTGATCGTCGACGAGACCTCCTGGCCGTACGCGCCGACGTTCTGGATCGGCGTCGCGCCCGCGGAGCCGGGGATTCCGGCGAGGCACTCGATGCCCGCGAGGCCGGCCTCGACGGTCCGCGCCACGGCGTCCGTCCAGACCTCGCCCGCCGCCAGCTCCAGCCTCGTGCCGTCGAGTGCGAAGCCCCGGGTGGCGATGCGCAGGGCGGTGCCGTCGAAGCCCTTGTCGCCGATGACCAGGTTCGAGCCGCCGCCGATGAGCAGCAGCGGGGTTCCTGAGTCGTCGGCCGCGCGGACGGCGGAGATCACCTCGGCGTCGGTCGTCGCGGTGATCAGGCGGGTCGCGGGACCGCCGAGCCGGAAGGTGGTCAGCGGGGCGAGCGGGGCATCGTGGAGTTCCTGCACGTGCCCAAGAGTACGAGAACGGCCCCGCCGGTCGGGGCGGGGCCGTTCTCGTACGGCCGCTCAGGCGGCGACCAGGTCCTCCTGGGGCTTCGCGACGGGCTCTCCGGGGCCCGCGGCCGTGGCGCGGCGGCCCGGGATGCACAGCGCCGCCACGCCCGCGAGGGCCACCAGCCCGGCGCCCACCCAGAGCGCGGGCTCCAGGCCGTCCACGAACTTCTGTGCGGACTCGTAGCCACCCTGCGCCGAGAAGATCGAGGACATCACGGCGATGCCGAGGGCCCCGCCCACCTCGCGCAGCGCGTTGTTGGCGCCGGAGGCGATGCCCTGCTCCTGCGGGCGGACGCTGGACATGACCAGGTTGGCGGCCGGGGCGAAGTAGAGGGCCATCCCCACGCCGCTGATGATCAGGGCGGGCAGCTGCGCGGAGTACGACACGTCGGGCGCCACCACGACGGCGTACCAGGCCAGGCCCACGGCCTGCAGGAAGAGCCCGGCGGCGACGACCGGGCGACCGCCGATCCGGTCGGAGAGGTAGCCCGCGAGCGGTGAGACGAGCATGGGCATGCCGGTCCAGGGCAGCATCCGCAGCCCCGCCTCGGTGGGCGAGTAGTTCAGGACGCCCTGCATGTACTGGCTGAGCAGGAAGATCGAGCCGAACATGCCGAGGAACATCAGCAGGCTCGCGGCGTTGATGCCGGAGAAGGCACGGCTACGGAAGAGGCGCATCGGCAGCATCGGCGCCTTGGCGCGTATCCCGTGGCGGACGAAGCCGCCGAGCAGCACGACACCCACCGACAGGCTGACGAGGACGGTGCCACTGGACCAGCCGTCGAGCGGCCCGCGCACCAGGGCGTACACGATTCCGAAGAGACCGCCGCTGGCGAGCAGGGTGCCGGTGATGTCGAGCCGCGCCCCGGGGGCGTACGACTCGGCGAGGCGCAGGCGCGCGAGCGGCAGCACGGCCAGGCCGAGCGGGACGTTCAGCCAGAAGATCCACTGCCAGGAGACGTGCTCGGTGAGGCTGCCGCCGATCAGCGGGCCACTGGCGACCGCGAGTCCGTTGACGGCGCCCCAAATGCCGTACGCCATGCCGCGCTTGGCCGGGGACACGGCCGCCGTGAGCAGGGTCAGCGTCAGCGGCATCATGATCGCGGCGCCGACGCCCTGCACCGCGCGGGCGGCGATGAGCGCGTCGAGGCCCGGGGCGAGGGCCGCCGCGGCGGAGGCGCCGGTGAACACCGTGAGGCCGACGAGGAAGAGCCTGCGGCGGCCGAACCGGTCCCCCAGGGCCGCGCCGAACATCAGCAGCACGGCGAAGGTGAGGGTGTAGGCGCTCACCGTCCATTCGAGGTCGTGCAGCGCGCCGCCGAGGTCCTCGCGGATGGAGGGCAGGGCGGTGGTGACGACGAGATTGTCGAGTGCCGCCATGAATCCGGCGACGCTGGTGATGACGAGGGCCCAGACCGCGCCCCCGCGCCGTGCCGTCTGCTGTGACATGTGCTTCCCCCTGCTTAGGTTAGTTATTGATGACTAACTTTTGCGGCCATGAAAAGCCCGCCCCCGAGGCGTGCACACGCCTCACGGCTTGGGCTGCGGCGATGTGAAGAAACCGGCCCACACCCGGTGGTCGGGCTGAAACCCCATCGACACCAGGACATTGATCAGCATTCCGTACGCCAGGAACGTGGTCGTCCTGTCGATGTCCGCCCCCAGCGCGAGACGCACCGTGTCGTACATCTCCGTCCAGGCGGCCCGCAGCGCCGCCCCGAACTCCGGGTCGTCGGACGCCTCGGCGGCGGCCGTGGCGACGTACATCTGCATCTGCATGAGCAGCTTGTCCGGGTCGTCGGCGATGAGCGACTGGTAGGCCTGCCCCATGGCTTGCACGGCCTTCTCCCCCTCAAGCCCCTTCGAAGCCTCCTGGAAGACCTCCGCGGTCTCCTGGCAGCACCGCTCGGCGGCGGCGAGGAAGATCGCCCGCTTGTCCCGGAAGAGCCGGAAGAGATACGGCTGCGAGACCCCCACCCGCTTGGCGATCGCCTCGGTAGAGGTGCCCTTGTAGCCACTGCGGGCGAACTCGACCATCGCCGCGCGGATGACGCTCTCGCGTCGCTCCTCTGCGCTCATCCTGACCATGCGGGATAAGTTAGTGGCCAATCACTAAGCGGTCAAGTGATGGGCGGACCGTGCTTTACGAGTAAGGGGCGCACCTCCCTGGAGGGCGCCCCTTACACAGCTCTTCTTGCGCATGTGTTGCTTGCTGCCACGTACCCGCGTACGTGAGCTGCCGCCGTCGGCCGTCAGGCCAGCTGCACGACCGCTCGCGACATGCCGAGGACCTTCTGCTCGCCGCTCCTGGCGAGCAGGTCGATCCGTACGCGCCCGTCGTCCAGCTTGGCCGCGACCTTGGCGCTGACCTCGATGGTGGCGCCCTTGTCGTCGTTCGGGACGACGACGGGCTTGGTGAAGCGCACGCCGTACTCGACGATCGCCCCCGGGTCGCCCAGCCAGTCGGTCACGACGCGGATCGCCTCGGCCATGGTGAACATGCCGTGCGCGATGACGTCGGGAAGGCCGACCTCGAGCGCGAACTTCTCGTTCCAGTGGATCGGGTTGAAGTCCCCGGAAGCGCCCGCGTACTGCACGAGTGTGGCGCGTGTCACCGGGAAGGTCTGGGCCGGCAGCTCGGTGCCGACCTCGACGTCGTCGTAGGAAATCTTCGCCGTCATCGCCTCACGCCTCCTTCGCCGCGGGCGCCGCCGCACGCGAGACGAGCTTGATCCAGGTGGTCACGACGTGCTCGCCGGCCTCGTCGTGGACCTCGCCGCGGACGTCCAGGATGTCGTTGCCCGCGAGGGACTTGACCGACTCGATGGTCGAGCTGACGGTGAGGCGGTCACCCGCGTGCACCGGGCGGCTGTAGGCGAACTTCTGGTCGCCGTGCACGACGCGGCTGTAGTCCAGCCCGAGCTGCGGGTCCTCTATGACCTGTCCCGCCGCCTTGAAAGTGATCGCGAACACAAAAGTCGGCGGGGCGATCACATCGGGGTGGCCGAGCGCCTTCGCGGCCTCCGTGTCGGTGTACGCGGGATTGGCGTCCCCCACCGCCTCGGCGAACTCACGGATCTTCTCCCGGCCGACCTCATAAGGATCAGTGGGGGGATAGGAACGCCCCACAAAGGACTGGTCGAGCGCCATGGGCCCGGTACCTCCTGCGATTGTTTTCCGAAACGACGCGAGGCCGCCCCCAACCAACGGGGACGGCCTCGTGTACGAGCCTGTGTTTAGCGCGTTTCGCGGTGCGCAGTGTGCGCGTTGCAGCGCGGGCAGTGCTTCTTCATCTCAAGACGGTCCGGGTCGTTACGCCGGTTCTTCTTGGTGATGTAGTTCCGCTCCTTGCACTCCACGCAGGCCAGCGTGATCTTCGGGCGGACGTCGGTGGCAGCCACGTGAGTGCTCCTTGACGGACGGATGGACGGATGAACGCATACAAGAGTAGCCGATCGAAGGACCGACCCCACAATCGGCTACCGTTAGTAGCGGTGACCGGACTTGAACCGGTGACACAGCGATTATGAGCCGCTTGCTCTACCGACTGAGCTACACCGCTGCGATGCCGGATCCCCTCACCCGAGGGTGAGGATCACTCGACATCAGAGCCCCAATGCGGAATCGAACCGCAGACCTTCTCCTTACCATGGAGACGCTCTACCGACTGAGCTATTGGGGCGAGCGATGAAGACATTACACGGTTGGTCGCCGATCGCCCAAATCCGTTTCGCCGGGGCTGTCCCAGGCCTCGGAAAGCCCACCTCAGGGGTCACCTCAGGGGTCTCTGAACACCCCGCCCGTGCACTCGCACCACACCGGTACGACTATTCCGCTCCTCCTCGAAGCGGGCCTTTCGCCGTCCTAGGGTCCTTCTGACGGATCTCCGCCGGATCTCCGCGGCGTCGCGGCGATCCGTCAGAAGGACCCCAGGCTCGGCACACGCTGCGTGATCTTGGCGCCTCGACGACAGCAGCCGCCCTCGAACCCCAGGAGCGCGATGCCCGACAGCCAGCCGCAGCAGCCCCACTCCTCCGGTGCCTGGGGCCCGTCCGGTTCCGGCCACCCGGACGACTCCGGAGCCCTGCTGCTCTGCGGCGCCCGGCTCACCGACGGCAGGACCGTGGACGTCCGCCTCGGCGGCGGGCGCATCGAGGCGGTCGGCACGGTCGGCAGCCTCAGCACCCACGCCGCGCGGGTGGACCTCGCCGGCTACCTCCTGCTGCCCGCGGCCGCCGAGCCGCACGCACACGGCGACACGGCGCTGTCGGCGGACGTGCCGGGGCCCGTCTCGTACGACGTCCCCGACGTGCAGCGCAGGGCCACGGAGGCGGCTCTGCTGCAGCTCGGGCACGGCGCGACGGCGCTGCGCTCGCACGTGCGGATCGGCGGCGTCCAAGGGCTCGGCCCGATGGAGGCGGTGCTGCAGGCGCGGCGTTCGCTGCGGGGCCTGGTGGATCTGACGGCCGTCGCCGTGCCGCGGCTGCTGACCGGCGTCGCGGGCGCCGACGGGCTCGCGATGCTGCGGGACGCGGTGAAAATGGGCGCCTCCGTAGTGGGCGGTTGTCCTGATCTCGACCCCGATCCCGCGGGCTACGCGGAGGCGGTCCTGGAGATCGCGGCGGAGCACGGCTGCCCCGTCGACCTGCACACGGACGGCGACGACCCGGCACGGCTCGGCCGTCTCGCGGCGATGGCCGGCGGGCTGCGGGCCGGCGTGACGATCGGCCCGTGCGCCGGGCTCGGACGGCTCCCCGCGGACGTGGCCGCACGCACCGCCGAGCAGCTCGCGGCCGCCGCGGTGACGGTGGTCTGCCTGCCGCAGGGCGGGTGCGGGAGCGCGGAGCGGGGCAGCACGGAGCGCGGTGGCGCGGCTCCCGTGCGGCTGCTGCGGGCGGCGGGGGTGCGGGTGGCCGCGGGCAGCGGGGCGATGCGGGACGTGTCGAATCCGGTGGGGCGCGGGGACCCGCTGGAGGCCGCGTACCTGCTTGCCTCGCGGTGCGGGCTGCGCCCCGAGGACGCCTACGGCGCGGTGAGCGGGGCGGCGCGGGCGGCGATGGGCCTTCCCGAGGTGCGGGTGGAGGCGGGCTTCCCCGCCGAACTGCTCGCCGTGCGCGGCGACCGGCTCGCGGGTGCGCTGTCGCTCGCGTACAGCCGGATCGTGGTGCACCGGGGGCGCGTCGTGGCGCGGACCAGCGCGGTGCGCGAGTACTGCGACTCGGCCGCCGCGGTGGCGCTGGACCTGCCGCGGCAGGGGCGGTCGACGGGCGGTACGGGCCCTGGGCGTACGAAGGGTGACGAGCCGTCGGCCTGAGATGTCGGCCGGCGCCGGAAGCGGGCTCCACGCGCGCGTAGGGCACGCCTGAGGCAGGCGTAGGGCGCGCGTGGAGGGCGGTCGCGCGCGGTCCATGCGGTGGGTTTTCCGGTCCCCCGCGCGCGTGTTGAGCGCTCGCGTCCGCCCTGTCGTACGGTCGGGAGTATGCGCATTGTCATCGCTGGTGGTCATGGTCAGATCGCGCTGCGGCTCGAGCGTCTGCTCGCCGCGCGTGGTGACGAGGTCGCGGGGCTGATCCGCGCTGCCGGGCAGGAGGCCGACCTGCGCGAGGCGGGCGCCGAACCGGTGCTGTGCGACCTGGAGTCGGCGTCGGTCGACGAGGTGGCCGGGCATCTGCGCGGCGCCGACGCGGCCGTCTTCGCGGCGGGCGCGGGGCCGGGCAGCGGCGTCGACCGCAAGAACACCGTGGACCGGGGCGCGGCCGTGCTCTTCGCGGACGCGGCGGAGCGGGCCGGGGTGCGGCGCTACATCGTCGTGTCCTCGATGGGCGCCGATCCCGCACACCAGGGCGACGAGGTCTTCGACGCCTACCTGCGCGCCAAGGGCGAGGCCGACGCGTACGTACGCGCGCGTGGCGCCCTGGACTGGACGGTCCTGCGCCCCGGGATGCTGACGGACGACGCGGGCACCGGCCTCGTCCGCCTGGAGGCATCCACGGGCCGTGGGCCGATCCCCAGGGACGACGTCGCCGCGGTCCTCGCGGAGCTTCTGGAGACGCCCGCGACGGCCGGGCTGACGCTGGAGCTGATCAGCGGGTCGGTGCCGGTCTCTGTGGCGGTCAAGTCGGTCGCGGGCAACTGAGGCTCCGAGGAGCTGAGGGCTTGAGGAGCTGAGCGCTTGAGGACCTGAGGGCTTGAGGACCTGAGGGCGGCTCAGAACAGCGGGAGCTGGCCGGGGAGGTCCGGGACGACATAGCCGTCCAGGGCGGGCTGTGCGGCGCCCAGCTGGGCCTGGGTGCGCGAGCCGGGGCAGGAGACGAGGTCGCCGGTGGCGCGTGGGCCGGGCGGGTCGTGGCGGGCGAACCGTCCACCGACGACGGCGATCTCACGGCGGCACACCGGGCAGTTTCTGCGACGGGACGACATGGTCCCATTCTGTGCACAGAAGGCTCCGAACAGGGCTCGGACGGAGCTCGGGCAGGCCCGGACCGGGCTCCGCGGACGCACGGTCACCCCTGAGGGCCGGTCCGTGCCGTCGAAGCGCCCCCATGTCAGGTACAGGACGAGCCCCTGGTTCTTCCGCATGGCGAACCCTGGCGAATAGTCGGAGCCCAACGGTTCGCGTGCGGCCCCGCGATAGCCTCCGCTACGAACTCACAGTCTTGCCTCTCCATGCCCCTCCTGGTTCTCACGAAGCAGGGGGGACCACGAGAGGTTGGAGGTGAGTAGATGGACCAGTCTGAGATGCCGAGATGGTTTCGGCAGCATCGGTGGTGGATCCAGTTGGCACTGGATGCCGTGGCCGCGGCTGGAACGATCGCGGGGTGTCTGGCGCCGTTCGTGTTCTGACGGTGCCTGAACGGCGATCCGGTCGGACGGGCCCAAGAATGCGGGCCCGGCCGTTGGATGCTCGACCGGGCCCGCCGCCCGCGTGATGGGCCTGGCTCCGGATTGCCCCCGGGGTCAGGCCTCCGCCACGTCGGGAGACCAATCTGCACCACCCGCTACGGTCGCGTGAAGGCCAAAAGCAGCGGCCACAGGGGCACTTGCTCAAATGTAGCGGCAGCTTGATCCAGGCTCTCCGCCCGTCGTCCAAAATGGGGCGTGTTAGCCAGCGTTAACCGAAAGACACCGCAGGTCAAGAGCGCCGAAGGTAGCGAACCCTGGCGAAACCGTGATCTTGGCGGGCCCCGGCGAACGCGACGCGGCCCCACCACGCCCGACCCACACGAAGAAACCCCCTCCGCCCTGCGTTTCCGCAGTTCGGAGGGGGTTTACCTTCATGTGGCGGCGCCAGGATTCGAACCTGGGAAGGCTGAGCCGGCAGATTTACAGTCTGCTCCCTTTGGCCGCTCGGGCACACCGCCGGGTTTGCTGCCTGCTCCGCTTTCGCGGCGCTCCGTGGCAACGACGTAAACGATACCTGATGCCCAGGGGTGCTTCGCCACCCGATTGATCGACACCCCGCGCGGGGGCGGTGGCTAGGCTTTGCGGATGCGGCCGGCGTCAGAGGGCCGTGTATCCGCTGAGTACGCACACCCCGATACAAGGAGCCACAGGACATGGCCGACTCCAGTTTCGACATCGTCTCGAAGGTCGAGCGGCAAGAGGTCGACAACGCCCTCAACCAGGCCGCCAAGGAGATCTCGCAGCGTTACGACTTCAAGGGCACGGGCGCCTCGATCTCGTGGTCCGGCGAGAAGATCCTGATGGAGGCGAACGGCGAGGAGCGGGTCAAGGCGATCCTCGACATCTTCCAGTCCAAGCTGATCAAGCGGGGGATCTCGCTGAAGTCGCTGGACGCGGGCGAGCCGCAGCTGTCCGGCAAGGAGTACAAGATCTTCGCCTCCATCGAGGAGGGCATCTCCCAGGAGAACGCCAAGAAGGTCGCCAAGGTCATCCGCGACGAGGGCCCCAAGGGCGTCAAGGCGCAGGTCCAGGGCGACGAGCTGCGCGTCAGCTCGAAGAGTCGCGATGACCTGCAGGCCGTGCAGGCGCTGCTCAAGGGGCAGGACTTCGACTTCGCGGTGCAGTTCGTGAACTACCGCTGACCGACTGGTCTGACCTGCACGGACGTTGCTAAGCAGACTTAGCAGGGCACAACGGGGGCACATCGCCGAGGACCGACTCGACGGCCGCCCTCGTTGTGTCCTCCTCATCGGGCCAAAGGTGCGTGTACGTATCGAGCGTGATCGACGGCTTGGCGTGGCCTAGCCGCTTCTGCACCGTCTTGACGCTCTCCCGGTGCTTGATCAAGAGCGACGCGTAGAAGTGGCGCGGGTCGTAGAGGCTGGCACCGTCCGGCACCTCGACGCGGGACGGCTCGCCGCCCTGCGGCCTGCCGCTGTGGACCCATGCCGTGTGCGCCTTGTCGTGCGCCGCAGCGAGCGCCTTGTTCGCCTTCTGCCGGGCTCTTCGCCACACGTGCGACCACGCCCCGCGCCGAACCACCGCGCGGTAGTCATTAAGGAAGAGCAGCCGTGCCGTGCGGTGGCGCGGCTTGCGCGGGTCGGTCCGGTCCTCGATCTTCACGCCGCCGCCCGCGGGGAACTGCTCAAGGTGCACTGCGAGCGCGTCCACTGCCGCTTTCGTGAGCGGCACCGTGCGGTAGCTCTCGTGCGTCTTGGGCTCGCCGAGGTAGGGCTCACCGTCGTCTGGGTCGATGAGCTGCTGACGCACCTTCACCTCACGGCGCAGGAAGTCGATGCAGTCGACTTCCAGGCCAAACAGCTCCCCTTGTCACAACCCGGACGATGCCGCGAGCAGGTACAAGGCCCTGAATCGTGGTGCTGCCGCGTCTATGAGCGCGCGGACCGCGTCCGCGTGCAAGGGGATGATCTCGACTTTCCGTTGCCGGGGGCAGCCGCACACCATCACAAGGGCTGATCGCGATGATCCGGTCTCGAACGGCCGTCTTCAGCGGAGTTACCAAGTAGGCGTACGTAACAGCCAGAGTCGACGGCGCGAGCACCTGCGACCGGTCCTTGATCCATGCCTGTATGTCCGACGGCCGGATTGCGCTCGTCCCTTTGCTGCCACTGGTGGTGCTCTTTGTTGCGGTCGTCTTCAATCGAGGTCGGATGCCAAATGCGGGGCAACTCACCGATATGATCATCCCTCGGTGAGCCTGAAGGCCTTCCATAGAGTCCCACTCGCCTCGCCACATAGGACATCGCCTTAGCTTCAGGCTGGGCCGTTCCAATCAGGCGAGCAGCCTTTCGGGGGTCACGAGTCGCGCCCGCTCGTACAGGGCGCGGGCGCGATGGTTCTTGAGGTACGGCCGGATGCGCCGGTACATCGTGTTCATGCGTGTGTCGCACTGCCCGGATTCCACGTGCGGGTAGATCTCCACGACCTTGCCCCATGTATCGCATGCCGCTTCGAGGTGGCCGAGTTCGAGTTGGCGCTCAGCCTGGATGGACAGGAAGCGGACGCGGTTGCGGCGGAAGGTGTGGTGCCGCAAGTTGTCCGACTCCTGTAGCGACTCGATCGACCCCTTCACGTCGCCGAGTTCATACCGGATCTGTCCGACGTGGTACAGGAGTGACGACGGGTTGTACGAGGCGAAAGTCGTGGCGCGGGACTCGGCTTTCTCCATGGCTGTCTCAGCTTCCCGCAGGTACAGCAGCGCGTTGTTTCGGTCGCCGATCTGCGCGGACGCATGGGCCTGTTGCCCGGCGAGGAAGGCGCGCATCCGGGGTCCCGCTTGCGGCGATGCTGCCGCGGCGGAGTCGGCGAGGCGCATGGCTGTCTGTCCGTGGCCTAGGTCGACCGCCTGAACGCTCATGCCCCGCAGAGTGGTGCAGTAGGTGAGGTGGTCCTTTGCGGCTCCGGCCAGTTCCAACGCCTTGAGGTAGTAGCCCTGCGCGAGGCCGTGCAAGCCCTCATCCACGGCCATGTAGCCCGTGAGGTAGCAAAGATCGGAAGCGGCGGATTTCATCGCGTCCCGTACGTGCTCGGGCCCGTCGGCCAGGAGTGCGGGCGCAACAGTGTTGACGAGGAACGCAGCGGCCATCGGGCGCGCGTAGCGACCACCGAACTCGTCGTCGAGGTCGGAGACGCGTTCCGTCATAGCGATGACCATTTCCACGTCGCTCATGCCGATGCGTTGGGTCTGGCCCATCGCGACCGCTTCGGCACGTCCGATCACGTCCGGCCATCCAGGGATGGTGAGCGCGACAGAGAACAGACTGGCCCCGAGAACGCTCCGTCGGGACGGGTCCATGTCTTGCCTCCCAAGCTCGATCAGCCCTTCCACCGTAAGCGGCAGTCGTTGCTCTTGATCGGCTGGAGCTGGGAAACCCGCCTCTGCGTGGGTCACGGGGCGGCGCAGGCGGCGCGCGAACGCCTCGACGACGAATCGGCGCACGGATGCGCTGCGGGGCGTCGTTCCGCCTAACCAGTGGTGGACCGCCGAGCCGTTGTACTTGAGCGGTGTCCCATCTTCCGCCCCGACCCGGTTCACGGCACGGGCGCACTGACTCAGGGTCCAGCCGCTTTCCGCGAACAGGCGTTGCAGGGGCTCATTCGGCATAGCTGCTCAACTCCCCGCGCCCGTAGGCGCTTTAAACGCTCTAAAGCCGCCGCTCAGTGCCAACGGTACCGCCGCGCGTAGTCGTGCGGTTGCGTAGAGGCAGGAGAGATCACCGCCGAGGTACAAGGAATCCGCATGGTCAGGGACGACGAAGCGACGCGGCTCAAATCCGGGGTCGGCGATGAGAGGCCCCCCGATCCAGAACGACAGCCGACCAAGGCAGATCGGCCTACGAGCGAGGCTCACTCGGACCTGTGGACCAAGGTCGAGACGGCCAACGCGCGAAGCTGCGGGGTGGTCTCGTGACGCACCGAACTTTGGGCTTCGTCCGCTGGACCATCCGGCCGGACCGGGACGTTGATGCGCCGCCCACGACGTACGCCTTCCGGTGTCTCGCAGAGGACGAGACCGGCAAGCCGTGCGGAGCGGAGTCCAAGGAGTCCGAGAACTTCGCTGTGGCGCGTGGGTGGACGTTCGAGCACATGCGAGAGCATCCCGGCCACACCAGCTACGCGGAGGCTCTCCAACGTCCATGGGTCATGTGGAGGGGCGGCCCCACGTGATTGCACTGCCCTCGGGGGTCTTACACCCCGACGTAACCGGCACACCTGCCCCGGCCAGGACCGACGACGGTAACCGGTGGATCACCGGATCTTGCTGGGGCTGGTGCGGAAGTAGCGAGGCCCGAGTCTTGTGGATGGACCCCGCGCAGACGACTGGGCACGTCATCGCTGATCTCTATTACTGCGGGCCGTGCGTCGATCGGCTGCACCACCGCATCGTGCTGAACGCGCGCGGAGCGGCCCCGCCGACACAGCAGTTGCCCGCTGATCGACTGCCGCAGCGCACCGGACCGCGCCACCGAGCCCGTCGGCGCCGTTGGGTGTAACCCCATAGCCCCGTCCTGGTCGTGTTGTCCCCACGGGCGACCAGGGCGGGCCCAGCAAGCCCCGTGATCTCCCCGCTACCGATCGGGTTGGCGAGGGCGACCGATCCCCCGACCGGTGGCGGGCTACCACTGCCCGATGCCAGACCGACAGAGGACGAGCCATGTGCGGTGACCGGCACACGGACACCCAAAGCAAGACCGATGCGCGCGAGCCCGCCCCCGCGGTGGAGCGGTGGGGCGTGCCCCGCCAAGGGGCAGTGCTGCCCCCACGGCAGCACTGCCACAGCTAAGCCCCCGTCCGGCCGCCTGCTTTGACAGTCGACAGCCGGACGGGCCAACTCCGCAGCAACCGCCGCGGGGTCTGCCTCAACCCTAGGAGAGCAACGCCATGAACGTTGACGACCTGTTCACCGGAGACCTGATCACCGGGGTTCCCGCGATGGACGCCGCACTGATGGACAAGATGCCCGGCGGCGGCGACAACAACGGCGATCACTGCTCCACCAAGTGATCCGTCCCTGATGTGCGGCGGGGTGAGGCTGACCGGGCCTCGCCCCGCCGTGCCCGTGAGAGAGGCAACCACGTGCTTTCGCTACGTCTCCGCCTGGCGGACCTTGAGACACCGAACTGGCAGTGGGAAAACGGCCGCTGGACCTGCGGGGAAAGCTGGATCGCCCCTGCGAACGTGTCGGCTCTCGTCGCCGTACTTAACAACGACGATCCACAGCGAGTGACCCTCACGGTGAGGGAGTTCAAGGGCGACGAGGCAGAATTCGCGGCGGTCGTGATCAAGCCTGGCGAGGTCTGGCTTTCAGCGGGCCTGTTCGGCACTGCTCCGCTGTATCTCGTGGCCCTCGGCGACGTGCTGCACGCGTCTTGGGACATCGCCGACTTGCATGAACACCTACGGCCCGACCGGCTCGTACCGCGCGCGGTAGCCCGAGCGCTGACCAGGCAGCACCGGTACACCGCCGACACCCTGTTTGAGGGAGTGCATCGACTCACTGAACGCGCCTCGGCCGTGTTCACCTCGTCGGGGCTCGCCATGATCTACCCGGAGCCCGCCGAGCATGTCTTGGAGCCCCGGCCCCTGCGCCGCGGAGTAGACCCGTTGGTCGTGTTCGACGCACTGCTGAACGAGGCCGTAGAGGAAGCCCCGGTGGCGACCGGGTGCGTAGGCGTCGAACTCTCAGGCGGAGCGGACTCGGGCAACGTCGCCCTGTCCGTAGGTGCCACCGGGTACGGCCATGCCTACAGCTTCGGCCTGCTCATGGCCGGAGCCATCGGAGCCCAACAGCGCGAGCGCCGACGGGCGCTGGTCGACCATCTCGGCTTCCGGGACACGGCCGTGCCCGCCATGCAGCATCCGCCGTTCGTACCGGGCGGGGTGCGCGCCCTCGGCACACCCCATGACCCCGCGGGGGCGTTCTACCAAGAGGCGTTCGATGTGGTGCGTCAACAAGCGGCAGCGCGTGGCTGCGAGGTCATCTTTACCGGGACCGGCGGGGACGAGATCAACGCCTGTCACTCAAGGACAGCGGCCAAACTCCCCGGACCTGAGCCGGTCCCCTGGCTCGCGAGGCAGGGAAGGGAAGCGGTCGCCGACGTGGACGGCAACCTAGCTCCGATCCCGGTTCTGCCCCTGCCGGCCCTCATGGCGAGCGGGCTTCACAATCCCGGATACCTGCGGGTCGGAGTCTGGCCCGTCAACCCGCTGGTGCATCCCCGCATCGTGCGGTTCATGGAACAGCTCCCCACGGAGCACAAGCGGGGTAAGGCCCTGTTCCGCGAGCGGCTACGACGGGCGGGCCTACCCGAGTCCGTCGCCTCGCCTGCGGAGCCCGAGAACTTCCTGGCGGTCATGGAAGCCGGGTTGCGTGTGTACGGACTCCCCATTCTGGATGGAATGTTGCGGGAATCCCTGCTCGTCGATCTCGGCTACGTTGACCCCAAGGCGCTCGCTCTGGCCCGAGAGCACGCCGAACGCGCGCCCACAGTGCCCGACCTGCTCTGCGACACACTCGCCCTGGAAATCGGGTTGCGGGCCCTCGCATGAGCAGCCCCGACGCGGAGGCCGAGCGCCATGGAAGCTACCAACGTCTTCTACCGGAACCCCGCCCTTTACGACGCCGTGCAGGCGGACAGCGGTACCGCGGAGACGTGCCAAGCGCTGATCGACCAGCACCGGCCGGACGCTGCCACGTTGGTCGACTTCGGATGTGGCACCGGGCGAGACCTGGAGATCCTTGCGAAGCGATTCGAGTGCGTCGGCGTGGATCTACAGGAACGCATGGTCGCGCACGCACGCCGAGCCCGCCCCGGCCTCGATATCCGGACCGGCGACATGCGCGCGTACCGGCTCGGCCGCCGCGTGGACGCTGTGACGTGCCTCGGCAACTCGCTGGCCTACGTGCACGGCAACAGCGCGGTACAGGACGTGTTCGCGACCTTCGCAGCGCACGCGCGCCCCGGCGCGGTCCTCGTGCTCTGCTCTCCCGTATCGCCGATCATCCAGGCCGAGCCCACGACCGCCACCGTCGAGACCCCGGACACACGAGCCACGGTCACCGTTCGGTACGAGTGGGATCTACGGACGCAGATCAACACCATGCACAGGCTGTGGACATTCGAGTCGGGCGACGAAGCGCGGGACGTGGTCAGGCGCCGGGTCCTGTTCCCCCGCGAGCTGGAGCACTACGCGGCAGGAGCAGGGTTCGAGGTGGTCGACATGGTGGACGAGTCCAGGAACGGAACGCTCACCGGGCCGACCGCGTACACCGTGGCGCGCTACCGGCCGTGACCGCTGCGAGCTATTCGCTGCTGTCGCCCTCGGCCTCGACGTGGCTCATTCACGCTCTGTGCATCGGCGCTGCCCCGCTGTACCGTCCCCGCTCATGAGGGGGATTTGGACGTATTGGGGCTACGTAGCGGCGGCGGCACTGGTCCTGGCCTGGGGCAGCGGGGCTGCCACTGCTGTGATCGTGGTCCTTTCGCTGGCGGTCGTTGCGTACGCGACATTTCAGCTGCCTGTGTGGTGCGGCGCAGTGAATCGCAACGGCTCTTACTGCCGACGCAACGCCTCGGGAATCTTGATGGGCTGCAATCTCCGCCAGCATCGGTGGCAGAAGATGAAGATGGTTGTTCTGAGGAGCAAGGCTGGAGATTTCTCAAGGGCAGTCTTCCCGTCCGCCAAAGAGAAGTTCGGGGCGTTCATCGCCGTTGGCGGACTCGCGTCCGCTGTCGCAGCCGTGATCGTGCCAGTGATGACCGGCTGAGGTTGGGCCCCTGCCCTACGTCTTGCCGTCGGGTGGCCCTCCCAGGTGAACCGCTTCCTAACGGCCCCGAATGCTTAGTCTTCCCGAGGGCACAGCCAGGGCACACGGCCCTAGAAGACCGCGGAAAACCTCGGCAACTACCGAGAGTGGTTTTCGCAGGTCAGGACGACTATTGCCGAGTCCGCGCAGGTCAGACAATCAAGCGGGAAGTTCGTGAACTACCGCTAGTACTGCCACCAGCACTGCCGCCGGCAATGGCGGTAGTCACTGTCGTACGACGACGGAGGGCGGGCGCCCCGTGCCGGGTGCCCGCCCTTGCTGCTGTCCCCGAGGCCGGGGAACGGCGTCTCAGCGCCGTGAGTGGCCGAACAGGATGCGGTAGGCGATGAGCAGGACGAGAGAGCCGCCGATGGCCGCCGCCCAGGTGGCGCCGTCGTAGAAGTGGTGGGCGACCGGGCGGTCGAGGTAGCGGGCGGAGCCCCAGCCGCCGACGAAGGCGCCCGCGATGCCGATGACGGTCGTGCCGATGAAGCCGCCCGGGTCGCGGCCGGGCAGCAGCAGTTTGGCGATGGCTCCGGCCAGCAGTCCCAGAACGATCCAGCTGATGATGCCCATGCGGTGACCTGCCCTTTCTCGCGCGGTGAGCTTGGTGCGCCGTTGCCCTGGAAGACGTCACTCCGCAGCGGTGCGGTTGCGGTGGTCCACGAGGTGCGGCACACGCCACAGCGGCCGTTGTTGCCGGAGAGGAGCCAGCCGCTTGTCCGGGGCGTCGATGAACCAGGCGTGCCGCGGCTCGCCGCCGTTCGGCTCGAAGAGCAGGACCTGGGCGCCGTCGGGAGAGGGCGAGCGCCTAGTGGCGCGCGGCGAACGGCTCGTCCGTGCGGACGATCTCGCGGCCGAGCGGCAGCAGGGAGACCGGGATCAGCTTGAAGTTGGCGATGCCCAGGGGGATTCCGATGATCGTGACGCACAGGAGGAAGCCCGTGACGATGTGGCCGATCGCCAGCCACCAGCCCGCGAGAATCAGCCACAGCACGTTGCCGAGGCAGGAGGGGGCGCCCGCGTCGCGGCGCTCAACCGTCGTGTAGCCGAAGGGCCACAGGGCATAGCGGCCGATGCGGAAGCTGGCCAGGCCGAATGGGATGCCGATGATCGTGACGCAGAGCAGCGCGCCCGCGACGAGGTAGGCGAGGAACATCCAGAAGCCACAGAGGACGAGCCATATGACGTTGAGGATTGTCTTCACCGGTGACGACCTGCCATCTGCTCGAGTCGGGCAATGCGCTCCGCCATCGGCGGGTGCGTGGAGAACATCTTGGACATGCCCTGCCCCGGGCGGAAGGGGTTGGCGATCATCATGTGACTCGCCGTCTCGAGACGGGGCTCGGGCGGCAGCGGCAACTGCTTTGTCCCTGCTTCGAGTTTACGCAGGGCGCTCGCGAGGGCCAGGGGGTCGCCGGTGAGCTGCGCGCCGGACGCGTCGGCCTCGTACTCCCTGGAGCGGCTGATCGCGAGCTGGATGATGGAGGCCGCGAGCGGGCCTAGCAGCATGATCAGGAGCATGCCGAAGATGCCGGGGCCTTCGTTGTCGTTCGAGCGGCCGACGGGGATCAGCCAGGCGAAGTTGACCAGGAACATGATCACGGAGGCCAGGGCGCCGGCGACCGAGGAGATCAGGATGTCGCGGTTGTAGACGTGGCTGAGCTCGTGGCCGATGACACCGCGCAGTTCGCGTTCGTCGAGGAGGCGCAGGATGCCGTCGGTGCAGCACACCGCCGCGTTGCGCGGGTTGCGGCCCGTCGCGAACGCGTTCGGCGCCTCGGTGGGCGAGATGTACAGGCGCGGCATGGGCTGGCGGGCCTGGGTGGAGAGCTCGCGGACCATGCGGTACAGCTCGGGGGCCTCGAACTCGCTCACCGGGCGGGCGCGCATGGCGCGCAGGGCGAGCTTGTCGCTGTTCCAGTACGCGTACGCGTTGGTGCCGAGCGCCACGAAGAGCGCGACGACCAGCCCCGTACGCCCGAAGAAACTGCCGATGACGAGGATGAGCGCGGACAGTACCCCGAGGAGTACGGCGGTCTTCAGCCCGTTGTGCCGGCGGTGCACGGTACGCCCTCCTGGTGGTGCGTGGGGGAACCCTCTGCTGACTGGTGCTTCCACTGTTCAGTGGACCCTCCCGTACTGGTCAACGCCAGGCGGGGAGCACTAGTTCCCTTGTGCACGTACGAGCGATGTAGGCCGCGCGGGTGACGGCGGCCGGGCGCCGCGTCAGAACAGGCCGGTGTCCGAGAAGCGCAGGATCAGCTGGGGCGCTCCGGAGAGTGCGATGCCGAGGACCGCCGTCAGCGCGATGGCCGCGGTGAGCGGGGCCGGGACGCGGTGCTTGACGGGCTCGCCCTCGGGGGCGTGGAACAGGAGTGCGGTCCACCGCAGGTAGTAGTAGAGCGCGATCACGACGTTCACGGCCATCACCACTGCGAGCCAGCCGAGGCCCGCGTCGACCGCGGCCGAGAAGACCGTGACCTTCGCGAAGAGGCCGATGATGCCGGGCGGCAGGCCCGCGAGGCAGAGCAGGAAGAAGCCGAGGACGAGTGCGGCCAGCGGGCTGCGCGCGTACAGGCCGCGGTAGTCGCTGACGCGGTTCAGACGCCGGGTGCGGCCGACGAGTGCGGCCACGGCGAAGGCGCCCAGGTTCACGGCGGCGTACATCAGGGCGTACGCGACGGTGGAGCCGACGGCCTTCTCTGCGGCGGCCTCGTTGTCGGCGTAGCCGGCCGCGGCGATCGGCACCAGGAGGTAGCCGGCCTGGCCGACGGAGGACCAGGCGAGCAGGCGGACCGCGCTGTACGCGCGCGTGGTCTGCTGCCGCAGGGCCGCGACGTTGCCCGCGGTCATGGTGAGGGCGGCGAGGACGGCGAGGGCCGGGCCCCAGACGTCCGCGTACGAGGGGAAGGCGACGACGGTGACGAGGATGAGGCCGGAGAAGCCGACGGCCTTGCCGACGACGGAGAGGTAGGCGGCGACGGGCAGGGGCGCGCCCACGTAGGTGTCGGGTACCCAGAAGTGGAAGGGGACGGCCGCCACTTTGAAGGCGAAGCCGACGAGGGTGAGGGCGACGCCGGTCTGGGCCAGGGTGTGCAGTTGTCCGTCGACGTCCTGGAGCTTGGTGGCGACCTCGGTGAGGTGCAGGGTGCCGGTCGACGCGTACACGAAGCTGACACCCATGAGGCTCACGGCGGTCGCGGTGACCGAGGAGAGGAAGAACTTCAGGGCCGCTTCGGAGGAGCGTTTGTCGCCGCGTCGCAGGCCGACGAGCGCGAACGCCGGCAGGGAGGCCACTTCCAGGGCGACGATGAGGGTCGCGAGGTCGCGCGAGGCGGGCAGCAGGGCGGCGCCCGCCGCGGAGGAGAGCAGCAGGAACCAGTACTCCCCCGCGGGCAGTTCGTCCCCGGAGTCCTTGAGCGTGCTCATGGAGAGCAGCGCGGCGAGCAGGGCGCCGCCGAGGACGAGGAGCTGGATGACGAGGGTGAAGCGGTCGGCGGTGTAGCTGCACGCGTGCGTGGCGCCACCGGTCAGGCAGAAGGTCGAGCGGTCGTCGTCCAGGAGGGGCAGCAGGGACAGCGCGGCAACGGCCAGGCCCGCCACGGAGATCCAGCCGAGGAGCGCCTTCTTGCGGGTTCCCACGAAGAGGTCGGCGACGAGCACGACGAGGCCGACGACCGCCGCGACGGTCGGCGGTGCGATCGCGAGCCAGTCGACGGACTGGACCAGGTTTGCCGCGCTTGCGGCGCTCTCGGCGGCCACGGTCACGACTTGCCTCCAGTGAGGAGCTTCTGCACGGCCGGGTCGGTCAGGCCGAGGAGAGCCGCGGGCCAGAGTCCGGCGAGGACGGTGAGGGCGACGAGCGGGGTCCAGGCGGCGAACTCGTAGCCGTGGACGTCGGCGAGTGCGGTGGGGCCGGGTGCGTCGGCGAGCTTGGCGGGGGTGGGACCGCCGGTGACCGGCTCGGGGGTGGGCCCGTCGGCGGGTGGCCCGGAGGTGGATCCGTCGGTCGCGGGCGCGGCGCTCGTCAGCTCGGCACTCGCGGGCGCGGCGCTCGTCAGCTCGGCACTCGCGGGCGCGGCGCTCGTCAGCCCGGCACTCGCGGGCGCGGCGCTCGTCAGCTCGGCACTCGCGGGCGCGGCGCTCGTCGGTCCGGCACTCGCGGGCGCGTCGGTCGCGGCCCGCGGCACCGGTCCCATGCAGACCCGGCGTACGACGATGAGCATGTACGCGGCAGTGAGCAGGGTGCCGAACGCGGCGATCGCCATGAAGGTGCGGAAGGCGGGGCGGCTCAGGCCGTCGGCGGGGTCGAACGCGCCGAACAGCGCGAGCATCTCGCCCCAGAATCCGGCCAGTCCCGGCAGGCCGAGCGAGGCGACGGCGCCGAACGCGAGGAGCCCGCCGAGGCGCGGTGCCCTGCCGTAGAGCGCCGCGCCGGACTCCTGGGCGAGGGAGTCGAGGTCGGTCGTGCCTGTGCGGTCCTTCACCGCGCCGACCAGGAAGAACAGCAGGCCGGTGATGAGGCCGTGGGCGATGTTGGCGAAGAGCGCGCCGTTCACGCCGGTCGGGCTCATCGTCGAGATGCCGAGCAGGACGAAGCCCATGTGGCCGACGGAGGAGTACGCGATGAGGCGCTTGAGGTCGCCCTTCGCGCCCTGCTTGGCGAGCGCGAGGCAGGCCAGGGATCCGTAGATGATGCCGACGGCCGCGAAGGCGGCGAGGTAGGGCGCGAACTCCCGCATTCCGTCGGGGGCGATGGGCAGGACGATGCGGACGAACCCGTACGTACCCATCTTCAGCAGGACGCCGGCCAGCAGGACGGAGCCGACGGTCGGCGCGGCGGTGTGGGCGTCCGGCAGCCAGCTGTGCAGCGGCCACATCGGCGTCTTGACCGCGAGCCCGATCCCGATCGCCAGAACCGCGATGACCTGCACGGATGTGGCCAGGCCCCGGCCGTTGTCAGTGGCGAGTGCCACCATGTCGAATGTGCCGGACTTGAGTCCGATCAGAAGGAGGCCGAGCAGCATCACGACGGAGCCGAGCAGCGTGTAGAGGATGAACTTCCAGGCAGCTTGGGTGCGTTGCGCACCGCCCCAGCGGGCGATGAGGAAGTACATCGGGATGAGCACCATCTCGAACGCCAGGAAGAACAGCAGCAGATCGAGGACGGCGAAGGTCGCGAGGGTGCCGGACTCGAGCATGAGGGTCAGGGCGACGAATGCCTTGGGGGACGGCCCGGTCGCCCGCGGCGTCGGCCGCTCGTGCTGCTGCTTGAAGTAGGAGTAGAGGGCGCAGAGGAACGTCAGCAGCGCGGTCAGGACCAGAAGGGGGAGCGAGATGCCGTCGATGCCGAGATGGATGCGCACGTCGAGTGCGGGGATCCAGCTGATATCGGTCGTGGCCTGCATCTTCGACGGCTGGTCGTGGTCGAAGCCGAGCGCGAGGACGATCGCGGCGAGCAGGATCGCCCCGGTCACGACCACCCCGTGCCGCAGTACGGCTTGGTCGGGCGATTTTCCCTTCAGCCCGGGCGGGGCCGGAAGCAGGGCCGCCACGGCGCCGATGAGCGGGCCGACGACGATCAACGCCAGAAGAAACTGCATCACGGACTCACTGATACCGATCACGGCTGCTCACGCTCCGGCGGTGGCGACGAGGACGGCGGCGACGGCCAGGACGACCGTGCCTGCCAGCAGCGCGCTCAGGTAGGTCTGGACATTGCCGGTCTGCGCACGGCGGACGGCCGCGCCGAGCCAGCGGGGAACGGCGCCCGCGCCGCGCACGTACGTCTCCACGACCTCGCGGTCCAGGAAGCGGACGAGGGTCGCGGCGGCCCGGACGGGGCGTACGAACAGGGCTGCGTAGACGGCGTCGAGGCGGAAGCCGACGGCGGCGTGCCGGTGCAGCGGTCCCAGGAGCAGGCGGCCGGGGTCGGCCGGGTCGCGGGCCGACGCGACGTCTCCGTACGCGGGGGCGTGGGTGGCGATGGCCTCCGCCTCGACCAGGCCGCCGTCGCCATCCGGGTCCGCGGCGACCGCGCCCATCGGGACCTTGGCGGCGAGCGCCGTGGTGTGGCGCCACGCGCCGTAGGTGACCAGGACACCGACGAGCGCGAGGCCCGTGCCGAGGACGGAGGTGGTGAGCGTGGGGGCGAGCGAGTGGCCGTCGAACCAGTCCGGCAGGACGCCGACGGCGAGACCGAAGGCGAGGGAGGGGACGGCGAGCACCCACAGCACGGCGGTCATGGTGACGGGCTGCCTGCCGTGGTCGGGCGCCTCGGGGCCTCGGCCGTTGAAGGCGAGCAGCCACAGGCGCGTCGCGTAGGCGGCGGTGAGGAGGGCGGTGAGCAGACCGGCGACGAGGACGATCCAGCCCGCCGCGGTGGGCACGGACCCGGCGTGGCCCGTGGCGGTGTGTTCGGCGGCGCCGAGCACCGCCTCCTTCGAGAAGAAGCCGCTGAAGGGCGGGATCGCGGCGAGCGCGAGGAGCGCCACGGTCATCGTCCAGTACGCGTCGGGGACGCGGTCGCGCAGGCCCTTCATACGGGACATGGCGGCGAGCGAGTTGGTGCCGGCGGCGTGGATGAGCACGCCCGCCGTGAGGAAGAGCAGCGCCTTGAAGGCGCCGTGCGAGAGGAGGTGGAAGACGGCGGCACCGCGGTCGCCGACGGCGAGGGCGCCGGTCATGTAGCCGAGCTGACCGATCGTCGAGTACGCGAGGACGCGCTTGATGTCGTCCTGGGCGAGCGCGGCGAGGGCCGAACCGGCCATCGTGACGGCGGCCATGACGGCGAGGACGACCAGGGCTGCCGCGGAGGCGGCGAAGACGGGAAGGAGCCGGGCCACGAAGTAGACACCGGCGGCGACCATCGTCGCGGCGTGGATCAGCGCGGAGACGGGCGTGGGGCCTGCCATCGCGTCGGGCAGCCAGGTGTGCAGCGGGAACTGCGCGGACTTGCCCGCCACCCCGGCGAGCAGCAGCAGGGCGATGAGCGTCGGATGGTCGAGGCCGCCGTCGGCGACGCTCGCGAGGATCGTCGTGACGCGGAAGGAGCCGGTGTCGGCGGCGAGGGCGAACAGGCCGATCAGGAAGGGGACGTCGCCGAGCTTGGTGACGAGGAAGGCCTTCAGGGAGGCGGCGCGCGCCTCGGGGGTCTCCCAGTAGTGGCCGACCAGGAAGTACGAGCAGATGCCCATGATCTCCCAGCCGACCAGGAGCACCATCAGGTCGCCGGAGTAGACGACGAGCAGCATCGCGGAGGTGAAGAGGGAGACGAGAGCGGCGTACGAGGGGTAGCGCGGGTCCTCGCGGAGGTAGCCCGTCGAGTAGATCTGCACGCAGGACGCGACGACGCCCACCAGGACGGCGACGAGGGCGGCGAAGCCGTCGATGTGCAGGGCGAGTTCGATGGGGACAGAGCCGGTGGGGGTGAGCTCGGTGGCCGCGTCGAGGGAGGCCTGGCCGCCGCCGGTGCCGCCGCCCTGGCGGACGGCCACGAGGACGGCGAGCAGCAGGGCCGTCAGCGTGGGCAGCACCGCGAGGGGACGTACGAAACCGGGGACCCGGCGGCCGAGCAGCAGGCCGGCGGCGGCGCCGAGGAACGGGAGGAGGGGGACGAGGACGGCGAGGGTGGTCGTGGTCACGCGGTGGCCTCAGCCTTCTGCGTCGGCGTCTGCGTCGGCTTCTGTGCCCGGCCGGGCTCTTCGGCGGCCGCGCCCTCGGGGTCGTCGTCATCGCCGTCGGGGTCGTCCGGGCCCTCGGCGGTGTCGCGGAGGTCGTCGACGGCGGAGCTGCCGCGGTTGCGGTAGACGGCCAGGACGATCGCGAGGCCGATGCCGATCTCGGCGGCGGCGATGGCGATGGTGAAGAGGGTCAGGGCCTGCCCTGCGTGGAGGGAGTCGCGGAGCCAGACGTCGAAGGCGACCAGGTTGAGGTTGACGGCGTTGAGCATCAGCTCGACGGACATCAGGACGAGGATCGCGTTGCGCCGGGCGAGCACGCCGTACAGGCCGACGCAGAAGAGGAGGGCGGCGAGGACGGCGGGGTAGGCGAGGTGGAGGTGCATCAGCTGTTCTCCTCCCGGTCCTGGGCGGCGGCGTTCTTGCGGGACAGGACGATGGCGCCGACGAGGGCGGCGAGGAGGAGGACGGAGAGCGCCTCGAAGGGGAGCACCCAGTTCCGGAAGAGCATCGATCCGGTCACGTCGGTGGAGCCCTGGGCGGCGCCGTCCAGGTCGATCACCGTGGTGCGGAACGCGTCCACGACGACCCAGACCAGGGCCGCGGCAGCGACGAGGGCCACCGCGAAGGCGACCGGGCGGTTGCCCGAATCGGCGTCCGGGGAGCGGCCGATGGGCGCCCTGGTGAGCATCAGTCCGAAGAGGAGGAGGACGACCACGGAACCGACGTAGATGAGGACCTGCACCCAGGCGATGAACTCGGCCCGCAGCAACAGGTACTCGACGGCGAGCCCGCCGAGCGCCACGACCAGCCACAGGGCGGCGTGCACCAGCTGCTTCGTGGTGACCGTGATGACCGCCGCGCCGAGCGTGACGAGTCCGACGAGGAGGAACGCGATCTCGACGCCGGTCGGGGAGAGGAAGCCTGGTGCGTCGGCGGCGAGGCTCACCGTGCTCACCATCTCGTTCACGACGCACCGCCCTTCGATTCGGGCCCGGTGGCCGGCGGCTCGGGAGCGGTTGCCTCGCGGACGATCGGCTCGGGGGCCGTCACCTCGGCTGCGGCCAGCTTCTCCGCGGTCTTGCGGGCGGCGGCGAGTTCCTTCGGGTCCTCGGCGCCGGGGTCGAGGGCGGGCGGCGCCGGGACCGTCCACATCCACTCGCGGAGCTTGTCGCGCTCGTGGGTGAGTTCGTGGATGTCGGTCTCGGCGTACTCGAACTCCGGGGACCAGAAGAGCGCGTCGAAGGGGCAGACCTCGATGCAGATGCCGCAGTACATGCAGAGGGCGAAGTCGATGGCGAAGCGGTCGAGGACGTTGCGGCTGCGCTCGCGGCCGCCGGGGGCGGCGGGCGGGACCGTCTCCTTGTGGGAGTCGATGTAGATGCACCAGTCCGGGCACTCGCGGGCGCACAGCATGCAGACCGTGCAGTTCTCCTCGAAGAGGCCGATGACGCCACGGGTGCGGGGCGGCAGTTCGGGCTGGTGCTCCGGGTACTGCTCGGTGACGGTCTTCTTCGTCATCGTGCGGAGGGTGACGGCGAGGCCCTTGGCGAGGCCTGACCCTGGGACCGGGGGCATCAGTTGATCGCCACCTTCACGATTCCGGTGAGCGCGATCTGCGCGAGGGCGAGCGGGACGAGGAGGGTCCAGGAGAGCTTCTGGAGCTGGTCCTCGCGGAGACGGGGGTAGGACACGCGCAGCCAGATGACCACGAAGGCGAGCACGGCCGTCTTGAGCAGGGTCCAGACCCAGCCGAGGCCGTCGGCGCCCCACGGGCCGTGCCAGCCGCCCAGGAACAGGACGGTGGTCAGGCCGCTCAGGACCACGATCCCGGCGTACTCGGCGAGGAGGAAGAGGGCGAAGCGCAGGCCCGTGTACTCGGTGTAGGCGCCGAAGATGATCTCGGAGTCGGCGACCGGCATGTCGAAGGGCGGGCGCTGGAGTTCGGCGAGGCCCGCGATGAAGAACACGAGCGCGCCGACGATCTGCCAGGGCAGCCACCACCACTCGAAGGCGTCGACGATGCCGGGCAGCGAGACCGTGCCCGCGGCCATCGCGACCGAGGCGGCGGCGAGCAGCATCGGGAGTTCGTACGCGAGGAGCTGGGCGGCGGTGCGCAGGCCGCCGAGGAGGGAGAACTTGTTGGCGCTGGCCCAGCCGGCCATGAGCGAGCCGAGTACGCCGACGCCCATCACCGCGAGCACGAAGAAGATGCCCGCGTCGACGACCTCGCCGACCGCGCCTTCGCCCGGGCCGATCGGGATGGCGATCAGGACGAGGAGGTAGGGCAGGAGAGCGATGGCGGGGGCCAGTTGGAAGACGCGGCGGTCGGCGTCGGCCGGTACGACGTCTTCCTTCTGGGCGAATTTCACGCCGTCGGCCACGAGTTGGGCCCAGCCGTGGAAACCGCCCGCGTGCATCGGGCCGAGGCGGCCCTGCATGTGGGCCATCACCTTGTGCTCGGTCTGGCCGACGACGAGGGGCAGGACCAGGAAGACGGCGAAGACGATGACGAGGCGCAGGGCGACGTCGAGGGCGTCGTTCACTCGGTGCCTCCTCGGCGTTCGCCGTCCTGTTCGCCGTCTTGGGAGTCCTCGGTGGGGGCGGGCTGCGGCTCGGGTGCGGGTTCAGGCTCGGGCCTGGCTTCCGTACCCGGCTGCTTCGGCTCCGGTTCGGCGGCGTCGTCGAACGCCGGGCGGGCGTGGTGCCAGGGGGCGTCGGAGCTGCGCGGGGCTGACGGCGGCGTGACCTTCGGGCCGGCCACCGGCTCCGGCTCCGGCTCCGGCTCCGGCTTCCCAACAGGCACGGTCCCCGAATCCGGCCCCGAATCCGGCCCCGAATCCGGAGTCGGTGCCGGAGTCACCGCTCGCTGCGACGCGGACCCCTGGCTCACGCTGCGCGAACGCCTCGGGGGACGCGCCGGTGCCTCCGGTTGCTGGGTCTCCGCGGGCTGGGTCCCCGCGGGCTGGGTCCCCGCGGGCTGCGTCTCCGCAGGCGCAGGCGCCGCCTGGCTCGCCGAACCCTCGCTCGCCGTACGCGTACGCCGTACCGGCCGTTCACCGGACGCCGATGCCCCCGCGCGGCCCGCGCCACGGCCCGCGCCGCGCGCCGGACGGGCCGGAGCCGCGGGAAGCTGCCCCTTCAGGGGGCCCCACTCGTTGGGGTCGGGTACGCCGGGCGGCAGCATCTGGCGGCGCTTGGGGCCGCCGTGATCGGACTCCCCCGGCTCCTTGGCGCCCGGCCAGGCCTTCGCCACGCGGGCGGCGAGGACGAAGTCCTTGCGGAGGGGGTGGCCCTCGAAGTTCTCGGGGAGGAGCAGGGGGGTCAGGCCGGGGTGGCCCTCGAACGTCACGCCGAACATTTCGTGCGTCTCGCGCTCGTGCCAGGCCGCGCCCGCGTAGACGTCGACGGCGGAGGCCAGTACCGGGGCCTCGTGCGCGACCGTCGTGCGGAGCAGGAGGCGGCGTATCGGCGAGAGCGCCACGACGTGGGCGCAGATCCGGAAACCGGTGCCCGGCTCGTCGACCGCGCTCAGCCAGTCGAAGTAGGTGCAGGCCAGCGTGGTGCGGGCGGTTTCGAGGGCGGTGGTCCACGTGGCGGGCGGCACGTCGACGGTCAGTACGCCGTACGACTCCTCGGCCGTCGCCTCCGCGCCGAAGAGCTCCTCGACGGGGCTCGGCAGCCAGCCGGTCACCGGTCGCCCTCCCCTTCACCCGTCGGCCGTTCCGTCACCGGGGCCGGGTCCGGAGCCGGGGCCGGGTCCGGGTCCGTCACCGGCACCGGGCCCCGGACCAGATCGCTGCGCAGCGCTGCCGTGGAGGGCCGCGCCCCGTTCCCGTACCGCTCCCCCAGCGACTCCCGCGCGATCTTCTCCTGGAGCTTGAGGATGCCCTGGAGCAGCGCCTCGGGCCGCGGCGGGCACCCGGGGACGTACACGTCGACGGGGATGATCTGGTCGACGCCCTTGGTCACCGAGTACGAGTCCCAGTACGGGCCGCCGCAGTTGGAGCAGGCGCCGAAGGAGATGACGTACTTCGGCTCGGGCATCTGCTCGTACAGGCGCTTCACCGCGGGCGCCATCTTGTCCGTGACCGTGCCGGAGACGACCATCAGGTCGGCCTGGCGCGGTCCCGGTGCGAACGGGATGACGCCGAGTCGGATGAAGTCGTGGCGCGCCATGGAGGCCGCGATGAACTCGATGGCGCAGCAGGCGAGGCCGAAGTTGAAGACCCAGAGCGAGTACCGGCGGCCCCAGTTGAGGACCACCTTCATCGGCTCGGGGGCGAGTCGGGAGAGCACACCGAGCTTCTTGGGCCCGACGGGATCGGGCAGGAGCACGGGCTCCGAGGGGGTCACGTCCACGTCAGGACGCCCTTCTTGTATGCGTACAGCAGGCCCACGGCGAGGAAGCCGAGGAAGATGAACATCTCCACGAGCGTCGCGGCGCCGTAGCCGGGCGCGGCGAAGACCGTCGCCCAGGGGAAGAGGAAGATCGAGTCGACGGCGAAGATCACGTAGAGGAACGCGTAGACGTAGTAGCGGACCTGGGTGTGGGCCCAGCCGTCGCCGACCGGGTCGACCCCGCACTCGTAGGTCAGGAGTTTCTCCGGGGTGGGCACGACCGGGCGCAGCAGCCGTCCCGCGCCGAAGGCCACGGCGACGAACAGCACGCCCACGACGGCGAGCAGTCCGACGACGGAGTACGACTGGTAGTAGCTTGCCGCGACGTTCGTCACGTGCACGTCAGCCCCTCACTCCCTGACCGCGCTCGATGCCGGTCCCGTTCACTCCGTGACCGCCCTGATCCGGTCCCGTTCGACGATCTGTACGCACGGGAGTCTAGGGCCTGCTAAAGATTCGGTAAGCAGAGCGTCACGCATCTGTCAGGGCCGAGGTGGGGTTATCCCCCGGGTGCCCCGGCAGGGGCCCTCATGGCGTCGCGGCGGCGGGCCGGGCACTCTGGCGCCTATGACCGCACGCACCATGCCCTCGCACGACCCCTCGCAGGACGACCGGCCGCCACCCGCGCGTTTCGCCTACGACCGGCACACCTGGAAGGAGATCGTCCACCTCCTGGTGAACCTCCCGGTGGGCATCGTCGGCTTCGTCTACGCGGTAACCGTCCTGGCCATGGGCATCGGCCTGACGGTCACGGTGGTCGGCCTGCCGGTGCTCGCCGCGGGGCTGCTCGGCGCGCGCGCCCTCGGCCGGGCCGAACGGGCGCGGGCCCGGAAACTGCTCGGCGTGCGAATCGACGAGCCGAGCCCGATGCCGGGGCACCGCGGGCAGGGTTTCCTCGGCCGGATGTGGGCGAGCCTGAAGGACCCGGTGGGCTGGCGCACCATGCTGTACGCGTTCATCCGGCTGCCCTGGGGCGTCCTCACCTTCGCCGTCACCGTCACCGGGCTCTTCGTGCTCTGGCCGGTACTGCCCTTCGTCGTGCGCGTCCTCGCCAACGCCGACCGGGCGATGGCGCGCGGACTGCTCTGCCCCTCCGACGAGTTGGAGAAGCGCATCGCCGAACTGGAGTCCGACCGCGGGGTGGTCGTGGACACCGCCGCCGCCGACCTGCGCCGCATCGAACGCGATCTGCACGACGGCGCGCAGGCCCGCCTCGTCGCCCTCGCCATGGGCCTCGGCCTCGCGAAGGAGAAGCTCCTCGAGGACCCCGACGCCGCGGCCACCATGGTCGACGAGGCGCACGGCGAGGTGAAGCTCGCCCTCCAGGAGCTGCGCGACCTGGCCCGCGGCATCCACCCGGCCGTCCTCACCGACCGCGGCCTGAACGCCGCCCTCTCCTCGGTCGCGTCGCGCTGCACGGTGCCGGTGAAGGTGACCGCCGACCTGCCGGCGCGCCCGGCGGCCGCCATCGAGGGCATCGCGTACTTCACGGTCTCCGAACTCCTTCAGAACATCAGCAAGCACAGCGGCGCCAGGGCGGCGAGCGTCGAGGTCTGGCGGTCGGAGAAGCGGCTGCTCATCCGGGTGTGGGACGACGGGCGCGGCGGGGCGCGGCTCGACGGCGGTACGGGCATGGCGGGCCTCGCGGACCGGCTCGGCGCGGTGGACGGGCTCTTCGTCATCGATTCGCCGGTGGGCGGTCCCACGACGGTCACGGCGGAGCTGCCGTGGCGGGACCGGTCGGCGGACGACGCGCCCGGCTCGCGCCGCCACTGATACCGGGCCACTGATACCGGGCCCCCTCCCGGAGGTAGGGAAAACCCCCGGCCGAAGACGCCGACCCACTCCATGGTCCAAGACCGCCGCGCCAGCGACTCTTGAACCAAGGCAACAGACACAACCGCAGACGCAGACGCAGACAGCAGAAACGGACGGCAGCGATGGCCACGGGCTATGGACAGGGGTACACGCACATGGACCGGCCGGAATTCCGGGGTACGGACGCCGAGGAGCGGCGCCACCGCCTGCCCGCGGGGCTGCGCGCCCCTCTTGAGGCCCGCACCTGGCGGGAGTTCGGCTACACGATGCTGAGCCTGCCCATCGGCATCACGTCCTTCGTCTTCGCCGTCGTCTCGCTCTCGCTCGGCGCGGGCCTGCTGATCACCTTCATCGGCGTCCCGGTGCTCGCGGCAGGACTGGCCGGCTGCCGCGGCATCGGCGCCCTGGAGCGGACGCGGGCGCGCGCGCTGCTCGGCCTGGAGGTCGCGCCGCCGGAGCCGCTGCGCCCCAAGGGCGGCGGCCCGATGGCGCTCATGGGGGCCGTCCTCAAGAGCGGCGCCTCCTGGCGGCACCTGCTGTACGCGCTGCTGATGCTGCCGTGGTCCCTCTTCTCGTTCACGGTGTCGCTCGTCTTCTGGGCGTACGGCTGGACGATGCTCACGTACCCGCTGTGGTTCTGGCTCTTCCCGATGTACGGCGGCCAGGGCGGCATCCAGCTCTTCGGTGACGACAACCACCACATCTACCTCGACAACCCCTTCGAGATCGGCCTCACCGCCGCGACCGGCCTCCTCATCACGCTGGCCACGCCGTGGATCCTGCGGGCGTTGACGACGGTGGACCGTGTGCTGGTGTTCGGGCTGCTCGGCCCCTCGCGGCTCGCGACCCGCGTCGTCGAGCTGGAGTCGGACCGCGGTGTCGTCGTGGACACCGCCGCCGCCGACCTGCGCCGCATCGAACGCGATCTGCACGACGGCGCGCAGGCCCGCCTCGTCGCCCTCGCCATGGATCTGGGCCTGGCCAAGGAGAAGCTCACCGAGGACCCCGAGGCCGCGGCGCGCATGGTGGACGAGGCACACGGCGAGGTGAAGGTCGCCCTTCAGGAGCTGCGCGACCTCGCCCGGGGCATCCACCCGGCCGTCCTCACCGACCGCGGCCTGGACGCCGCCCTCTCCTCGCTGGCCGCCCGCTGCACGGTGCCGGTCCAGGTCGAGGTGGACCTGACGAGCCGCCCGGCGGCCGCCATCGAGGGCATCGCCTACTTCACGGTCTCCGAACTCCTTCAGAACATCAGCAAGCACAGCGGCGCCAGGACCGCGGGCGTCGACGTCTGGCGGGCCGAGGACCGGCTGATGCTCCAGGTCACCGACGACGGCACGGGCGGCGCCGACGTCTCGGCCGGATCCGGCCTCGCGGGCCTCGCGGAGCGGCTCGACGCGGTCGACGGGATCCTGGTGGTCGACTCCCCGGTGGGCGGCCCCACGACGGTCACGGCGGAGCTGCCGTGGCGTCAGGGCTGAGCCGGGCCCGCCCGTACCGAACAGAACCAACCCGAACCGGCGCCCGCCCCCCGCACCGCGCATCCATCCCCACGCCCGCTCCCACACCCTGCTGACCTGCGCTTCCGCCCCCGCCCCGCCCCCGTTCGCACCCCGGACCGGGGGCGCCGCGCCGTGCGGCGGGCACAAGAGTCTGGTGACTGCGCCGGTGGGCCGCCGCGGATCGCGCGATACTGAGGTGCCGAGTTGTTCGGCCGACGCCACCTTTGTCGGCCCGACACCGGCCGGACAAGCGCGCCGGGGGGCCAAAAAGTGCCGGGGGGCCAAAAAGTGGAGGACAAAGTGCGGGTGGTCATCGCCGAGGATTCAGTGCTGCTTCGGGAGGGCCTGACCCGGCTGCTGACCGACCGCGGGCTCGACGTGGTCGCCGGGGTGGGGGACGCGGACGCGCTGATCAAGACGATCACCGAGTTCGCCGCGCAGGACGCCCTGCCGGACGTGGTCGTCGCCGATGTGCGGATGCCCCCGACCCACACCGATGAGGGTGTGCGCGCCGCGGTGTATCTGCGTCATCAGCACCCGGGGCTCGGGGTCCTGGTCCTTTCGCAGTACGTCGAGGAGCAGTACGCCACCGAACTGCTCGCCGGGTCGAGCCGCGGTGTCGGCTACCTGCTCAAGGACCGGGTCGCGGAGGTGCGGGAGTTCGTCGACGCGGTGGTGCGGGTCGCGGAGGGCGGCACGGCGCTCGACCCCGAGGTCGTGGCCCAGCTGCTCGGCCGCAGCCGCAAGCAGGACGTACTGGCGGGGCTTACGCCACGGGAACGCGAGGTACTCGGCCTGATGGCGGAGGGCCGGACGAACTCGGCGGTGGCCCGGCAGCTCGTGGTGAGCGACGGTGCCGTCGAGAAGCACGTGAGCAACATCTTCATGAAGCTCGGCCTCTCCCAGAGTGACGGGGATCACCGCCGCGTGCTCGCGGTCCTCACCTACCTCAACTCATGAACAACTGACAGCCTGTCAGGTGCGACCCGGGATCCAGGGCCGCTCCACTGGGAACAGGGAGGATCACGGAGAGTCACGGCCGGGCGGAGTCAGTCGGAGGCAAGTCCTAGAACCAAAGGATGAGCGGGGAGCGTCATCCACGAAGGGCCGGGGGACATGGCAAACCATGGCAAATCAGCGCAACACGCTGTCTCAGAAGTGCGTCCACCCAGCGAGCTGCCCCAGGAAGGCACCCCTTACAGACGTAGGGTGGACCTTGGGAACGCCGGCCGTCCCGGCGATTCCGCTCAGTCGCCTCGAGGGAGGTCCAGTTCAGTGACCAGCCAGGTCAGTAGCCAAGCCGAGCAGGCCGACGGGGCAGTCGTCACCGGCCCACGCAGGCCCGCGGGTGACAAAGACGTGCGCCGTCTGGACCGGGTGATCATCCGTTTCGCGGGTGACTCCGGTGACGGGATGCAGCTCACGGGTGACCGTTTCACTTCGGAGACCGCGTCCTTCGGCAACGACCTGTCGACGCTGCCGAACTTCCCCGCCGAGATCCGCGCGCCCGCCGGGACACTCCCGGGCGTGTCCTCCTTCCAGCTGCACTTCGCCGACCACGACATCCTGACGCCGGGTGACGCGCCGAACGTCCTGGTGGCGATGAACCCGGCCGCGCTGAAGGCCAACATCGGCGACGTGCCGCGCGGCGCCGAGGTCATCGTCAACACCGACGAGTTCTCCAAGCGGGCGATGCAGAAGGTCGGTTACGCCACCTCACCGCTGGAGGACGGCTCCCTGGACGGCTACAGCGTGCACCCGGTGCCGCTGACCACGCTGACGGTCGAGGCCCTCAAGGAGTTCGACCTCTCCCGCAAGGACGCGGGCCGTTCGAAGAACATGTTCGCGCTCGGTCTGCTCTCGTGGATGTACCACCGGCCGACCGAGGGAACCGAGAAGTTCCTGCGGACCAAGTTCGCCAAGCGCCCGGAGATCGCCGAGGCGAACATCGCGGCGTTCCACGCGGGGTGGAACTTCGGCGAGACCACCGAGGACTTCGCGGTCTCCTACGAAGTGGCCCCGGCGTCGCAGGCGTTCACGACCGGCACCTACCGCAACATCTCGGGGAACCTGGCCCTGTCGTACGGCCTGATCGCCGCGAGCCGCCAGGCTGACCTGCCGCTCTACCTGGGCAGTTACCCCATCACCCCGGCCTCGGACATCCTGCACGAGCTGTCCAGGCACAAGAACTTCGGCGTGCGCACCTTCCAGGCCGAGGACGAGATCGCAGGCATCGGCGCGGCGCTGGGCGCCGCGTTCGGCGGGTCCCTCGCGGTGACGACGACCTCCGGTCCCGGTGTGGCGCTGAAGTCGGAGACCATCGGCCTGGCCGTCAGCCTCGAACTGCCGCTGCTCGTCGTCGACATCCAGCGCGGCGGCCCCAGCACGGGCCTGCCGACCAAGACCGAGCAGGCCGACCTGCTCCAGGCGATGTACGGGCGCAACGGCGAGGCACCGGTGCCGATCGTGGCGCCGAAGACGCCGGCCGACTGCTTCGACGCGGCGCTGGAGGCGGCCCGCATCGCGGTGACGTACCGGACGCCGGTGTTCCTGCTCTCCGACGGCTACCTGGCCAACGGCTCGGAACCCTGGCGCATCCCGGAGGTCGACGAACTGCCCGACCTGCGCGTCCAGTTCGCTTCGGGTCCCAACCACACCGACGTCGACGGCACCGAGACCTTCTGGCCCTACAAGCGCGATCCGCAGACGCTGGCCCGCCCGTGGGCCATCCCGGGCACGCCGGGTCTGGAGCACCGCATCGGCGGCATCGAGAAGCAGGACGGCACGGGCAACATCTCCTACGACCCGGCCAACCACGACTTCATGGTCCGCACCCGGCAGGCCAAGGTCGACGGCATCGAGGTGCCCGACCTGGAGGTCGACGACGCGAGCGGCGACGCCGACACGCTCGTCCTCGGCTGGGGGTCGACGTACGGGCCGATCACCGCGGCGGTCCGCCGGCTGCGGGCCGCGGGCGAATCCATCGCGCAGGCCCATCTGCGCAACCTCAACCCGTTCCCGCGGAACCTCGGCGACATCCTCGCGCGTTACGACAAGGTGGTGGTCCCCGAGATGAACCTCGGTCAGCTCGCCACGCTGGTCCGTGCGAAGTATCTGGTGGACGCCGTCTCGTACAACCAGGTCAACGGAATGCCGTTCAAGGCCGAGCAGCTCGCCACGGCTCTCAAGGAGGCCATCGATGGCTGACACGAAAACGGGCGGATCAACGGTCGGATCAGAGGGGTCCGGGAGCACGATCGACGCGCTCTCCCTGGTGCCCAAGGCCGAGGCCGAGCAGTCCATGAAGGACTTCAAGTCCGACCAGGAGGTGCGGTGGTGCCCCGGCTGCGGGGACTACGCCGTGCTGGCGGCCGTGCAGGGCTTCATGCCCGAGCTGGGTCTGGCCAAGGAGAACATCGTCTTCGTCTCCGGGATCGGCTGCTCCTCCCGCTTCCCGTACTACATGAACACGTACGGGATGCACTCCATCCACGGCCGCGCCCCGGCCATCGCCACCGGCCTCGCCTCCTCGCGGCGCGACCTGAGCGTATGGGTGGTCACCGGTGACGGCGACGCGCTGTCCATCGGCGGCAACCACCTCATCCACGCCCTGCGCCGCAACGTGAACCTCAAGATCCTGCTGTTCAACAACCGGATCTACGGCCTCACCAAGGGCCAGTACAGCCCGACCTCCGAGCTCGGCAAGATCACCAAGTCGACGCCGATGGGGTCCCTGGACGCGCCCTTCAACCCGGTCTCGCTCGCCATCGGCGCCGAGGCGTCGTTCGTGGCCAGGACGGTGGACTCCGACCGCAAGCACCTCACGTCGGTGCTGCGCGAGGCCGCCGCGCACCCCGGCACCGCGCTGGTGGAGATCTACCAGAACTGCAACATCTTCAACGACGGCGCCTTCGAGGTTCTCAAGGACAAGCAGCAGGCCGAGGACGCGGTGATCCGCCTGGAGCACGGGCAGCCGATCCGCTTCGGCGCCGAGCGTTCGAAGGGCGTCGTGCGCGACGCGGAGACGGGTGACCTCAAGGTCGTCGCGGTCACGCCGGAGAACGAGGCCGACATCCTGGTCCACGACGCGCACTCCACGTCGCCGACCACGGCCTTCGCGCTCTCCCGGCTCGCCGATCCCGACACGCTGCACCACACCCCGATCGGCGTCCTGCGCAGCGTCGAACGCCCGGTCTACGACACGCTCATGGCCGACCAGCTCGACAGCGCCATCGAACAGAACGGCAAGGGCGACCTCGCCACGCTCCTCGCGGGCAAGGACACCTGGACGGTCGTCGGCTAGTACGGCCGCCGCTTTCCCCCCGGGGCCCGGTTCTGCTCGTCAGGACCGGGCCCCGTCGTATGCCCGGCGCGCCTTCTGCACGTCGTCCATGCGCCGCTCCGTCCACGACGCGAGGGCCCTGACCTGCTCGGCTGCCTCGCGGCCGAGCTCCGTGAGGGAGTAGTCGACGCGGGGCGGGATGACCGGCTTCGCGTCGCGGTGCACCAGGCCGTCGCGCTCCAGGATCTGCAGGGTCTGGGCCAGCATCTTCTCGCTGACGCGGCCGATCCGGCGGCGCAGCTCACTGAACCGGTACGAGCGCTCCTCCAGGGCGATCAGGACGAGGACGCCCCAGCGGCTCGTGACGTGCTCCAGAACGAGGCGGTGCGGGCACATCTCCTCGCGCACGGCCCAGTCACTTACATCCATGCCAGTACCTTACTTCAAAGTGGGTACTTACGGAAAGTTAGCGCTGTCTCTAGGGTGGGTGGCAGATCGACCGTAACGAGTCGTAATAAGCCGTAATCGCCATAAGCCGTAATCGTCGCAACTAGCCACAATGGAGATTCCTCCCATGAGCATCGTCGTCACCGGAGCCACCGGAAACCTCGGCCGCCTCGTCGTCCAGGGGCTGCTCGACGCCCGCGTCCCGGCCGCGGAGATCGCGGCCGTCGTACGCGACAAGAAGCGGGCCGCCGACCTCGCCGAGCGCGGCGTGGAGCTGCGGATCGCCGACTACGACGCCCCCGAGACCCTGCGCGGCGCCTTCGCCGCCGGCGACCGCGTCCTGCTCATCTCCGGCAGCGAGGTCGGGCGCCGGGTGCCGCAGCACCGCGCGGTCGTCGACGCGGCGCGCGAGGCGGGCGTCGCGCTCCTCGCGTACACCGGAATCCTCGGCGGCCCCGACGCCGACTTCGACCTGGCGGCCGAGCACAAGGTGACCGAGCAGCTGATCCTCGACTCCGGCCTGCCCCACACCTTCCTGCGCAACGGCTGGTACCACGAGAACTACACCGAGCACCTCGCCCCGGTCCTTGAACACGGCGCCGTCGTCGGCTCCGCGGGCGAGGGCCGGGTCGCCTCCGCCTCGCGCGCCGACTACGCCGCGGCCGCCGTCGCCGTACTGACCGGCGAGGGCCACGAGGGCCGGGTCTACGAGCTGAGCGGCGACGTCGCGTGGAGCCTCGCGGAGTACGCCGCCGAGGTCGCGAAGCAGAGCGGCAAGGACATCTCGTACGTGAACGTCCCCGCCGAGCAGCACCTCTCCGTGCTGACCGGCGCGGGCGTGCCGGAGCCGATGGCGGCGCTCCTCGTCGACGTCGACGCGGCTATCGGGCGGGGGCGCCTCGCGGGGACGAGTGGGGAGCTGGCCCGGCTGATCGGGCGGCCCACCTCGGGGATCGGCGAGGCGGTGGCGGCGGCGCTGCGGGGCTGAGAGCCTGTGTCACTGCTCCCCCGGGGGCGTCGGGCGGCGAGCGGCGGGCAGCTCAAGAATTCGCGGGCTTCGTGAATTCGCGCACTTCGTGAATTCGGGGGCCTCGTACGTCATGAGTGTCACTGCGATACAGGCATGACAGGTGCGGGGTTCCGGCGCTACCTTCGGTGCGGCAGCGCGGGCTGCCTCGTAGCTAGGAGGGGCCGTGGACAGCGGAGCAGGCGGGAAGTCCGGGAGTGAGCAGCGCGTCGGGTTGCTGAACGGCTTCGCGGCGTACGGCATGTGGGGGCTCATCCCGCTCTTCTGGCCGCTCCTCAAACCGGCCGGCGCCGCCGAGATCCTCGCCCACCGGATGGTCTGGTCCCTCGTCGTGGTCGGCATCGCGTTGCTCTGCGTACGGCGCTGGGGCTGGGCCCGGGAGCTGCTGCGCCAGCCGCGCAGGCTGGGCCTGGTGGTGGTCGCCGCCTCGGTCATCACCCTCAACTGGGGCGTCTACATCTGGGCCGTGAACTCCGGCCACGTCGTCGAGGCCTCCCTCGGCTACTTCATCAACCCGCTGGTCACCATCGCCCTGGGCGTCCTGCTGCTCGGCGAACGGCTGCGGCCCGTGCAGTGGGCGGCGGTCGGCATCGGCGTCACGGCCGTGCTCGTGCTCGCCTTCGGGTACGGCAGGCCGCCGTGGATCTCGCTCTGCCTCGCCTTCACCTTCGCGGCGTACGGCCTGGTGAAGAAGAAGGTCAACCTCGGCGGCCTGGAGTCGCTCGCCGCCGAGACCGCCGTGCAGTTCGTGCCCGCCCTCGGCTACCTGGTGTGGATCGCCACGCAGGGCGACATCGTCTTCGGCACGCGGGGAGCCGGGCACGCGGCGCTGCTCGCAGCCACGGGTGTGGTGACCGCCGCGCCGCTGGTCTGCTTCGGCGCCGCGGCGATCCGCGTGCCGCTCTCCACCCTGGGGCTGCTCCAGTACATGGCGCCGATGTTCCAGTTCGTCCTCGGCATCCTGTACTTCCACGAGGCGATGCCGCCCGAGCGGTGGGCGGGCTTCGCCCTCGTATGGCTGGCGCTCACGCTTCTGACCTGGGACGCGTTGCGTACGGCCCGGCGGAACGCGGTGCGGGTCGCCGCGGCAAGGGAGGCGGCCGCCGCCTCCACCGCCGCCGTTCCGGGCGCGCGGGAGCCCGCGGCCTGACGGCTCACGCGCCCAACTCGCCCCTGGTGAGCCGGGAGCGAGCCGGAAGTGAGCCGGAAGTGAGCCGGAATCCGTGCGTCCTCATCACCTGACCGATACAACTGGTCACCATGACCACTCTGCACTGGAAGCTCGTCATCGACGCCTCCGACCCGCACGCCCAGGCCGTCTTCTGGGCCGGGACGCTGGGGTACGAGGTCGAGGACAACAGCGCGCTGATCGACCGGCTCCTCGGCGTCGGCGCGGCGCCGGAGGCCGCGACCGTCGAGTTCCGCGGTCGCCGCGCCTGGCGCGACCTCATCGCCGTCCGGCACCCCGACGACCCGTACGACGAGCAGAGCGGCACGGGCCTGGGCCGCCGCATCCTCTTCCAGCGCGTGCCCGAGCCGAAGTCGGGCAAGAACCGGCTGCACCTCGACGTGCACACGGCGCCGGGCCGCCGCGCCGACGAGGTGGCCCGCCTCGAAGCGCTGGGCGCCGCCGTGGAGCGGCACGTCGCGGAGCCCGGCGGCGAGTGGGTGATCATGAAGGACCCCGAGGGCAACGAGTTCTGCGTCCACTAGGCAGGCGTGGCCGCTATGCGGAACCCCCTGTCCGTTTTGCGGTCTTGACGTCTCATCCGGCTCCCGAGCACCATCAGGCAACTCCGAACTCACGCCCCACGTACGTGAGTTCGTACGCCATCCATGGAACACGGAAACCGGAGCTCCCCCCACATGAACCTCTCCGTTCCCGGACGTACCGCCGCGGCCGCAGCCATAGCCGTCGCCGGACTCCTCGCCACCCACGCGACATCGACCGCGGCGCCCGCCCCGAAGGCCGCCGCCGCACCCAACATATCCGTCGACAACGTCAAGGCCAACCTCGCCGACCTGCAGTCCATAGCGGACGCCAACGGCGGCAACCGCGCGCACGGCAGCGCCGGATACAAGGCCTCCATCGACCACATCAAGGGCAAGCTCGACGCCGCCGGATTCACCACCTCCGTACAGAAGTTCACGGCGAGCGGCGAGACCGGCTACAACCTGATCGCCGACTGGCCGGGCGGTGACGACGGCAAGGTCGTCATGGCGGGCGCCCACCTCGACAGCGTCTCCGAGGGCCCCGGCATCAACGACAACGGCTCCGGCTCCGCCGCCGTCCTGGAGACCGCGCTCACCGTGGCCCGCGAGCAGTACAAGCCCACCAAGCACCTGCGGTTCGCCTGGTGGGGCGCCGAGGAGATCGGCCTGGTCGGCTCCTCGCACTACGTCGAAAGCCTGGCCGGCGGCGACCGTTCGAAGATCAGCGGATATCTGAACTTCGACATGATCAGCTCCCCGAACGCCGGCTACTTCGTCTACGACGACGACCCCACGATCGAGAAGACGTTCAAGGACTACTACGCGGGCCTGAACGTGACGACGGAGCCGGACGACGAGGGCGACGGCCGCTCCGACCACGCGCCGTTCCAGCAGGCGGGCATCCCCGTCGGCGGCATCTTCACCGGCGCCGAGACCACCAAGTCGGCCGCGCAGGCGCAGAAGTGGGGCGGCACGGCGGGCGAGGCGTTCGACAAGTGCTACCACTCGTCCTGCGACGGGGCGTCGAACATCGACGGGACGGCGCTCGACCGCAACAGCGACGCGATCGCGTACGCGGTGTGGGGGCTCTCCTCCTAGTCGGCACCCTTTGCGGCCCCTGAGCGGAGCTCTCCGAGCAGGGGCCCGCGGTAACCCCTGGACGGCATTGCTTGCGCGTGCATATAGTGCGCGTGCAAGTAATCGCCGTTGGCAGGCGCCTCGGCAAGCGACTCCAGGGGGATCCCATGACCCGCAAGTTCCTCTTCGTACTCGGCAGCGCCCGTCCCGAGGGCAACACCGAGATCCTGGCCCGCGCGGCCGCCGAGCAGCTCCCGCCGGACGTCGAGCAGCGCTGGCTGGACCTGGCCGGTCTGCCGCTGCCCGACTTCGCCGACCTGCGCCACGACGAGACCCGGCCGCGGGCCCGCACCCGCCCCGCCGACGGCAACGAGGCGCTGCTCCTCGACGCCACCCTGGAGGCCACGGACATCGTCATCGCGTCGCCGCTGTACTGGTACTCGCTGTCGGCCACCGTCAAGCGCTACCTCGACTACTGGGACGCGTGGCTGGAGACCCCGGAGATCTCCTTCAAGGAGACGCTGAAGGGCCGGACCCTGTGGGGCGTGACCGCCCTCGCGCACCGCGAGGAGGAGGTGGCGGACCCGCTGATCGGCACCTTGCGCAACACGGCCGCCTTCTTCCCCATGCGGTTCGGCGGCGTCCTGCTCGGCAACGGCACGAGGCCCGGCCACGTCCTCAAGGACACCGAGGCACTGGCGCGCGCCAAGACGTTCTTCGCGCAGGACCCGCCGCTCGCCCGCTTCCCGTACGACAAGGAGGCGTAGTCACGGGGCGAACCGCACGCCAGGGTGACTCTCACGCCACGGCGACCGTCACGCCATGATGTCCTTCGCCCCGAACCGCGCCCACGCCGCCGAGCCGAACACGGCCGCGTACAGGCCCTGCATCTCCAGGTTCTTGATGATGTCCGACCAGTAGACGGGCTCGCGCATCAGGTCGGCGAAGGACAGCCAGTAGTGCGAGAAGAAGTACGGGTGCAGGCCGTGCAGCTGCGGGATCTGGTCGAGGATCTGGACCGTGATCAGCAGGCCGACGGTCGTCGCCATCGCCGCGATGCCGCTGCTGGTGAGCGTCGACACGAACAGGCCGAGCGCCGCCACGCCGACCAGTGACACGGCGACGACGAGCGCGATCAGCAGGGCCCGCAGCAGCCCTTCGCCGAAGCTCATGCGGGTGCCGGAGATCGTGGTGACCTCACCGAGCGGGAAGAGCAGCGCGCCGGTCGCGAGCGCGGACGCGGCCACGACCAGGGTCGCGACCAGGCAGAACGTCAGCGTGGTCGCGTACTTGACGAGGAGCAGCCGGGTCCGCCCCGCGGGCGCGACGAGCAGGTAGCGCAGCGTGCCCGCGCTCGCCTCCCCCGCGACGGCGTCACCGGCGACGACGCCGATCGCCATCGGCAGGAAGAACGGCAGCGTCGCGGCGAGCGCGGTGAAGACCAGGAACAGGCCGTTGTTGGTGACCTGAGCGATGAAGGCGGGCCCGCCATCGCCGCCGCCCCCGCCGATCGTGGAACCGTCGCTGGTCTCGATCCTGACGGCGACACCGACGAGGATCGGCACGGCGGCGAGCACCCCGAGCAGCGCGAGGGTCCGCCAGCGGCGGAAGGTGATCGTGAGCTCGCTGCGGAACAGGCCCAGGGTCCAGATCCGCCGCGGCTCCCGCACGCCCTCGCCCGCCGCCGTCCCGGTCACGTCCACCGCCTCAGCCCGCGACATCGAAGCCCTCCCCCGTCAGCGCCACGAACGCGTCCTCGAGCGAGGCCCGTTCGAGCCCGAAGCCGCGTACGCGGACGTCCGCGGCGACCAGTGCGGCGTTCAGCCCGGCCAGTTCCACGTCCTGGCCCGTCGCGTCCGGGCCCGGCGGTTCGCCCGTCACCCTGTCCTCCGTCACGACGAGATCCGTCACGCCCTGCTCCTTGAGGACGCGGGCGGCGTCGCCCGTGTCCGGTGTCGTCACGACGAGCCTGCCGCGCGCGCCCGCCGCGAGGTCGGCGACCGGGCCCTGGGTGATCAGGCGGCCCCGGGTCATCACGGCGGCGTGCGTGCAGACCTGCTCGATCTCGTCGAGGAGGTGCGAGGAGAGGAAGACCGTCGTGCCCTCAGCCGCCAGCTCCCGCACCAGCGTGCGGATCTCCCGCATGCCCTGCGGGTCCAGGCCGTTCGTCGGCTCGTCCAGGACGAGGAGCCTGCGCGGCTGGAGCAGCGCGGCGGCGAGCCCGAGCCGCTGCTTCATGCCGAGGGAGTACGCCTTCGCCTTCTTGCCCGCGGCCGCGGTGAGCCCGACCCGGTCCAGGGCCGCCTCGGCGCGCGCCCGGCGGGTCCGCGGATCGGCGTTCGGGTCCGCGGAGTCGTACCGCAGCAGGTTGTCGCGGCCCGACAGGAAGCCGTAGAGGGCGGGGCCCTCGATCAGCGCGCCCACGTGCGGCAGGACGGTGCGGGCGGCGCGCGGCATGGTGCGGCCGAGCACCCGGGCGTGGCCGGAGGTCGGCTCGATGAGGCCCATCAGCATGCGGATGGTGGTCGTCTTGCCCGAGCCGTTCGGCCCGAGGAAGCCGAAGACGCTGCCTTCGGGGACGGTGAGGTCGAGCCGGTCGACGGCGAGGTGCTTGCCGTAGCGCTTGGTGAGCGCGTGCGTCTCGATGACGTGCGCGCTCGGGTCGTCCCCCGTCCAAGCGGAAGCCTGTTGCGCCGAAGTGCCGCTGGTGCCCGGCACGCTGCCCTCCCGTCGTTCCACGAGACGGATGGAAGGCACCCTGTCGGCACCTTCCATCCGCCGTACGCCCAGTGACCCCGGGTCCAGTGGCCCCAGGCCATCCGCAGCACCGTCAGTGCGCCTCGTTCGCCGCCTTGACCAGCGCGTCCTTGGTGACCGCGCCCACGTAGACCTTGCCGTCGTCGGTGATGAGGGCGTTGATCAGGCGGGTCGAGAAGACCGTGCCGGAGCCGAACTCGCCGTTGACCTGGTCGCCCAGCGAGTCGAGCAGCTTCTGCGCGTCCGGCGGGACGTCGCCCGAGCCGGCCGTCGGCAGCCCCCGGCCGCCCGGCAGCTTCAGCTCGGCGATGGAGTTCCAGCCCTTGCCGATGATCTTCGGGCCGTTGAGGTCCCCCTCGGCGAACTCCTTGCCGTGCTTGCCACCCTTCCCGAAGCCGCGGCCCCGCTCGGCGTGCTCGTCGGCCTCGGTCACCTTCGTGCCCTTGGGCGGCGTGAAGTCGAACGTGGACGCGGACGGCTTGCCGAAGTCGACCTTCGTGAAGCCCGCGTCGACGACGGCCGCGCCGCCGGATGCCGGGGTCAGCGTGAACTTGAGCGGCGTGCCGGTCTTCTCGTCCACGGCGACCGTGATCCGGCCGACCGTCGAGCCGGCCTGCTTCGGCTTGATCACCAGGCGGTACGCGTCGCGGCCCGCGACCTGCGCGGTGCCGTCGACCTGCACGGACGTGGTGCCGTCCGCCGCCTTCAGGGCCTGCTCGGCGAATTCCTTGGGGGTGGTGGGCAGCTCCTCGGGTATCTCCCGGCCGCCCTTGGTGCGCTCGTCCCGGGAGGCGCCCGCGTCCTTCGCGTGGTAGGCCTCGTTCGACGCGCTGTCGTACGCCCACACGTCGTCGCCGTTGTGGATCATGCTGTACTCGGCGGCGTCCTCCAGGACGGACACCTTCTGCTTGTCGGGGCCTTCGGCCGCGACGCGCAGCGTGTGCGTGCCGGACGCCAGCTCCATCAGCTTGCTCTTGGGGTCGGCGGCCGAGCCACCGCGGTCGCCGTCCTCGCCGCGGTCCCCGCCGCCGGCGCCCGCGCCGAAGCCGCCCGCCATGCCGCCGATCGACGGAAGGCCCAGGTCAGTGCTGATTTTGACGTTGCCGGACAGCTGTTGGGTGTCCGACGCGGCGATCTTCTCGATGAGCTCCTGCGCGGTGACCTTCGGCAGGTCCGGGTCGCCCGACGTGGCGAGCGCCGGTACGAGCCCGATGGTCGCCGCCGCCACCCCCGCCACCGCGATCGGGACCGCGTAGCGGGCCGCCTTGCGGCGGGCGGCGCGCGGTTCGCCGGTCTCGCCGGTGTTCTTCTCCGGTTCGTACGGTGCCATTGTCTGCCTTACCTCCGTGGTCGGCGGCGGCCTTCCCTGTACGTGCCCTCGTCCACCCTGTGCCGCCATTCTCACCCGAATTGGTCAGGAGTGGTGGTTCTCTTCCGGGATCCATCCGACCAAATCGGCCGACCAGAAGCGTCAGACCCCGGGCGCAACTCCATGTACTGCCCTGGGATGACATGGAGGGGCCATTTCTCCCCCGACCAGTAGGGGACGGGCACGCCGACCGGCGGGTCCGGCACGGACCCGGGAGCGGGAGGCGTCAGCCCGCCCGGTGCACCACCAGGTCGCAGAGCTCGATCAGGGACGCCTTCGCGTCGCCGTCCGGCAGCGGGCCCAGCGCGGCCCGCGCGCTCTCCGCGTAGCACACGGTGTCCCGGCGGGCGTGCTCCAGCGCGGGGTGCTCGCGCAGCCGGGTCAGCACCTCGGCGTGCCGTGCGTCGTCGGTGAGGTCGGAGTCGAGCAGCTCGCACAGGGCGATGTCCTCGGCGAGGCCGAGCCGCGCGGCCCGCTCGCGAAGGCGCAGCACCGGCAGGGTGGGGATGCCCTCGCGCAGGTCCGTGCCCGGCGTCTTGCCCGACTCGTGCGAGTCGGACGCGATGTCGAGCACGTCGTCGGCGAGCTGGAAGGCGACGCCGAGCCGCTCGCCGTACTGCGTGAGCACGCTCACGACGGATTCGTCGGCGCCCGACATCATCGCGCCGAACCGGCAGGCCACGGCGACCAGCGAGCCGGTCTTGCCGCGGAGCACGTCGAGGTAGTGGTCGACCGGGTCGCGCCCCTCGGAGGGGCCCGCGGTCTCCAGGATCTGGCCGGTGACCAGGCGCTCGAAGGCCTCCGCCTGGATGCGGACGGCCTCCGGGCCGAGGTCGGCCAGGATGTAGGAGGCGCGGGCGAAGAGGAAGTCGCCGGTCAGGACGGCGACGGAGTTCCCCCAGCGCTGGTTGGCGCTCTCGACGCCGCGGCGCACCTCGGCGTCGTCCATCACGTCGTCGTGGTACAGCGTCGCGAGGTGCGTCAGCTCGACGACCACGGCGGACGGCACGATCCCCGGCGCGTACGGGTCGCCGAACTGGGCGGCGAGCATCACGAGCAGCGGGCGGAAACGCTTGCCCCCGGCACGGACGAGGTGCTGGGCGGCCTCGGTGATGAAGGGCACCTCGCTCTTGGTGGCCTCGAGCAGTCCCTCCTCGACAGCCGTCAACCCGACCTGGACATCGGCTTCGAGAGCCTGGTCCCGCACGCTCAGCCCGAAAGGCCCGACGACGGTCACGAGAGGTTCTCCTGTCTGCTGACGATCACATGGCCAACTCGGTCGATCATTGGATCTCGGTCGATGACACGGGTTTGTCGATGTGTCGCTGCCATCACTCAAGTCAGCGTATCCGGTCCACTTTCGATCACGGCGAGCACCTGCCCGCCCGTCGCACGCCGCCGCGCTGGTGAGGGCCTGGTGAGAGCCTGGCGCGGGCCTCTGCCACCGCCTCCGCGGGCCAGGCCGCGCGGCGGACAGGGCGCACCGGTATGTTCGTGATCAGCGTGATCAGCCCATAAGCCCGGGAAGACCGATCTGTGCCACAAGACCATCCCACGCCGGAGGACCGCCCCACGCCGGAGGACCGCCCCGCGCCGGAAGAACCGTAACGACCGGGAGACCCGTCCACTGAGGTTGCACTCATGCAGATCCGCGACTCCTTCCCGTACGAGACGACCCGCGAGGACATCCGCGTACCCCTCGCCGACGGGACCAAGCTCTACGCGCGCGTGTGGCGCCCGGTCACCGACGAGCCCGTACCCGTGCTCCTGGAGTACCTCCCCTACCGCCTCACCGACTGGACGGCGCCGTGCGACTGGCAGCGCCACCCCTGGTACGCGGGCCACGGCTACGCCTCCGTGCGCGTCGACGTCCGCGGCCACGGCAACAGCGAGGGGCTGCCCACCGACGAGTACTCGGCGCAGGAGCTGGCCGACGGCGTCGAGGTGGTCCACTGGCTGGCCGCGCAGGACTGGTCGAACGGCAAGGTCGGCATGTTCGGCATCTCCTGGGGCGGCTTCAACTCCCTCCAGATCGCGGCACTCGCCCCCGAGCCGCTCAAGGCCGTCGTCACGGTCTGCTCGGCCGACGACCGCTACGACAACGACGTGCACTACATGGGCGGCTCCGTCCTCGCGGTCGACATGCACGCGTGGGCGGCGACGATGCTGGCGTTCGCCTCGCGCCCGCCCGACCCGTACTTCGTCGGCGACGCGTGGCGCGAGATGTGGCTGACGCGCCTGGCCGCCGTCGAGCCCCTCATCCACACCTGGCTGCACCACCAGACCCGCGACGACTACTGGCGCCACGGCAGCGTCTGCGAGGACTACTCAGCGATCGGCGCGGCCGTCCTCGCGGTCGGCGGCTGGCACGACCCGTACCGCGACACGGTGCTGCGCCTGGTCGAGCACCTCCCCGACGACCGGGTACGCGGCCTGATCGGCCCCTGGTCGCACCAGTACCCGGACCGCGGCCTGCCGCCGGGCCCGGCGATCGGCTTCCTCCAGGAGACCCTGCGCTGGTGGGACCACCACCTCAAGGGCGTCGACACCGGGGTGATGGCCGAGCCGAAGCTCCGCTCCTGGATCAGCGACTCGCACCCGCCGGCGACGGTCCACCCGGAGCTGAGCGGCGGCTGGGTGGGCGACCCGTCCTGGCCGTCCCCCCACGTCACGCCCGTCGCGTACGCCCTCCAGGGCGCCCCCGTCGTCGTCGGCTCGCCCCAGCACACGGGCCTTGACGCGGGCCGCTTCTGCCCCTTCGGCAACGACGCGGACCTGCCGCCGGACCAGCGGGACGAGGACGCGAAGTCGGCGTGCTTCGAGTTCGAGGTGCCTTCGCGGGTACGGGTACTGGGGCGCCCCAGGGTGACGCTGCGGCTGCGGATGGACGTGCCGTACGGCCAGGCGGTCGCCCGCGTCTGCGACGTCGCACCGGACGGCTCCTCCACCCTGGTCACCCGGGGCGTGCTCAACCTCTCCGCCCGCAACGGCAGGGACCGCGCGGACGCCTGGCCGCTCGGCGCCACCGAGGACGTCACCTTCGAGCTCAACGGCATCGGCCACACCTTCCCGGCGGGCCACCGCATCCGCCTCGCGGTCTCCTCCGCGTACTGGCCCTGGATCTGGCCGCAGGCGGACTCGGTGGGCTTCACCCTCGACCCGGTGGGCAGCTCGCTCGAACTGCCCGTGCGCGAGGGCGACTTGGACCCCTCGATCACCTTCGAGCCACCGGAGCAGTCGGAGCCGCTGGGCGCGGCCCACCCCGCCACCCTGGACGAGCAGCGGCCCGAGCGCCTGGTCGTACGCGATGTCGCCAAGGGCGAGTGGCGTCTTGAGGTCGACCCGCGCCACGGCGGCACGCGCGTGTACCCCGACGGCCTGGAGTTCACCGAGGACGCGCTGGAGACGTACACGATCCAGGAGGACGACCCGCTGAGCGCCCGCACCCGCTCGGACTGGACGATCCGCCTGCACCGGCCCGAACTCGGCTGGGACGTGACGGTCGAGACGCGCTCGGAGATCACCTGCGACGCCGCGGACTTCATCACCTCGGACGAGGTGGTGTGCCGGGAGGGCGCCGAGGTCGTCTTCCACCGGACCTGGGAGAAGCGGATCCGGCGGACGGCGGGCTAGGGCCTGTCTTTCGGATCTGTCCGGGGTCGCGGGGCCTGGCACGCACATCTGCGGCGTTGTCGTCGGTTGCCAACGCTCCGCGTTGCCGCCCTCCTCCGCCTTGCAGCTGCACGCACCAGACCCCGCTCAAGCCCCACCCAAGGCAAGGCCACCCAAGTCCGGCCTGATCCGAAAGACAGACCCTAGGTCCTGCCCAGGAGACGTTCGAGGACCACGGCCACGCCGTCGTCCTCGTTCGAGAGGGCCAACTCGTCAGACACCGCCTTGAGTTCGTCGTGCGCGTTGGCCATGGCCACGCCGTGCGCCGCCCACAGGAACATGGGGATGTCATTGGGCATGTCCCCGAAGGCGATCGTGTCCGCGGCCGTCAGGCCGAGCCGTTCGGCGGCCAGCGCGAGCCCGGTCGCCTTGGTCACCCCGCACGGCTGGAGCTCGACCGTGCCGGGCCCCGACATGGTCACCGTCGCGAGCGAGCCCACCGCGTCCCGCGCCACCGCCGCCAACTCGTCGTCCGCCAGCGAAGGATGGCGCAACAGCACCTTGCTGATGGGCTCCTCCCACAGCACGTCACGGGCGGGCACCCGGACCGCGGGGAGGGTGGGGTGCGGCATCTCGTACCCCGGCTCGATGAGCGTGAGACCGTCCACGCCGTCCTGGTCCACCGCCGCGTAGACCTGCCCGACCTCGGCCTCGATCTTGCCGAGCGCGGTCTCACCGAGCTCGCGCTCCAGCGTCACCGACCACGCCATCCGGTCCGCCCCCGCGTCGTACAGCTGGGCCCCCTGGCCGCAGACGGCGAGGCCGTCGTAGCCGAGCGCGTCGAAGAGGGGCCGCACCCGCGGCGCGGGGCGGCCGGTCACTACGAGGTGCCGGGCACCCTGCTCCCCCACGGCGGCCAGTGCCCGCCTTGACCGGTCCGAGACCGTGTCGTCGCCGCGCAGCAGCGTCCCGTCCAGGTCAGTGGCGATGAGTGCATATGCGAGGGGAGCGGCCATGATCCAGAGAATACGGATCCTGGGCCCGGCCGGAAGCTGCTTGGCAAGGTGCGCATACGGGCGAGTGAGACCGAGGGGACGGGGGGCCTCCTCGGTTCACCGGAAAGTGGAAGATTAGATTCCGGCATGCCTCATTCCGACTACGCGCTACGGTCAACACCCCTTCGTCCACCCGGTCGTTCGGAGCACCGGCGCGAGGACCTGCGGACCTCCGGTCCGCCGCACACGCACGGCCACCCGCCACTTATTCGGACATTGCTGACTCTTTAGGCACTGCCGCAACAGGGGCCTCCACACGTAACGTGTGGCACACCCCTATGGAAAGCGAGGCAGGTACGCATGTCCGAGCAGACCCCGCTCGATCCGGCCGCCGGCGACCCCTTCGGCCTGCCCGAGGGCGACCCCTTCGGACCGCACAACCTTCCCTACGGCGTGTTCTCACTGGCCGGCGAGGCGGACGACCGGCGCAGGGTCGGGGTACGGCTCGGCGGTCACGTCCTGGACGCCGGTGCTGCGGCCGCCGCGCTCGGCGCCCCCTACGTATCGCTGCTCGCCCGGCCCACCCTGAACCCGCTGCTCGCCGCGGGCCGCAGGGCCTGGTCCGACGTGCGGCGCGCCCTGACGGCGTGGGTGACCGTGCCCGCCCACCAGGAGGTCGTACGCCCGCTGCTGCACCCTCTCTCCGAAGTGACCCTGCACCTGCCCTTCGAGGTCGCGGACTACGTCGACTTCTATGCCTCCGAGCACCACGCGAGCAACCTGGGCCAGATGTTCCGGCCGGACGCGCCGAGCCCGCTGACCCCCAACTGGAAGCACCTGCCCATCGGTTACCACGGCAGGTCCGGCACGGTGGTGGTCTCCGGGACCGAGGTCGTGCGCCCGAACGGCCAGCGCAAGGCGCCCGCCGACACGACTCCCATCTTCGGCCCCACGACCCGGCTCGACATCGAGGCGGAGGTGGGTTTCGTCGTCGGCGCCTCCTCGACGCACGGGACGCCCGTCCCCCTCGCGGACTTCCGCGAGCACGTCTTCGGGCTCACCCTCCTCAACGACTGGTCCGCGCGCGACATCCAGGCCTGGGAGTACGTCCCTCTGGGGCCGTTCCTCGGCAAGTCCTTCGCCACCTCGGTCTCCGCGTGGATCACCCCCCTCGAGGCCCTGGACTCGGCACGGATCGCACCGCCCGAGCGCACCCACGAGCTCCTGCCCTACCTGGACGACTCCACGGGCCCCGCGGCGGACGAGCCCGGCGGCTACGACCTGCGCATCACGGTGACGCTCAATGGGCGGGTCATCTCCGAACCGCCGTTCTCCACCGTGTACTGGACAGCGGCGCAGCAACTGGCGCACATGACGGTCAACGGCGCCTCGCTGCGCACCGGCGACCTGTACGGCTCGGGCACGGTCAGCGGTCCCGAGCCCGGTCAGTACGGCTCCCTGATCGAGATCACCTGGAACGGCCGCGACCCCCTCGAACTCCCCGACGGCAAGCGGACGTTCCTGGAGGACGGCGACGAGGTCACGCTCTCGGCCTGGGCCCCCGGCCCGCACGGCACCAAGGTGGGGCTCGGCGAGGTGACGGGCCGGATCGCGGCAGCGCGCTGACCCACCGAAGAGGCACCTCGGCCGCCCGCTTGTACCAAGTGCCTGACACAAGCGGGCGGCCGAGGTGGGCTTGTCCGGAAGCGCTGGACCACACGTGACCTCGGCAGGGACCCTCGAACGAGTCAAGGTGCCGACACTCGTTCACACGTGCGTGCAGACCTTTACGGGTTCCTGCCCGATACGCTGGTCGGACCGGTGAGACTCCACCCCATGGGAGCACTGATGCGTGTCGAACCCGAGGCTTCCGGGCCTACGTGGCCGGTCCCGCCCAAGGGTGGCTGGACCGCCGACGACCTGGACCGGCTTCCGAATCTGCCTCCGCACACGGAGCTGATCGACGGGAGCCTTGTCTTCGCGAGTCCGCAAAAAATTTTCCACGAGTCGGCAGTCGACTTCTTCAAGTGGCAGCTGCGTTCTCTGGCTCCACGCGGGTTGGCCGTCCGACGTGAAATGACGGTGGTGATCGACAGCCGCAATCGACCCGAGCCCGATGTTCTGGTGCTCCGCAAGGGTGTAGTGACAGGTCCTGGCCAGACGCAGTTCGACGTGGAAGACGTCATCCTGGCGATCGAGGTCGTTTCTCCTGACTCCGAGATCCGCGACCGCGAGGCCAAGCCGCAGAAGTACGCGAAGGCCGGGATTCCCCACTTCTGGCGAGTGGAGAATGATCGGGGCCGTCCCGTGGTCTATGTCTTCGAGCTGGAGCCCGCGTCCCGCCAGTACGCACCGACCGGGATCTTCCACGACGACCTCAAAGTCTCCGTCCCCTTCCCCATCACTCTGGACCTCGCCGAGATCATGCGGGATATCGAAGAGCCCGAGACCCCGTAGGGCTGTCCTGACCGGCTCCCACCCCCGGGAGCCGGCCGTGGCACGTCGGACCTACCAGTCCGGCTCCTCATCCCCCCAGTCCGGCTCCACCTCATCGCTGAGCGGCACCTCCGGCCCGCCCGGAGCCTCACCCGACGTCCCGTCCCCGGCAGGCGCCCCGCCCAGGAACTCCGCGACGACCCCGACCACGCCCTCGCCGTACGTCGCCCGCTTCTTCTCGCCCACGCCGCTGATGCCCGCGAGGTCCGCCACGGCGGCGGGCCGCAGCGTGGCGATCTCGCGCAGCGTGGCGTCGTGGAAGATCACGTACGCGGGGACGCCCTGCTCCTTCGCCTGGGCGCCACGCCAGGCGCGCAGCGCCTCGAAGAGCGGCACCGCCTCCTGCGGCAGCTCGGCGACCGCGGCCGACGACTTGGCCTTGCGCTCGCCCTTGGACGTCCGCGCCGCCGGCGCCCGCTTCGGCTCCTTGCGCAGCCGGACCTCGCGCTCCCTGCCGAGGACGGAACCGCTCGTCTCGGTGAGCACCAGCGTCCCGTACTCCCCCTCGACCGCGATCAGGCCCTGCGCGAGCAACTGCCGCACCACGCCCCGCCACTCGCCCTCCGCCAGTTCCTCGCCGATGCCGAAGACGGAGAGCTGGTCGTGGTCGAACTGGATGACCTTCGCGGTCTTCTTGCCCAGCAGGATGTCGATGATCTGGCCCGCGCCGAACTTCTGGCCGCGCTCGCGCTGCAGGCGTACGACCGTGGAGAGGACCTTCTGCGCCGCCACCGTGCCGTCCCATGTCTCGGGCGGGGCGAGGCAGGTGTCGCAGTTCCCGCAGGACTCCGGCGCCGTCGTCTCCTGGCCGAAGTACGTGAGGAGCTGGGCGCGGCGGCACTGCGCGGTCTCGCACAGCGCCAGCATCGAGTCCAGATGCGCGGCGGCCCGGCGCCGGAACGCCTCGTCGCCCTCGCTGCCCTGGATCATCTTGCGCTGCTGGACGACGTCCTGGAGGCCATACGCCATCCAGGCCGTCGAGGGCAGGCCGTCGCGGCCCGCGCGGCCCGTCTCCTGGTAGTACCCCTCGACCGACTTGGGCAGGTCGAGGTGGGCGACGAAGCGGACGTCCGGCTTGTCGATGCCCATGCCGAAGGCGATCGTGGCGCAGACGACGAGGCCCTCCTCCCGGAGGAAGCGGGACTGGTGGGTCGCGCGCGTGCCCGCGTCCAGACCCGCGTGGTACGGGACGGCCTCGATGCCGTTCTTGCAGAGGAACTCGGCGGTCTTCTCCACCGAATTGCGCGAGAGGCAGTAGACGATGCCGGCGTCGCCCGCGTGCTCCTCCTTCAGGAAGGACAGGAGCTGCTTCTTCGGCTCGGCCTTCGGCACGATGCGGTACTGGATGTTGGGGCGGTCGAAGCTCGCCACGAAGTGCTTGGCGTCCGGCATGCCGAGCCGCTGCGTGATCTCCCGGTGCGTGGCGTGCGTGGCCGTGGCCGTCAGGGCGAGCCGCGGCACGTCCGGCCAGCGCTCCCCGAGGAGCGAGAGCGCCAGGTAGTCGGGGCGGAAGTCGTGGCCCCACTGGGCGACGCAGTGCGCCTCGTCGATGGCGAAGACGGAGATCTTGGCCCGCGAGAGGAGGTCCAGGGTGGCGTCCAGGCGCAGCCGCTCAGGAGCGAGATAGAGCACGTCGAGCTCGCCCGCGACGAACTCCGCCTCCATCACGCGCCGCTCGTCGAAGTCCTGCGTGGAGTTGATGAACCCGGCCCGCACGCCGAGCGCCCGCAGCGCGTCCACCTGGTCCTGCATGAGCGCGATGAGCGGGGAGACCACGACGCCCGTGCCCGGCCTGACCAGGGCCGGGATCTGGTAGCAGAGGGACTTGCCGCCGCCGGTCGGCATGAGGACGACGGCGTCCCCGCCGCCCACCACGTGGTCGATGATCGCTTCCTGCTCGCCGCGGAAGGAGTCGTACCCGAAGACGCGGTGGAGCGTGCGCAGGGCGTCGCTCTCCGTCACGCCGTCGGCCGTCGCGCCCGGCACCGATACCGGCGCCGTCACCTCACTCATACTGTCGGTCCCATCCATCGCCCTGTCCCCCGCCGTACGTCCTGCCTCGACCACTGCCTCAACGATAGGGCTCTCCACCGACACCCCGGACAGTTATCCACAGGCCGCCGCCCGGCACCCCTTCTCGGGATGCCGGGCGGCGACGCTTGTTCGAACGGTCGGGCTACCGGACGAAGACACCCGCCTGGCCCGCCAGATCCAGGAAGTACTGCGGGGCCACGCCCAGGACCAGCGTCACCGCGACGCCCACACCGATCGCCGTCATCGTCAGCGGCGAGGGCACGGCGACCGTGGGGCCGTCCGCCTTCGGCTCGCTGAAGAACATGAGGACGATCACGCGGATGTAGAAGAACGCGGCGACCGCCGACGAAAGCACACCGACCACGACCAGCCCGCCCGCGCCGCCCTCCGCCGCCGCCTTGAAGACCGCGAACTTGCCCGCGAACCCGGACGTCAGCGGGATACCGGCGAAGGCGAGCAGGAAGACCGCGAAGACCGCGGCGACCAGCGGGGATCTCCGGCCGAGCCCCGCCCACTTGGACAGGTGCGTCGCCTCGCCGCCCGCGTCCCGCACCAGCGTGACGACGGCGAAGGCGCCGATGGTCACGAAGGAGTAGGCACCCAGGTAGAAGAGGACGGACGAGACGCCGTCCGGGGTCGTCGCGATGACACCGGCGAGGATGAAGCCCGCGTGCGCGATCGACGAGTAGGCGAGGAGCCGCTTGATGTCGGTCTGGGTGATCGCGATGATCGCGCCGCCCAGCATCGTGATGATCGCGACGCCCCACATGACCGGCCGCCAGTCCCAGCGCAGGCCAGGAAGCACCACATAGAGGAGACGGAGGAGCGCGCCGAACGCGGCCACCTTCGTCGCCGCCGCCATGAAGCCGGTGACCGGTGTCGGCGCGCCCTGGTACACATCCGGGGTCCACATGTGGAAGGGCACCGCGCCGACCTTGAAGAGCAGCCCCATCACCACCATCGCGACGCCGATCAGGAGCAGCGCCTCGTTGCCCATGGTGTCGGCGAGCGCCGGGTCCACGGTCTTGACGTTGCCCTCGACGACGTTCGCGACCGTCGCGTACGACACCGAACCCGCGTACCCGTAGAGGAGCGCGATGCCGAAGAGCGTGAACGCCGAGGCGAAGGCGCCGAGCAGGAAGTACTTGACGGCGGCTTCCTGCGACATCAGGCGCTTGCGGCGGGCGAGCGCGCAGAGCAGGTAGAGCGGGAGCGAGAAGACTTCCAGCGCGATGAAGAGCGTCAGGAGGTCGTTGGCCGCGGGGAAGACGAGCATGCCGCCGATGGCGAACAGCGCCAGCGGGAACACCTCGGTGGTGGTGAACCCGGCCTTGGTGGCGGCCTGTTCGGCCTCACTGCCCGGTACGGCGCCTGCCTGCGCGGCGAACGAGTCGACGCGGTTGCCGTGCGCCACCGGGTCGAGCCTGCGCTCCGCGAAGGTGAAGATCGCGACGATGCCGGTGAGCAGGATCGTGCCCTGGAGGAAGAGCGCGGGGCCGTCGACCGCGATCGCGCCCATCGCCGCGACCTGCGCCTTGGTGGTGCCGAAGCCCCGAGTCGCGAGTCCGACGACCGCGGCGAAGGCGGCGGCCAGGGAGACCACGGAGAGGAAGAGCTGCACGTAGTAACGGGACTTGCGGGGGACGAAGGCTTCGATGAGCACTCCGAGGACGGCGGCGCCGATGACGATCAGTACCGGCGACAGCTGCCCGTACTCGATGTTGGGCGCGTCGATCTTGTCGATCGGGTCCGCCGCCGCCATTGTCCACAGGCTGTGGACGGCTGATGCGCTCACTTGGCCGCCTCCACATCGGGCTGGGGGTCCTTCTTCTGTACGTCGGACATCGTGTGCTCGACCGCCGGGTTCACCAGGTCGGTGAGCGGCTTCGGGTAGACCCCGAGGCCGATCAGGAGCGCGATCAGCGGGGCCACCACGACCAGTTCACGCACCCGGAGGTCGGGCATGGCCGAGACCTCCGCCTTCACGGGGCCCGTCATGGTCCGCTGGTAGAGGACGAGCGTGTACAGCGCGGCGAGCACGATGCCCACGGTCGCGATGATGCCCACCACCGGGTAGCGCGCGAACGCGCCGACCAGGACGAGGAATTCACTCACGAAGGGCGCGAGCCCGGGGAGCGACAGGGTGGCCAGGCCGCCGATCAGGAAGGTGCCCGCGAGCACCGGAGCGACCTTCTGGACCCCGCCGTAGTCGGCGATGAGCCGCGAGCCGCGCCGCGAGATCAGGAATCCGGCGACCAGCATCAGCGCGGCGGTCGAGATGCCGTGGTTGACCATGTAGAGCGTGGCGCCGGACTGGCCCTGCGAGGTCATCGCGAAGATGCCGAGGACGATGAAGCCGAAGTGCGAGATCGACGCGTACGCCACCAGGCGCTTGATGTCGCGTTGGCCGACCGCGAGCAGCGCTCCGTAGATGATGCTGATCAGGGCGAGTACGAGGATGACCGGCGTCGCCCACTTGCTCGCCTCGGGGAAGAGCCCGAGGCAGAACCGCAGCATCGCGAACGTGCCGACCTTGTCCACGACGGCCGTGATCAGCACGGCCACCGGGGCGGTGGACTCCCCCATCGCGTTCGGCAGCCAGGTGTGCAACGGCCACAGCGGCGCCTTCACCGCGAAGGCGAAGAAGAAGCCGAGGAACAGCCACCGCTCGGTGCTGGTCGCCATGGTCAGCGTGCCGTTGGCGCGGGCCTCGGTGATCTCCTGGAGGGAGAAGCTGCCCGCCACCACATAGAGCCCGATCACGGCGGCCAGCATGATGAGGCCGCCGACGAGGTTGTAGAGGAGGAACTTCACGGCCGCGTAGGAGCGCTGGGCCGAGGCGTTCTCGTCGGTGCCCGCGTGGGCACGGTCTCCGAAGCCGCCGATGAGGAAGTACATCGGGATGAGCATGGCTTCGAAGAAGATGTAGAAGACGAAGACGTCGGTGGTCTCGAAGGAGATGATCACCATCGCCTCGACGGCGAGGATGAGGGCGAAGAAGCCTTGAGTGGGCCGCCAGCGCGAGGACTTCGTTTCGAGGGGATCGGCGTCGTGCCAGCCCGCCAGGATGATGAAGGGCATCAGGAGGGCGGTGAGCGCGACGAGCGCCACGGCGATGCCGTCGACCCCGAGCTCGTACCGCACTCCGAAGTCCGCGATCCAGGCGTGCGACTCGGTCAGTTGGTAGCGGTCCCCGTCCGGGTCGAACCGTACGAGCACGGTCACCGCGAGGCCGAGCGTGGCGAGCGAGATGAGCAGCGCCAGCCACTTGGCGGCGGTCCGCCGGGCGGCCGGGACGGCTGCCGTGGCGATCGCGCCGACCGCGGGCAGGACCGCCGTCGCTGTCAGGAGGGGAAAGGACATCGGTATCAGACCGCCCTCATCAGCAGGGTCGCGGCGATGAGTACCGCAGCGCCGCCGAACATCGAGACCGCGTAGGAGCGGGCGTAGCCGTTCTGCAGTTTGCGCAGCCGGCCCGAGAGGCCGCCGACCGAGGCCGCCGTGCCGTTGACGACCCCGTCGACCAGGGTGTGGTCGACGTAGACCAGGGACCGCGTGAGGTGCTCGCCGCCGCGGACCAGGACGACGTGGTTGAAGTCGTCCTGGAGGAGGTCGCGGCGGGCGGCCCTGGTGACCAGCGAGCCGCGCGGGGCGGTGACCGGGACGGGCCGGCGGCCGTACTGGACGTAGGCGAGGGCGACGCCGATGACGAGGACCACCATGGTGGCGCCCGTGACCGTGGCCGCGCTCAGCGGCGAGTCACCGTGGTCGTGCTTGGTGACCGGCTCGAGCCAGTGCATGAAGCGGTCGCCGATGCTGAAGAAGCCGCCGGCGAACACCGACCCGAAGGCGAGCACGATCATCGGGATGGTCATGGACTTCGGGGACTCGTGCGGGTGCGGTTCCTCGTGCGCGCCGCGGTGCTCCGCCGCGGGCTCGACGTCCGGCTGGTCCGGGGAGGCCGTCGGCCGGTTGCGCCACCGCTCCTCTCCGAAGAAGGTCATGATCATCACGCGCGTCATGTAGTACGCGGTGATGGCCGCGCCCAGGAGCGCCACCGAGCCGAGGATCCAGCCCTCCGTGCCGCCCTTGGCGAACGCCGCCTCGATGATCTTGTCCTTGGAGAAGAAGCCGGACAGGCCGGGGAAGCCGATGATCGCGAGGTAGCCGAGGCCGAAGGTGACGAAGGTGACCGGCATGTACTTCCTGAGGCCGCCGTACTTCCTCATGTCGACCTCGTCGTTCATGCCGTGCATGACCGAACCGGCGCCGAGGAAGAGCCCGGCCTTGAAGAAGCCGTGCGTCACGAGGTGCATGATCGCGAAGACGTAGCCGATGGGGCCGAGGCCGGCGGCCAGGATCATGTACCCGATCTGGGACATCGTCGAGCCCGCCAGGGCCTTCTTGATGTCGTCCTTCGCGCAACCGACGATCGCACCGAAGAGGAGCGTGACGGCGCCCACGACGGTGACGGCGAGCTGCGCGTCCGGGGCGGCGTTGAAGATCGCGCCGGAGCGGACGATCAGGTACACGCCCGCGGTCACCATGGTCGCCGCGTGGATCAGGGCCGAGACCGGGGTCGGGCCCTCCATCGCGTCACCGAGCCAGGACTGCAGCGGCACCTGCGCGGACTTGCCGCACGCGGCGAGCAGCAGCATCAGGCCGATGGCGGTGAGCTTGCCCTCCGACGTCTCACCGGTGGCCCCCAGGACGGGACCGAAGGCGAAGGTCCCGAAGGTGGTGAACATCAGCATGATGGCGATCGAGAGGCCCATGTCGCCGACCCGGTTGACCAGGAAGGCCTTCTTCGCGGCGGTGGCCGCGCTGGGCTTGTGCTGCCAGAAGCCGATCAGGAGGTACGAGGCGAGACCGACGCCCTCCCACCCGACGTACAGGAGCAGGTAGTTGTCGGCGAGGACGAGGAGGAGCATCGCCGCGAGGAACAGGTTCAGATAGCCGAAGAAGCGGCGGCGCCGCTCGTCGTGCTCCATGTACCCGACCGAGTAGATGTGGATCAGGGTGCCCACACCGGAGATCAGCAGCACGAACGTCATCGACAGCTGGTCGAGCTGGAAGGCGACGTCCGCCTGGAACCCCTCGACGGGGACCCAGCTGAACAGGTGCTGCGACAGCGAGCGCTCCTCGGCGCCCTTGCCCAGCATGTCGGTGAAGAGCACGACGGCGATGACGAAGGAGGCGGCCGCGAGCAGCGTGCCGAGCCAGTGGCCCACGCGGTCCAGTGCCCGCCCGCCGCACAGCAGTACGGCCGCTCCGAGCAGAGGCGCCGCGACGAGCAGCGCAATAAGGTTCTCCATATTCACGGTTCCTGCGACCCCTTACATCTTCATCAGGCTGGCGTCGTCGACCGAGGCCGAGTGGCGGGAACGGAACAGCGACACGATGATCGCGAGTCCGACCACGACCTCCGCGGCGGCGACGACCATCGTGAAGAACGCGATGATCTGGCCGTCGAGATTGCCGTGCATCCGGGAGAAGGCGACGAACGCGAGGTTGCAGGCGTTGAGCATGAGCTCGATGCACATGAACACCACGATCGCGTTGCGCCTGATGAGCACGCCGGTCGCACCGATCGTGAACAACAGCGCCGCGAGGTACAGGTAGTTGACGGGGTTCACTTCGACGCCTCCTCGGTCCGCCCGGCATCGGTCCGGCGCAGGTCGGTCCGCTCCAGACGGTCGGCGGAGCGCTGCTCCAGCGCCCGCAGGTCGTCCAGCGCCTCGGTCGACACGTCACGGATCTGGCCGCGCTCGCGAAGCGTCTGGTTGACCGTCAGCTCCGACGGGGTGCCGTCGGGGAGCAGGCCCGCGATGTCCACGGCGTTGTGCCGGGCGTACACACCGGGGGCGGGCAGCGGCGGCAGGTGCTTGCCCTCGCGCACGCGCTCCTCGGACCGCTCGCGCTGGGTCTTGGCGCGCTCCGTGCGCTCGCGGTGGGTGAGCACCATCGCGCCGATGGTGGCCGTGATGAGCAGGGCGCCGGTGATCTCGAAGGCGAAGACGTACTTCGTGAAGATGAGCCGGGCGAGCCCCTCCACGTTGCCGCTGGAGTTCGCCTTGCCGAGGCCGTTGAACTCGTTCATCGACGCGTTCCCGATGCCCGCGAAGAGCAGCACCGCGAAGCCGAGCCCGCACAGGAGGGCCAGCCAGCGCTGTCCCTTGATGGTCTCCGTCAGGGAGTCGGCGGCGGTGACGCCGACGAGCATGACCACGAAGAGGAAGAGCATCATGATCGCGCCGGTGTAGACGACGATCTGGACGATGCCCAGGAAGTACGCGCCGTTGGCCAGGTAGAACACCGCGAGGATGATCATGGTTCCGGCCAGGCAGAGCGCACTGTGCACGGCCTTCTTCATGAGGATGGTGCACAGGGCGCCGATCACCGCGACCGTGCCGAGCACCCAGAACTGGAAGGCCTCGCCGGTGGAGGTCGAGTAGGCGGCGAGCTGTGTCATCGGCCGATCACCTGCTCCGACGCCGGCTCACCGTCACCGAAGTCCGAGGCGGCCTCCTGAGGCGTCTCGCCCTTGGAGTAGGCGACCTGGGGCACCGTCCCGGGCGCCGCCTCCGTCACCAGGCCACGGTAGTAGTCCTGCTCGTCCGTGCCGGGGAAGATCGAGTGCGGGCTGTCGACCATGCCCTCCTCAAGACCGGCGAGCAGCTGCTCCTTGGTGTAGATGAGGTTCTCGCGGCTGGTGTCGGCCAGCTCGAACTCGTTCGTCATCGTCAGCGCGCGCGTGGGGCACGCCTCGATGCACAGCCCGCACAGGATGCAGCGGGCGTAGTTGATCTGGTAGACGCGGCCGTACCGCTCGCCGGGCGAGTAGCGCTCCTCGTCGGTGTTGTCCGCGCCCTCCACGTAGATGGCGTCCGCGGGACAGGCCCAGGCGCAGAGCTCACAGCCGACGCACTTCTCCAGGCCGTCCGGATGGCGGTTCAGCTGGTGCCTGCCGTGGAAGCGCGGAGCAGTGGTCTTCTGCTGCTCCGGATACTGCTCGGTCAGCCGCTTCTTGAACATGGCCTTGAAGGTCACGCCGAAGCCCGCGACGGGGTTCTGGAACCCCTGCTTCGATTGGTTCGATTCGGGTGACTCCTGTGACTCCTGGTTCGACTCAGCCATCGGACGCCTCCTTTCCATCACTTCGGGTTCCGTCACTTTGAGTATCCGGTCCACCACTGACAATCAGCTCCCGCTCGTGGCGCGAGCGCCGTCGCGGGACGGGTGGCAGGCTCTGCCCGGGCAGTGGCGGCACGGGGAATCCGCCCGCCATCGGGTCGAAGGCGACCGGCTTCTCCTCGTCGGCGGCGCTCTCCTTCTCGCGCTTGTCGCGGAAGATGTCCACGACCACGGAGAGCAGCAGCAGCGCGATGATCCCGCCGCCGCCGTAGAGCGCGATGGAGGTGAACTCGTAGTCCTCGTTCCGCATCGCCCTGATCGTGGCGACGAGCATCAGCCAGACGACCGAGACCGGGATCAGGACCTTCCAGCCGAGCTTCATCAGCTGGTCGTAGCGGACGCGGGGCAGCGAGCCGCGCAGCCAGATGAAGAAGAACAGCAGCAGCTGGACCTTGATCACGAACCAGAGCATCGGCCACCAGCCGTGGTTCGCGCCCTCCCAGAACGTGCTGACCGGGTACGGGGCCCGCCAGCCGCCCAGGAAGAGCGTGGTCGAGACCGCCGAGACGGTGACCATGTTGACGTACTCGGCGAGCATGAACATCGCGAACTTGATGGAGGAGTACTCGGTGTTGAAGCCACCGACGAGGTCGCCCTCGGACTCCGGCATGTCGAACGGCGCGCGGTTGGTCTCGCCGACCATCGTCACGATGTAGATGATGAACGAGACGGGCAGCAGCAGGATGTACCAGCGGTCCGCCTGCGCCTCCACGATCGCCGACGTCGACATCGACCCGGAGTAGAGGAAGACCGAGGCGAAGGCCGCGCCCATCGCGATCTCGTAGGAGATCATCTGCGCGCAGGAGCGCAGACCGCCGAGGAGCGGATACGTCGATCCGGAACTCCAGCCCGCGAGGACGATGCCGTAGATGCCGACGGAGGCGACCGCGAGGATGTAGAGCATCGCGATCGGCAGGTCGGTGAGCTGCATCGTGGTGCGGTGGCCGAAGATCGAGACTTCGTTGCCCGCGGGCCCGAAGGGGATCACCGCGATCGCCATGAAGGCCGGGATCGCGGCGACGACGGGGGCAAGGATGTAGACCACCTTGTCCGCGCGCTTGACGATCACGTCTTCCTTGAGCATCAGCTTGACGCCGTCCGCGAGGGACTGCAGCAGACCCCAGGGGCCGTTCCTGTTGGGGCCGATACGCAGCTGCATCCAGGCGACGACCTTGCGCTCCCACACGATGGCGAAGAGGACCGTCACCATCAGGAACGCGAAGCAGAACACCGCCTTGAAGGCGACGAGCCACCAGGGGTCGCGGCCGAACATGGACAGGTCTTCCGCCGCAAGCGGCACCAGCGTGTGCGTCACGACGTCACCTCCGGGGCCTCGATGGGCTCCGGCAGGACCGCCGGGCCGATGCGGACGAGATCGCCGGGGCGCGCGCCGGTGTCCGAAAGGACGCCTCCCCCGGCCGAGTTCAGCGGCAGCCAGACCACCCGGTCGGGCATCCGCGTGACCAGGAGCGGGAGTTCGGTCGCCCCGGCCGGTCCGGTGACGGCGAGCAGGTCGCCGTCCTTCACGCCCACCTCGGCCGCGGTGGCCGCGGACACGCGCGCGTGGGCGGCGTGCCGGGTGCCGGCCAGCGCCTCGTCACCGTCCTGCAGGCGCCCCTGGTCGAGCAGCATCCGGTGCCCGGCCAGGACGGCCTCGCCGGCGGCGGGCCGGGGCGGCTGGGCCCCCGTCTCAAGGGGTTCCGTCGCGTGGGGCCCGTCCCAGCCGCCGAGCCGGTCCAGCTCGCGGCGGAGCGTCACCAGGTCGGGCAGGCCGAGGTGGATGTCCCCGGCATCGGCCAGCATGTGCAGGACCCGCGCGTCGGTCGGCGCCAGCCTGCGCGTCATCTGGTCCGGCTTGAGCGCGGCGTCGAACATCCGCGCCCTGCCCTCCCAGTTGAGGAACGTGCCCGGCTTCTCCGCCACCGCGGCCACCGGAAGGACCACGTCGGCCCGCTCCGTCACCTCGCTGGGCCGCAGTTCGAGCGAGACCAGGAAGCCGACCTCGTCGAGCGCCGCACGCGCGCGCGTGGGATCGGGCAGGTCGGCGACCTCGACGCCCGCCACCAGGAGGGCACCCAGCTCGCCGGTCGCGGCGGCCTCGATGATCTGGCCGGTGTCGCGGCCGAAGCGGTGCGGGAGTTCGGCGACGCCCCAGGCGAGCGCGACCTCGTCCCGCGCGCGCGGGTCGGTGGCCGGACGCCCGCCGGGCAGCAGCGAAGGCAGCGCGCCCGCCTCGATGGCGCCACGCTCGCCCGCCCTGCGCGGAATCCACACCAGCCGGGCGCCGGTCGCGGTGGCGGCGCGCACGGCGGCGGTGAGGCCGCCCGGCACGGCCGCGAGACGCTCACCGACGACGATGACGGCGCCCTCGGCACGCAGCGCCTCGGACGCCTCGGGCCCGGCGCCCTCCAGGCCGACCCCCGCGGCGAGCGCGTCCAGCCACTCGGTCTCGGTGCCCGGCGCCGCGGGCAGCAGCGTGCCGCCCGCCTTCTCCAGGCCCCGGGTCGCGAACGTCGCGAGGGAGAAGGTGCGCTGGCCGTGCTTGCGCCAGGCCTTGCGCAGCCTCAGGAAGACGCCGGGCGCCTCCTCCTCGGACTCGAACCCGGCGAGCAGCACGGCGGGGGCCTTCTCCAGGAGGGCGTACGTGACGCCGCTCCCGTCGAGGTCGCGGCCCCGCCCGGCCACCCGGGCGGCGAGGAAGTCGGCCTCCTCGCTGCTGTGCACGCGCGCGCGGAAGTCGATGTCGTTCGTGTCGAGCGCCACGCGCGCGTACTTGCTGTACGCGTAGGCGTCCTCCACGGTGAGCCGGCCGCCGGTGAGTACCCCGGCCCGGCCGCGCGCGGCGGCGAGACCGCGGGCCGCGACCTCCAGGGCCTCGGGCCAGCTGGCGGGCTGGAGCTCACCCGTCGAGGCGTCGCGCACCAGGGGGGTGGTCAGCCGGTCGGGGCGCTGCGCGTACCGGAAGCCGAAGCGGCCCTTGTCGCACATCCACTCCTCGTTGACCTCGGGGTCGTCCGCCGCGAGCCGCCGCATGACCTTGCCGCGCCGGTGGTCGGTGCGCGTGGCGCAGCCGCCGGAGCAGTGCTCGCACACCGAGGGCGACGACACCAGGTCGAAGGGGCGGGAGCGGAAGCGGTATGCCGCCGAGGTCAGCGCGCCGACCGGGCAGATCTGGATGGTGTTCCCGGAGAAGTACGACTCGAAGGGGTCGCCCTCACCGGTGCCGACCTGCTGGAGCGCGCCCCGCTCGATGAGTTCGATCATCGGGTCGCCTGCGATCTGGTTGCTGAACCGGGTGCAGCGCGCGCAGAGCACGCACCGTTCACGGTCGAGCAGCACCTGTGTGGAGATCGGGACCGGCTTCTCGTACGTCCGCTTCTTGCCCTCGAAGCGGGTGTCCACGTCGCCGACCTGCATCGCCTGGTTCTGCAGCGGGCACTCGCCGCCCTTGTCGCAGACGGGGCAGTCCAGCGGGTGGTTGATGAGCAGCAGCTCCATCACGCCGCGCTGCGACTTCTCCGCGACGGGCGAGGTCAGCTGCGACTTCACGACCATGCCGTCGGTGCAGGTGATGGTGCAGGACGCCATCGGCTTGCGCTGGCCCTCCACCTCGACGATGCACTGGCGGCAGGCGCCCGCCGGGTCGAGCAGCGGGTGGTCGCAGAACCGCGGGATCTCGATGCCGAGCAGCTCGGCCGCCCGGATCACCAGCGTCCCCTTGGGGACGCTGATCTCGATGCCGTCGATGGTCAGCGAGACGAGATCCTCGGGCGGAACCGCCGCCTCCCCGCCCCCGGAGGGAGCGTTGTTGGTGGTCACTGTCATGCGTTCACCTGCGCGCTTTCAGCGGGCCTCTCGGCCCAGAGAGTCGACTTGGCCGGGTCGAAGGGGCAGCCCTTGCCGGTGATGTGCTGCTCGTACTCCTCGCGGAAGTACTTGAGCGAGGAGAAGATCGGCGAGGCCGCGCCGTCGCCCAGGGCGCAGAAGGACTTGCCGTTGATGTTGTCGGCGATGTCGTTCAGCTTCTCCAGGTCGGCCATGACGCCCTTGCCGGCCTCGATGTCGCGGAGCAACTGGACCAGCCAGTACGTTCCTTCACGGCAGGGCGTGCACTTGCCGCAGGACTCGTGGGCGTAGAACTCGGTCCAGCGGGTCACCGCCCGTACGACGCACGTCGTCTCGTCGAAGCACTGCAGCGCCTTCGTGCCGAGCATCGATCCGGCGGCGCCGACGCCCTCGTAGTCGAGGGGGACGTCGAGGTGCTCGTCGGTGAACATCGGGGTCGACGAGCCGCCCGGCGTCCAGAACTTGAGCCGGTGCCCGGTCCGCATGCCGCCGCTCATGTCGAGGAGCTGGCGCAGCGTGATGCCGAGCGGCGCCTCGTACTGACCGGGGTTGGTGACGTGGCCGCTCAGCGAGTAGAGGGTGAAGCCGGGCGACTTCTCGCTGCCCATCGACTTGAACCACTCTTTTCCACGCTGGAGGATCGCGGGAACGGATGCGATGGACTCGACGTTGTTCACCACAGTGGGGCACGCGTAGAGACCCGCGACGGCAGGGAAGGGGGGACGCAGTCGCGGCTGGCCACGGCGGCCTTCGAGCGAGTCGAGCAGCGCGGTCTCCTCACCGCAGATGTACGCGCCCGCGCCCGCGTGCACGGTGAGTTCGAGATCGAGCCCGCTGCCCAGCACGTTCTTCCCGAGGTAGCCCGCCGCGTAGGCCTCCCGGACGGCCTCGTGCAACCGCCGCAGTACGGGGACGACTTCACCCCGCAGGTAGATGAAGGCATGCGACGAACGGATCGCGTAGCACGCGATCACGATCCCCTCGATGAGGGAATGCGGGTTCGCGAAGAGGAGCGGGATGTCCTTGCAGGTCCCCGGCTCCGATTCGTCGGCGTTGACAACCAGATAGTGCGGCTTGCCGTCGCCCTGCGGAATGAACTGCCACTTCATTCCGGTGGGGAATCCCGCGCCGCCCCGGCCCCGGAGCCCCGAGTCCTTCACGTACGCGATGAGGTCGTCCGGGTCCATGGCGAGCGCCTTGCGCAGGCCCTCGTACCCTTCGTGGCGCCGGTAGGTCTCCAGCGTCCAGGCCTTCTCCTCGTCCCAGAAGGCGGAGAGGACCGGCGAAAGGAGCTTCTCCGGGCTGGTCTCGTTGTCGATCTCGGCTGCCAAGGTCATCACTCCCCCTCCTCGGCGGCCGGTCCTGCCGGGTGGGCCGGGTCGGACGCCGAGGTCTGCTGCGGTGCGTCGTGCGAGCTGAGGTGTTCGGGGGGCGTCTCGTCCTGCGGGCCGCCCGTGCGCGGGTGGACCACGCGCGGCTGGGGCATCTCGCCCTTGGCCAGGCGCAGACCGATCAGTGAGGCGGGCCCGGCGGCGCCGGTCGCCTCGACGGCGCCGGGCCGCTCGTCCGGGAAGCCCGCCAGGATCCGGGCGGTCTCCTTGTACGTGCAGATCGGCGCCCCGCGCGTGGGTGCGACCGGGGCGCCCGAGCGCAGGTCGTCGACGAGCTGCTTGGCCGACTCGGGGGTCTGGTTGTCGAAGAACTCCCAGTTGACCATCACCACGGGGGCGAAGTCGCAGGCGGCGTTGCACTCGATGTGCTCAAGGGTGATCTTGCCGTCCTCGGTCGTCTCGTCGTTGCCGACGCCGAGGTGCTGCTTGAGCTCGTCGAAGATCGCGTCGCCGCCCATGACGGCGCAGAGCGTGTTGGTGCAGACGCCGACCTGGTAGTCACCGGAGGGCTTGCGCCGGTACATGGTGTAGAAGGTCGCCACGGCCGTGACCTCGGCCGTGGTCAGCCCCAGCATGTCGGCGCAGAACTGCATGCCCGTGCGCGTGACGTGGCCTTCCTCGGACTGCACGAGGTGCAGCAGGGGGAGGAGCGCCGAGCGGGAGTCGGGGTAGCGGGCGATGACGTCCTTGGCGTCCACCTCCAGCCTGGCCCGCACGTCGGCCGGGTAGGCGGGGGCGGGAAGTTGGGGCATGCCCAGGCTGACGCCCGCGCCCTGCTCGGAAGGGATGCTGGTCACCGGTCGACGCCTCCCATCACGGGGTCGATGGACGCGACGGCGACGATGACGTCGGCGACCTGGCCGCCTTCGCACATGGCCGCCATGGCCTGCAGGTTGGTGAAGGACGGGTCGCGGAAGTGGACCCGGTAGGGGCGGGTGCCGCCGTCGGAGACGACGTGCACGCCGAGTTCGCCCTTGGGCGACTCGACCGCCGTGTACGTCTGTCCGGGCGGGACCCGGAACCCCTCGGTCACCAGCTTGAAGTGGTGGATGAGGGACTCCATGGAGGTGCCCATGATCTTCTTGATGTGGTCGAGCGAGTTGCCGAGGCCGTCCGGACCGAGGGCCAGTTGGGCGGGCCAGGCGATCTTCTTGTCCTCGACCATGACCGGGCCCGGGGCGAGCCGGTCCACGCACTGCTCGATGATGCGCAGCGACTGCCGCATCTCCTCGAGGCGGATCAGGAAGCGCCCGTAGGAGTCGCAGGTGTCGGCGGTCGGGATGTCGAAGTCGTAGTTCTCGTAGCCGCAGTAGGGCTGGGTCTTGCGCAGGTCGTGCGGGAGGCCGGCGGAGCGCAGGACCGGTCCGGTGGCGCCGAGCGCCATGCAGCCGGCGAGGTCGAGGTAGCCGACGTCCTCCATGCGGGCCTTGAAGATGGGGTTCCCGGTGGCGAGCTTGTCGTACTCGGGGATGTTCTTCTTCATCTTCTTCACGAACTCGCGCAGCTGGTCGACCGTGCCGGGCGGCAGGTCCTGGGCGAGTCCGCCGGGCCGGATGTACGCGTGGTTCATGCGCAGGCCGGTGATCAGCTCGAAGAGGTCGAGAACGAGTTCACGATCCCGGAATCCGTAGATCATGATCGTCGTCGCGCCGAGCTCCATGCCGCCGGTGGCGATGCACACCAGGTGCGAGGAGAGGCGGTTGAGCTCCATGAGGAGTACCCGGATGACCGAGGCGCGGTCGGGGATCCGGTCCTCGATGCCGAGGAGCTTCTCGACCCCGAGGCAGTACGCCGTCTCGTTGAAGAACGGCGTCAGGTAGTCCATCCGGGTGACGAACGTCGTGCCCTGCGTCCACGTGCGGTATTCGAGGTTCTTCTCGATGCCGGTGTGCAGATAGCCGATGCCGCAGCGGGCCTCGGTGACCGTCTCGCCGTCGATCTCCAGGATGAGGCGGAGCACGCCGTGCGTGGACGGGTGCTGCGGGCCCATGTTGACGATGATGCGCTCGTCGTCGGACTTGGCGGCGGACCGGACGACCTCGTCCCAGTCGCCGCCGGTGACCGTGTATACGGTGCCCTCGGTCGTCTCGCGGGGGGAAGCCTGGGAGGTTCCCTGAGTGGCAGACATCAGCTGTACGACCTCCGCTGGTCCGGAGCCGGGATCTGGGCGCCCTTGTATTCGACGGGGATGCCGCCGAGGGGGTAGTCCTTGCGCTGCGGGAATCCCTGCCAGTCGTCCGGCATCATGATCCGCGTGAGCGCCGGGTGACCGTCGAAGATCAGGCCGAAGAAGTCGTACGCCTCGCGCTCGTGCCAGTCGTTGGTCGGATAGACCGTGACGAGCGAGGGCACGTGCGGATCGGTTTCGGGGGCGGTGACCTCGAGCCGGATCAGCCGGTTGTGGGTGATCGAGCGCAGGTGGTAGACGGCGTGCAGCTCGCGGCCCTTGTCGCCGGGGAGGTGCACTCCGCTGACGCCCGTGCACAGTTCGAAGCGCAGGGCGGGGTCGTCGCGCAGGGTCCGGGCGACGCGCACCAGGTGCTCGCGCGCGATGTGGAAGGTGATCTCGCCGCGGTCGACGACCGTCTTCTCGATCGCGTTCTCCGGGACGAGGCCCTGCTCTTCGAGGGCTCCCTCCAGTTCGTCCGCGGTCTCGTCGAACCAGCCGCCGTAGGGGCGCGAGGTCGCGCCGGGCAGGGTGACGGTCCGTACGAGTCCGCCGTAGCCGGACGTGTCACCGCCGTCGCCTGCGCCGAACATGCCCCTGCGTACGCCGATGACCTCGCCGCCCTCGTCGCGCGGGGCCGGTACGCCGGTGCCGTTCCGGTGCTCGTCGTGCGCGTCGCTCACCGCAGCAGCCCCTTCATCTCAATGGTGGGGAGCGCCTTGAGGGCCGCCTCCTCCGCCTCACGGGCCGCTTCTTCCGCGTTCACGCCGAGCTTGGTGTCCTGGATCTTCTGGTGGAGCTTGAGGATCGCGTCCAGCAGCATCTCGGGGCGTGGCGGGCAGCCGGGCAAATAGATGTCAACCGGGACCACATGGTCCACACCCTGCACAATCGCGTAATTGTTGAACATGCCGCCCGACGATGCGCAAACCCCCATGGAAATCACCCACTTGGGATTCGGCATCTGGTCGTAGACCTGTCGCAGCACCGGCGCCATCTTCTGGCTCACCCGGCCTGCCACGATCATCAGATCGGCCTGGCGCGGTGAGCCGCGGAAGACCTCCATGCCGAAGCGCGCCATGTCGTACCGCCCGGCGCCGGTCGTCATCATCTCGATGGCGCAGCACGCGAGGCCGAACGTGGCGGGGAAGACGGACGACTTCCGCATCCAGCCCGCGGCCTGCTCGACGGTGGTCAGCAGAAATCCGCTCGGCAGTTTCTCTTCGAGTCCCATGCTCTTTGACCCCTCAGACCCTTAGTCCCATTCCAGGCCGCCGCGACGCCATACGTACGCGTAGGCGACAAAGACGGTGAGCACGAAGAGCAGCATCTCCACGAGCCCGAACATCCCGAGCGCGTCGAAGGTGACGGCCCAGGGATAGAGGAAGACGATCTCGATGTCGAAGACGATGAAGAGCATCGCCGTCAGGTAGTACTTGATGGGGAATCGCCCGCCACCGGCCGGCGTCGGGGTCGGCTCGATGCCGCACTCATAGGCCTCTAGCCTCGCGCGGTTGTACCGCTTTGGACCGATAAGCGTGGCCATGACCACGGAGAAGATCGCAAAGCCTGCCCCGAGGGCTCCCAGCACGAGGATGGGCGCATAGGCGTTCACGCTCCTCGCTCCTCTCAGTCGGCACTGACTGTTGGCGGTTACGTCGGACCGGGCCCTGAATCCCACCCAAGATCGCTTACATGTGAAGCAGGTCACAAGCCCAACTGCCCCGCATCTTATGCCTGCCGGTCTGTGATCTGCGACACGGGGTGCGACAACGGCTTTGTGATCTCCACCACCTGACGAAGGATCATGAAGTCGGATGAGCGGTGATCTTCGTACGTGAAGCGCCCGAGTGATCACTAGAGGTGACATCTCAGCGCGTCACCGCTGGTCGGAGAGGTGTCGCTCTATCAAGAGGTGGCCGCTGCACGCAAATTGGCGCTGGACGCGCTGGCTTGATAGTGGCGGCGCGTTCACACTTTGGCGGCAGAGAGGCGGACGGGTGTGGACGGGCACCGGGCGGTCGCGGACGCGTGCACCGATTCACGAGCACCCGTCGGCCGCCGGGGATGCCTTGGCGAGATCTCAGGGAGATCTCAGGGAGATCCCCAAGAGCACCCTCATGTGACCTGCGCCACAGAGGCAACTTCCGTGAATAAGCCGGGCTTGGCCAACGGACTCAACGGGTGGTAGACCGTGGGCAATTCGGACGTATCGCAGAAAACCCATGATCACAGGCGTGATCACCGCTGTCCGCATTGCCCGTTACGGCGTCAATAAGGAGCGACACGCCCGGGATTCAAAGCCGAGAATCGCAACTGTGGCGCAGCACACGTTTCTTGAAGGGAACCGTGAGTCCCTGCTAGCAGTTGTTCTCATGTCCCACACCGCTCACATACCCAGCCACCGGAAGCCCCGTCGCAGCGCCTCGAAGATTGCCCTGCGCGCCGGAGTTGCCGGTGGCGTCCTCAGCACCCTGGCAGTGGCCGCGGCGGCCGGTACGGCGAACGCGGCCGAGCCGGTGTCCGAGACCATCGAGATGCCCACGCTCACGACTGATCTGTCCGCTCAGATCGCGCAGTCGGCGGACGCCACCCAGCAGGCCGCCGCTACGTACGAGTCGCGCGCCGAGCAGGACGCGGCCGCCACCAAGGCCGCCAAGCAGGCCAGGGAAGACCAGGCCAAGGCCGAGAAGAAGGCCGAGGCCGAGCGCAAGGCCGCGGCCGCGGCGAAGAAGAAGGCCGCTCAGGAGCGCGCGTCGCGTTCCGCCGAGCGCACCACGCTCTCCACGCAGTCCACGTCCGACTCCTCGGGCCCCTCCGCCTCGGACACGGTCGACGCCCCGGCCAGTGGCAGCGTCGGCACGGTCATCAGCTTCCTCAAGGCGCAGCTCGGCGACGCCTACGTGATGGGCGCGTCGGGCCCGAACGCCTGGGACTGCTCCAGCCTCGTGCAGGCCGCGTTCAAGCAGGCGGGCGTGGACCTCCCGCGCGTCTCGCAGGACCAGTCGACGATGGGCACCGAGGTCGGCACCTCGAACCTGCAGGTCGGCGACATCCTGTACTGGGGCGGCAAGGGCTCCGCGTACCACGTCGGTGTGTACATCGGTAACGGCCAGTACCTGGACGCCGCCAACCCCGGCAAGGGTGTTGTCATCCAGGATCTGTCGGGTTACCCGGCCTCGGGCGCCGTGCGCGTCCTCTGACGGCCTCTTAGCGCCCCCGTAGAGCCACGAACAAGGGCCGGAACCCCCCGGGAGGGGTTCCGGCCCTTGGCGTGCCCTGAGGCGGCTTCTCAGGCGTTCTTCGGGGACAGCTCCGCCATCGCGGACCAACCGCTGCCCTCGATCTCGGTGTTCACGATCTGCGGCACCGTGGCGATGAGCTCGCCCATCGTCTCCAGTCCGGCCTTGAAGTGGTCGGAGTTGACGTGCGCGGCGCCCGCGTCCCCGTCGGCGAAGGCCTCGAGGAGCACGAACTGGTTCGGGTCGTCGACGGAGCGGGACCACTCGAAGAAGATGTTGCCCGGCTCCGCGCGCGTGGCGGAGGTGAATGCGGCGGTCCGCTCGAGCCAGCTTTCGCTGTGCTCGGGGCGGACGGTGAACTTGACGGCAATAAATATCATGCGTCCATTTTGCACCGTACTGTGCGAACCGCCCACTGGGCTTACGCCTTCGGTGCCACCTTGCTCAGGCCGTTGATGATGCGGTCCATCGCGTCGCCGCCCATCGGGTCCGTCAGGTTCGCCAGCATCTTCAGGGTGAACCGCATCAGGATCGGGTGGGTCAGGCCGCGCTGGGTCGCGATCTTCATGACCTTCGGGTTGCCGATGAGCTTCACGAAGGCACGGCCCAGCGTGTAGTAGCCGCCGTACGTCTCCTTGAGCGTCTTCGGGTAGTTCAGCAGCGCCAGTTCGCGCTGGGCGGGGGTGGCACGCGCGTGTGCCTGCACGATGACGTCCGCCGCGATCTGGCCGGACTCCATGGCGTACGCGATGCCCTCGCCGTTGAAGGGGTTCACCAGGCCGCCCGCGTCGCCGACGAGCATCAGGCCCTTGGTGTAGTGCGGCTGGCGGTTGAACGCCATTGGCAGGGCGGCGCCGCGGATCGGCATCGTCATGTTCTCCGGGGTGTACCCCCAGTCCTCCGGCATCGAGGCGCACCACGCCTTGAGGACCTCGCGCCAGTCCAGCTCGCGGAACGACTTGGAGGAGTTCAGGATGCCGAGGCCGACATTGGACGTGCCGTCGCCCATGCCGAAGATCCAGCCGTAGCCGGGAAGGAGCCGGTCCTCGCCGGGCCCGCGGCGGTCCCACAGTTCCAGCCAGGACTCCAGGTAGTCGTCGTCGTGGCGGGGCGAGGTGAAGTACGTGCGCACGGCGACGCCCATCGGGCGGTCCTCGCGGCGGTGCAGGCCCATGGCGAGCGAGATCCGCGAGGAGTTGCCGTCGGCCGCGACGACGAGCGGGGCGTGGAAGGTGACGGGGGTCTTCTCCTCGCCCATCTTCGCGTGCACACCGGTGATGCGGCCGGTGCGGTCGTCGATGACCGGCTCGCCGACGTTGCAGCGCTCGTACAGACGTGCGCCCGCCTTCTGCGCCTGCCGGGCGAGCTGCTCGTCGAAATCGTCCCGCTTCCTTACGAGGCCGTAGTCCGGGTAAGAGGCGAGTTCCGGCCAGTCCAGCTGGAGCCGCACCCCGCCACCGATGATGCGCAGGCCCTTGTTCCGCAGCCAGCCCGCCTCTTCGGAGATGTCGATTCCCATGGAGACCAGCTGCTTGGTGGCGCGGGGCGTGAGCCCGTCACCGCAGACCTTCTCCCGCGGAAACGCGGTCTTCTCAAGGAGGAGTACGTCGAGTCCGGCCTTCGCCAGGTAGTACGCCGTCGTCGAACCGGCGGGTCCGGCTCCGACGACGATTACGTCCGCTGTGTGTTCGGAGAGGGGCTCGGTCACGGCGGGTTCTCCCCAAGGCTCGAAATCTGTGTGCCGACCGGCACGGTATATGGGCAGTCTATGAGGCGGTACCGATCAGCCAGCCGAAGGGCCACACGTGACCGACCAGACAGACACCCTGCCCGCGCCACCCCTCCCTGACGTGCAGCTGCGCGTCCCGACCCACGAGGACGCCTTCGTCTGGCACCGGCTCTTCGACGACCCGGAGGTCATGGAGTTCTTCGGCGGCTCGTCCGCCGAGCTCTCCACGTACGAGGAGCTGACCGCCCGGCAGCGCAGACACGACGCCGAACTGGGCTACTGCCTGTGGACCCTGCTCGACGCGTCCGGTGAGCCGATCGGCTTCACCGGCGCCCAGCCCTGGCCCCGGAACTGGGGCCCGACCGGTGAGATCGAGATCGGCTGGCGGCTCGCCCGTCCGGCCTGGGGCCAGGGGTACGCGACGGCGGCGGCCCTGGCCACGGTCGAGCGGCTGCGCGCGGTGGGCGTACCGAGCGTGGTGGCGATGGTCGTCGCCGACAACGCCCGCTCCATCGCGGTGACGCGGCGGCTCGGCATGGAGCTCGCCGAGACGTTCACCACTCCCCCGCGGATCCCGGGCGACGACGGGTCGCGACGCGTGGCGCACTGCTTCCGTCTCGTGCTGTAGCGAGCCAGTGCTGTAGCCGGCCAGTGCTGTAGCCGGCCAGTGCTGTAGCGAGGCGGTGGCGTGACGGTTGCCGCCGGGGGGGGGGGGGGGGGGGCGGGCGGCCCCCGCCCCCGGGCCCCCCCCCCGGGGCGGGGGCGCCGCCGCAACCGCGCCTCGCGCGGCCCCCCCGGCGCGGGGCTCAGCGCCCCCCG